>NZ_JBITMV010000020.1:0-124877 GCF_044466625.1 Micromonospora sp. NPDC049366
GGCCGCCCGCTGGCCGCCCCCACGCGCGCCCCTCCAGCCGCCCCCACGCGCGCCCCTCCAGCCGCCCGCTGGCCGCCCGCTGGCCGCCCGCTGGCCGCCCCCACGCGCGCCCCTCCAGCCGCCCCCACGCGCGCCCCTCCAGCCGCCCGCTGGCCGCCCGCTGGCCGCCCGCTGGCGCGCCCCCACGCGCGGCCGGGCACGCGCGCCCCTACGCGCGCCCCTCCAGCCGCCCGCTGGCCGCCCGCTGGCCGCCCGCTGGCCGCCCGCTGGCGCGCCCCCACGCGCGGCCGGGCACGCGCGCCCCTACGCGGGTCCGGACCCGCGCCTGCGGCCGGGTACGCCCGCGACAGTCCATTCTGGCCCGTCGACCGGCGCGCGTGTGGGCAGCGCGGAAGGCTGAGGCGCGAGCCGGGAGCGGCCTCAGGCGTGTGCGCGCCTGCGCCTGGGCGCGCCCGTCGCGGGCGTGTGCGTGTGGCGCGGTCGGGCGCGGTGCGCATGCGCGCGAGAGGAATGCCCGAATTTGACAGCTTGGGCGGGGTGTGGTTAGCTTCGCCAAACGTTGTTCGGATCGTCCGAACGACACAAGCGATGGAGGCACCCATGGCACACACGGAGATGCGCGAGGCGAACCCGTTCCTGGCCCTTGCCCGGGCGGCACGCACATCCGCCCAGCGCGAGGCGTGCGACGCCGCGATTGCGGCGGTGCGGGCGGAGCTGAAGTACGCGGGCCGCGACGGCGGCGAGTTGATGCGCCTGGAGCGCGTGACCAACCAGGCGTGGGAGGCCGCGCGCCGCACGGGCCTGGCGATGCCCGACATGCGCTGGCGCTGACCGGCGCTGCCCGGCGACAACCGGCCCCCTCACGGGGCCGGGCGGTCGCCGAGTGGTGCCGGGCGGCCCGCCCGACATCCCAACCCGCCTGGCCAGGCACGGCCGGGCACAACCCACGGAGGTTCCCCATGACGCACACCGACCCGACCGCCCACGTTGTCCCGCTCGTTGCCCCCGGCACCGTCACCGTCACCGACGCGCACACCGACCCGTACCTGCGGTTGACCACGGCCGACGGCGGATCGCTCGGCCTGCCCATCGACATGCACCGCGCGCTCTCCCGGGCGCGGCGGAACACCCCGATCGTGGTCGCCGTACTCGCGGAGGCCGAGCGCCTGTTGCGCCGCCACACCGGGTGCGTCCCCGCCGGTCAGTGGGCGTGGACGGATTCCCGCCGGGGCTCGTTCGCCGTTGGCGTCGCCGAGCTGCCGGGCCTGTGCGAGATGTGCTTGCACGGCTGCGACTGCCACCGCAACAGCGACGGCTGCGGGCACCTCGGGTGCCGGGCCGCGCGGGGCAGCGAGCTGATGAACACCTGCCCGGGCGTGAGCGTGCTGATGGGCCGCTGACCGGCGCTGCCCGGTGATCGCGCCGACCCCGCATGGGTCGGCCGGTCGCCGAGTGGTGCCGGGCGGCCAGCCCGACATCCCAACCCGCTCGGCCAGGCACGGCCGGGCACAACCCACGGAGGTTCCCCATGACGCACACCGCCAACGCTCCCGCCCGCCTCACCCCCGCGTCCCTGCCCCCGTTGCAGGGTCAGACCTGGGACAACTTCGACGGCCGCTGGCGCCTGTACACGGTCGAGCACCTGTCGTTCGACGCGCTGCCCGAGTGCGGCAAGGGCGGGCCGGCGAAGGTCGCGGCCACGAACTGGACCGTGTCCGCGTCGAGCGTGAGCCGGGCGCTGTCGAGCCCGGGGGTCGTGGCCGCCGACGACGGCATGCACACGCTCCAGGTCATCCGGCTGTGCGGCCCCACCGGGTCGGACATCGAGCAGCACCCGCTGAACGGCACGAAGTACGCGAGCGCCGATGAGGCGTGGCGCGCGGCGTACGGGGCGGGGTTGCTCGGGTTCATGGTGTACGAGGGCGATGCCGCCCGGTTCGGGCTGCCGACGGCGGACGACGAGCAGGCCGACCCGGCGGCGAGCGCGGACGACGAGGACGAGTACCCGCCGCGCACGGACGACCTGTACGAGATGCCCGAGCCGGGCGCGGACCTGAACGCGCTCGACGGGGACGAGTGAGCGGCTGGCCGGGCGCGTGCCTGCGGGTGCGCGCCCGGCCGGGGCGTGTGCGGGTGTGCGTGTGCGCGCAGCCCGCGCAGCGCGTGAGGAACCGCCTCTGACCTGCGGTTTTTGACATTCCAGCCGTCGCCCTGTATGTTGTTCGGACCTTCCGAACGGCATTCAGGACCGGCGGGAGGAATCAGGCGCACACACGCCACACGAACGCACGAGGCAACGGCCGACCCAACGCGGGTCGGCCGTTCGCCGTAGGGCACCGGGCAACCGCCCAACCCACAACCCGCCCGGCCAGGCACGGCCAGGCACAACCCACGGAGGTTCCCACCCATGTCCACGAACGACACCAACGCGATCGGCGCGACCGAGCAGCCGCCAGCGGATCCGCAGGTGCTCGCGTTCGCCGTCGCGCACCAGGTCCTGACGGACGCGCTCGCGTTCGTCGTCAAGGCCCTGCCGAAGCGCCCGAACGTGCCCGTGCTGACGGGCGTGCTCATCGAGGGCGACGAGAACGGCGTCACCGTCGCCGGTTTCGACTACGAGCAGGCCCGCTGGTACACGCTGGAGGGCGCGCACGTCACCAACCCGGGGCGGCTGCTTGTGAGCGGCGCGCGGCTGGCCACGATGGTCAAGAAGCTGCGCGCGGGTTCGCCCGTCGCCCTCGCCGGTGAGGGCGTGAAGGTGCGGCTGACCGACGGCAAGACGAAGTACGCGCTGCCCACGATGCCCGTGGAGGACTACCCCACGCTGCCGGACATGCCGCCGGTCGCGGGCATGGTCGACGCGGCCACGCTGCTCGGCGCGGCGGTCCCGGTCGCTGGCGTAGCCGGGCGCGACGAGACGCTGCCGATGATGACGGGCGTGCGCTTGGAGGGCCACGGCGCGCGTCTGTCGCTGCTGGCGACGGACCGGTACCGGCTGGAGCACCGCGACGTCGAGTGGGCGAACGAGGCGAGCGCGTTCACGGCGCTGATCCCCGCGGTCACGCTGGTCGAGTTCGTGAAGCCGCTGGCGAAGCTCGCCGACACGATCACGGTGTACGCGGACGGTGATGCCGTCGACGGGCGGATGGGCTTCGAGGCCGGGCCGGCGCGGGCGTACACGCGGCTGCTGGACGGGGCGAACTACCCGCCGATCCGGTCGCTGTTCCCGAGCACCATGACGGCGCACGCGGACGTGCCGGCGAAGGACCTGATCGACGCGATTGGCCGTGTCGAGCTGGCGTGCGAGCGCAACACGCCGGTGCTGCTGGACTTCACCGCCAACGGCGTGCACCTGTCGGCGGGCGGCAGCTACGAGGCGGAGGCCAGCGAGGACGTCGAGGCCGTGTGGGTGGGCCCGGACGACAAGCGGCGGGCGAAGCTCGTGAAGGCGGCCGTCGCCGACGTGAAGCGGGATACGTACACGACCGAGAAGGGGTACGAGCGGGCGGTCGCGAAGGCGAAGGCCGAGGTCGAGGCCAACTTCGGCCGTATCTGCGTGGGCTTCAACCCGGCGTACCTGACGGCGGGCGTGAAGCTGGCCGGCAGTGCGCGGGTGCGGTTCGAGCTGGTCGACGGGTTCAAGCCCGCCGTGATCGTGCCCTTGGACGACGCGGGCGACGTCGTCCCGGACGTGCGGCACCTGCTCATGCCAATCCGCACCGCCGGTGGTCGCGAGGCGGTCGAGGAGGCGAAGGCGGCCGGTGAGCGGGCGAGCGCTGCGGCGGCGCTGGAGGCGGCGCTCCAGGCGGCGCAGGCCGCGGCCGAGCCGGTGAAGCCGGCGGCGAAGACGCGGGCCGGCAAGGCCAGCGCGGCGAGCGCGCCCGCCAAGCCGGTGGTGACGCCGACGGCCGACGCGGGCGGGGCGCTGGACCGGAACACGCCGCACGAGTTCGTGCGGGCGACCGACAACGGCAAGCCGGCCGTGTGGTCGACGAAGTGCCGGTGCGGGGGCATCCGCAAGGCGAAGGTGCACGACGGCCAGGGCGCGGGCGAGCCGGTGTCGGCGGCCGAGCCGGTGGCCGTGGCGGAGCCGGTCGACGAGCGGCCGTGGCTGGTCGTGATGACGCTCGCCGAGCGGGTCGGTGGGCGGCTGACCACGGTCGCGACGGACAAGCGCGCGGAGGAGGCGATGCGCGGGTTCGGGGCGGTGGCCACGGCGACGGTGGTCGACGAGCAGGGCAAGCGGATGTACGTGGGAGCGAAGGACGGGGAGATGGCGGAGCGGATGCGGCAGGCGGCGATGGGCAAGCAGGTGCCGGCGCGGGTGGAGCGCGGGCAGCTGCCGGAGGCGAGCGCGAAGGAGGTGCCGGTGGTGGCCGGTGAGCAGGTGGACGTGTCGGACCCGCGTCAGGTGAGCGAGGCCGCGTTCCTGCGGTTCGGGTCGGGTGACTTCGACGGCGCGTTGGAGCTGATCGAGGCGGGCATGGCGGCGACCCCGGACTTCGAGTTCGAGGACGCGGAGGGGCACAAGTACGGGTGGGACTGGATCCGCAACGCGGTGATGGCGCGGCAGGTCGAGGCGGAGATCAACGCCCCGGCGGGCGAGGAGGTCGACGACGAGCAGGACGGGGACGCGGCCGAGCCGACGCCGGAGGCGGTGGCCGCGCTCGCGACCGCCGTCGTCGACGCCGACACCGGGCCGGACGCCACGGCCGCCGCGAAGGCGTGCGGGCGGTGCGGCGGTACGGGGCCGAAGAAGAAGCTCATCGCGCACCGCGCGGGCTGCAAGAAGTACACGGGCCCGGCCACGCCCGCCGCGCCGGTGGCGCCGGTCGCGCCGGTCGCGCCGGTGGTCCGGAACACGAAGCCGGTCGCGCCGCAGCCGGCCGCGCCCGTCGCCGCGAAGCTGGACCTGGCCGCGATCGAGCGGCTGCTCGCCGAGGCCCTCGCCGGGCAGCCGGAGGACGTCGTGGCCGAGACGGTCGCGGTGGCCAAGGCGAAGCTGAGCGACGCGGCGAAGACGGCCACGGCACGCCCGGCGCCCGCCCGGCGGGACACCAGCCCGGCGGCGAAGCCGGCCCCCGCGGTCGTGGCGGCGGCCGACGAGGACACGTCGGTGTGGGCGGACATGGGCATGAAGGCGCCGAGCAGCACGGGCGGCGACCGGGTGTACCGGCTGCCGGTCGGCACCCGGCTGCGGGCCGCCCGCAAGGCGGTGCACGCGGCGTTGACCGAGGCGCACGGGCGCGGTGACCTGCCGGCGAAGCCGCAGGTCGACATCAACGCGGACGTGCGGCCGGCCCCGCTGACGGTCGGGTTCGGCGAGCCGGGCGCGCTCACGCCGGTCGTCGGCCTGGTCGACGAGATCGTGTCGGCCGCGCTGGAGGAGTTCATCCCGCAGCGGGCGAACGCCTGACACAGCACCACCCACGAGCCGGGGCGCGTCCACCAGGGCGTGCCCCGGCCCCATTCCCAACGCTCACACCAACGGAAGGACAGACGATGGGTTACAGCTACGGGCGGACGCCGGCAGGCCGGCAGGGGCTCGCCTGCGACAAGTGCGGGAAGGTCGGCGGGGTACGCAAGCGCAAGTGCCCGTACACGGTGACGGGCGACAACTCGCGCAGCCCGGACGGGAAGCGGCACGCGCTGCCGTACTGCCCGGCCCCGGCGGTCTGCCCGGAGTGCTGGACGAAACTCAAGCCGACGGCGCACGCGGAGTGCAAGGAGGGCGCGGCGCGCAGGCAGGCCGAGGAGGACGCCAAGCAGGCGCGCCTCGACAGCGGTGACCTCATCGTGCTGTCGGCGGTCGGTGACTGGCACGAGGGCGTGCCGACCGGGATGGTGCGCGTGACGTTCGGCGGGCCCGCGTGGAGCGGCCACCGCGACTTCCTGATGCCGAAGGACGTGTACAAGAACGACGGGTGGCTGTCGGACTACCCGCAGGCGGTGCCCGCCGACGCGTGCGACCACCAGCCCGGCCAGCCCGCGTGCGAGCGGCCGGACTGCGGCGGTACGCCGCCGATCACGACGCCGTTCCGCGCCTACGACGTCAGTGTGGAGCCGCGCGCGACTGAGTGCGGGGCGGACCAGACGGTTCGGGACCTGGCGCGGGCGGTGGGGGCGCGCACCGGGTTGCCGGTCAGCGCGCTGCGGGCCGGTGACAACGGGTGGGCGGACGTCAACCGGGGCGGCCGGAAAATCAACGGCTGGGACTTCAAGGTCGGTCCGGCTCAGGTGCGGGTGCTCACCTACGAGGCGCGGCACGCGCTGTCCCGTGACCCGCTGCTGTACGCCGCCGCGTACGTGGGGCAGACCTGCGCGGCCGGGGCGGTCGACATGGTCCGGCGGCCCGACGCGTGGAAGGGTGAGATCGTCCGCGCGGTCACGCCGATCGTCGAGTCGCTGTACGACGCGGTCCAGGTGGCCACGCCCGCGCCCATCCAGGGGTGGTCGTTGAAGAGCCCGATCATCGGCAGCAACGTGCAGCACAACGGGCTCGGGCTCGTGGAAGTCGCCGAGTCTCGTGGAGAGGGCTACACGCTGCTCGTGAAGGACGCGGCTGGGCGGGACCACTACATCGACCGCATGGACGGCTGGTGGAAGGTGTATCCGGGCGGGGCCGCGGTCGGCGGCGTGGACACGCCGGAGCGGTACGCGCGGCGGATCGCGTACCGCGACCACGTCATGGAGTGGCGGCACGCGAAGCTCGCCGACGCGAACGTCGCCCGGGCGAAGGACTGCCCGACCTGTCTGAGCGAGGTCACGGGCGCGCCGGAGTTGGGCACCGGTCACGTGTGGGGGCGGTACGTGCGGTTCCCGTGGTGCCTGCTCTGCGGTACCCCGGCGACGCTGACCGCAGCCACCACCGCGCGGTGCCCGGGAACGCCCGGCGGTGACCGCCCGGCTGGCCTGCCCGATGACGTCGAGCCTGAGGTCGGCCGGGCGGCCGTGGCCGGGGAGATACGCGAGCGGGTGTCGCAGGCGCCTGATGGCCTGGCTGCTCCCCGGATGCTCCCGACCCGGGATGACCGCAGGGCCAAACGCGGCGACGTGCTGGTGATCGAGAAGCGCACCCAGGTCGGCACCCGCGACGGGCGCGGCGCTGTGGAGGTCCGCTACGAGGTGCACGAGGTCATCAGCGCGACCCGCGACGGCGAGCCGAAACGGGTACGTGATCTCGGCTGGGGCCGTGAGTACAACATCGGCAAACACGACCGGCGCGACTTCCAGGCCAGCCGGCGGCAGGTCATCCCCGGGGACCTGGTCGACGTCGACGCGCTGCATCAGGCGCTCAAGGCGCACACGTACCCGAACAGCACGACGCCGAAGAGGCCCGAGACGCGCGCCGAGGTGCACGCCTTCATCACGCCGCACCTGGTCGAGCCCGGCGTCTCGCCGCCGAAAATCACCGCACCGGAGCCGGAGCCCGCCGCGCCGGTGGCGGTGGCGGTGCAGCCGGACCCGTGGGGGCCGGCGCTGCGGGCCCTCGGTGCGGTGGGGGCGGGGTCGCGATGAGCACGCGGACGAGCGCCGGGCGGGTCACCGCCCGGCGCGGGCCGGTGGACAGCCGGATCGCGGCGGGCACGTGCCGGGAGTGCGGGTTCGTCAACGCGACGTACGACGTGGAGGTGATGCGCTGCGGCGGGTGTGACACCCGCGTGCGGCTGACGTACGTGCAGGGCTCCCACAATGCGGCGCAGCCGTGTGACTCCCGGTGCCAGTACGCGACCGGACCGGTCTGCTCGTGCGCGTGCGGTGGGGACAACCACCGGGCCGGGTACATCCACGTCGACCTGGTGCCGGTGTGGGTGCGGGAGCGGGACCGGGCGCGGCACACGGCGAAGCAGGCGCAGGCGGAGCAGCGGCGGCTGACCGCCGAGGAGCGCAAGCAGGCGCGGCGGGCGGAACTGCTGGAGCGGCACCCGGAGTTGGCGGACCTGACCCGGGAGAAGTACGACGTGCCCGGCACCCGCGAGCACCTGGACGGGTTCCTGCTGGAGATGTTCTGGGCGTTCGGGCGTGGGGACATGACCGACCGGCAGGCAGCGGCGGCGGCCAAGGCCATCCAGGGTGAGCGGCGGTACGCGGCGAAGGTCGCCGAGCGGCAGGCGCGGGACGCGCAGCTGCGGGCGGCGGGGGTGCGGGTGCCGACCGGGCGGGTGACGTTCAAAGGCTGGATCGTGTCGGTGAAGGACGACGTCAACCGGTTCTCGTACCACGCGAACACGGTGTGGAAGTGCGTCATCGAGACCGACGAGGGGTGGCGGGTGCACGGCGCGCTCCCCCGCGGTCTGGAGCCGCCGGAGCCGACCGGCTCGGCGGAGGAGCGTGACGCGATCCTCGCGCTGTGGAAGGGCTGGCACGATCGGCTGCCCGGCCGTGAGGTGACCATCCGCGCGGAGCTGTCGCCGTCGGACGACGACCCGCTGTTCGGGTTCTTCAAGCGCCCGAAGTTGGTCGCGGCGGGGCCGCTGCGTGCTCCGGGTGAGCCCAAGCCGCAGCGCGAGCCGGTGCCAGCGCCCGTGGAAGCGTTCCGGCCGGACCCGTGGGGGCCGGTTCTGCGCGCGTTGGGCGTGTGAGCGCAGGCGCGCAGATGCGCGAGCGGGCGCACACGCAGTGCGTGTGAGCGCAGGCCCGCACATACGTGAGGAAAACCGCCTCTGACCTGGGGATTTGACCCGGGAACCATCACCCCGTAATGTTGTTCGGACTTTCCGAACGGCATTCGGGCCGTTGGCAGGAATCAGGCGCACAGACGCCACCCACCCACGCACCACAACCACCGGCCTGACCAGGGCCGGAGGTCAACCACACCCACACACGAAAGGACCCACCATGTCCCACCCGCTCAAGTACGAGACCCTCCCCAGCCGCCTCCAGCCCGCCCCCGGCGACGTCGTCGAGGTCGCGGCCTTCGCCGACGAGCACGCCTACCGGCTCCGCGCCGTCGACGTCTACGGGCACGCCGCCGGTGCGCTCGTCACCGGCCAGATGCTCGACCAGCGCGGCCGTGTCCTCAGCGACCTGCGCACCTTCCCGCTCGGCGCTGGCATCCCGTACGCCGTCATCCCCGACCGCGGCTGGAAGGGACGGCTGCGCGAGACGCTCCTCGGCCGCGCCGGACGCCACCGCACCAAGGGCTGACCCGGTACCGCCCCGCGACAACCGGCCCGCACCACGGGCCGGCGGTCGCTGAGTGGCACCAGGCAATCCCGCCCGGACCGCCCACCCGCGCACCACCCAACCGCCAGGAGGCACCCCATGTCCGCTGTCCCCACCGTCGCCCCGGTCACCCGCCTCACCGCCACCACCGGAAGCGACGCCCCGTTCACCGTCACCGCCACCATCGAAACCGGCCTGCGCGAGACGCACCTGATCGTCGTCGTCGACGGCGAGCCGCACTGCTTCCGCATCAACCGTCACTGGCTGCGCCTGGAGGACCGCACCGTCACCGACGAGGCCACCCGGCTGCTCCAGCGCCACGCCGCGTACCAGCCCGCCACCGAGTGGTCGCCGACCGGGTCCGGCACGCTCACCGCCACCGTCGCCGAGATCAGCGGGCGGTGCCGCACCTGCGCCCACAACTGCGACTGCATGCCCGGCAGCAACGGCTGCGGCCACTTCGGCTGCCCCTTCGCCGCCGAGGACGTCGCCAACACCTGCGACGGGGCGGACATCCACCTCCAGGCCCGTCGGCCCCGCCGGAAGCGAATTGCCCACCGCCACGTCACCCGCTGACCTGGAGCAACCCACCACGACCCGTCCCACCCGAGCCCACGGAGACGCCATGACCAGCGCCAACATCCCCCCGAAGCCACGCCGTCGCCGCCCGATCGAGGTCGCTTTCGCCGCGGCTCTGTTCGGCACGCCCGCTGTCGGTATCACCGCCGCAATCGCGCGGGCCGCCTGGGTGTGGCCGCTGTCCAAGGTCGTCGTCGCCGGGCACGTCGCCGCGATCGTGCTGTTCCTGGTGGCTCTGCTGACGGGCCGCCGCTCCCGCTGAACCCGCACCAGACACCCATACACCCGCTCAACAGGAGGTAACCCCGTGTCCGACA
Organism: Micromonospora sp. NPDC049366; assembly: GCF_044466625.1. Taxonomy (NCBI): domain Bacteria; kingdom Bacillati; phylum Actinomycetota; class Actinomycetes; order Micromonosporales; family Micromonosporaceae; genus Micromonospora; species Micromonospora sp. NPDC049366. The sequence goes on from NZ_JBITMV010000020.1 coordinate 10,062, forward strand.
CCCTCATCCACGACACCAACGAGGCACGCACCCAAGCCCTCATGGAGTACGCCCGGCGAGAGAACACCGGCGCGTACGTGCAGCACGCCGACGGTTCCGACTACACGGAGCCGTTCATCCGGGTGTCCGGCGGCGACGTGCACGCCTTCATCGACGACGACGGCCGCCTGCACATCAGCGTGTGGACCGACGACATGCGGTGGCCGATCACCCGCCCGGACGGCACCCTCCCGATCGTCGTCGACGTCGAGGGCAACCGGGTTTGGGCCGACACCGACGCCCAGCCGACCCTCACCCCCGCCAGCAGCACCCACGACGTCAAGGCGGCGGCTGACCTGGTCGCCGAGTACGACGCCTGGGAGCGCACGGCCACCGCCGACCTGGCGGAGATGGCCAAGCGCGCCGAGGAGACGTGCAACTACAACGCGTACGACTCTCAGCGCTTCGACTACGCCGAGGAGGCGTGGGGACGCCTCGGCGGCCTCGCTGAGGCGGTGCGCCGCGAGCAGGAGCAGACGGTCCGGCTAATGGGGTCGCTGGCCAAGATGGCGGAGATGCTGGGCAGCTACACGGCCGAGACGGGCGTGCATTTCTCCTGCTCCGAGGCCGACGTGATCGCCGAGGTGCTGTACCGCTCCGGTCACCCGGCGGCAGCCGCCTGGTGGCTCGGCATCCACGCCTCGGACGACGAGCCTGCCGACACCGAAGGGACCGGCGACAAGCACGCCTTCCTGCGGGACGGCGGCGAGTACGCCGACAGCTTCCACATGGGCGCGGCGCTCACCTACGTCGAGAGCACGTTCGGCGCCTAGAGCGACCTCCGGCGTTCGGGCTCACCCGTCCGAACGTCGAGCGACGCCTGACCAGCTCCCGCACGGCGCTGGCCGGGCCACCAGGTCCGGCCAGCGGCCGTGGGGCACCGGCCCCAGCAACACCCTCCGTTCACCAGCACACGAAGGATCAACCATGGCCAACGTCTACGACGCCCCCGCCACCGCCAACCCGGACATCCTCATGCCGGGTAAGCAGTTCGGGGTCGAAACGCTGGACGACAACGAGTACGGCGTGCGCGAAGAGGACGTCGTCATCTACGGCACACCCGACACGCTGCGTTCGTTCTGCGAGGCAATCCTCAGCCGCATCCCCACGCCCACCGAGGGCACCCACGAGGAGCGCCTGGAGCGGGCGGTCACGGACGCCGAACCGCTGTTCTGGGCGGTCATCAACGCGCACTTCCCCGAGGTGGAGACCGGCGACTTCGGGCCCGGCGACGCCCACGAGCTCGTCACGGCGCTGGAGGGCGCGGTGCGGACGTGGCTGCTCTACAACCACCCCGACAACCAGCACGGCGAGGACCTGACCGCGGGCTGACGCGGTACCCGCACGGTGCTGGCCGGGCCATCCGAGTCCGGCCAGCGGCCGTGGGGCACCGGCCCCTGCACCATCCTCCGCTCCCCCAACGCACCGAGGAGACCGCATGACCACGCCCACCACAACCGAGCTGATTGAGCTGCCGCACTCCGGCCTGCGGGTGCCCAACACCCGCCTGCACGTCACCTCGTACCGGGCGCTACCCACCCCCGAAGCGGAGGCGGTCACCGCCACGCTACGGCTCGACGAGAACCCCGTCGGCGTGATCCAGAACCGGGGCGAGGGCCGACCCACCTGGATCGACTACCACGACACGGGCGCGTTCGGGCCCGACCAGTTCGACCAGTTCGTGGCCGCCTGCCAGTACGCCTCCGGCACGCACGTCACCGACCAGGACGTGATGCGCGACCTGATCGCGGAGTTCGAGACCCGCCGGCGGTTGGGGCGCGCCGCGAAGGACGAGTACACGCTGGTCCGGCGGATGGAGTTCCTCCACGAGCCGGGCCGGTCGGCGGCCGAGCGGCTCGCCTACCAGCCGTTCCCGTACGAGGAGCTGGCCTACCCGATCGCGTTCACCGTCGACCGCCGCGAGCAGCTCGTCGACGAGTTGGAGGCGCGCCCGGTCAGCGAGCACGGCTGGTGGGAGCTGTGGACCGGCGAGCGGTGGGAGCGCATCACCAAGCCGGCCGTTCCCCTCACCGCCGCCGCCTGAGCCCCGTAACCCCACGCCAGCCGCGGCCCCGCATGGTCGCGGCTGGCGCCGCACGACCGTCCACTCCCAGCGCACCCACGAGAGGCACCTCGATGACCGTTGTTGACCCGGCCGCCCACTACATTCCCGCCCACCCGATCCCGGTCGAGCCGCTGCACCCGATCGCCAGCCTGATCGACCACCACCGGTTCCTGGCCCGCCAGAACCTCACCGCCGCGCACCTGCTGTCCGCGACCTTCCGGGTGCCCCGGTTCTACATGCCGCCGGGCCGGCACGACCGCAGCGACCTCGCCAACACCTTGGCGGTCGTCGCCGACGACCGGAGGCTGCTGGCCGCGCTGCTGACACTGCGCCGAGCCGGGGTGCTGTACATGACCGGTTCGCGGTGGCGGGGCATGAGTGCGGCCATCCTCGCGGGCCCGTCGCCGACCCGCCCGCTTCAGGTCGTCGCCACCGGGCACGGCGTGCTGCCGGACAACGGTGACGGGTGCGGCGAGTACCCGATGACCGACGGCCGCCGCTACGTCGGCGAGCTCTGGCACAACCGCCACGGCGAGTGGCGGGCGTTCCGGCGAGGCACGGACGGCGGGGTCACGGCGGCCGATGGGGCGACCGTGTCCGCCGGTCACCGCACCGCCGACGCCGCCGCCTACGCGGTCGGCTGGCTCATCGCCGACCACTGACGGGCGCACGCCCGGTGACCACCGGCCCCGTACGACCGGGGCCGGGCGGTCGCCGAGTGGCGCCACGCCACTAACCGCAACACCCCGATCCGCACGAACGGAAGGAACCATCCCGTGACCGACACGACCAAGGACCTGCGCGCCCTCGCCGACCGCCCCGCCCCGATCGCCGAACTGGAGGGCCACAACGCGCACCTCAGCGATGACGACCCGCAGATGGAGGGCGCGCACACGGCCAGCGGCACCGCCGCTCACCGCTACGCGACCATGGAGGCCGGGAAGGCCGCCGCCATCGTGGCCGCCGTGCTCCCGGGCGCTCACCGCGTCGTGTTCGCGGTCCGGTACGACGACGAGGTCGGTGCCCTGGCCGACCTGCGGGCGGTGTGGGACGCCGCCGGGTTGATGCAATGGCGCAGCGCCGCGTTCGCCAGCCACCCGGACGCCGTGGTACGGGACGAGGCGGAAGCGTACGGAGGACCGGTTCTGCCGGTCGTTCCCGACAGCACCAGCGACGCCATCGAGAAGCGGCTGGAGCTGGCCGAGGACCACGGCCGTGGGTACTTCCTCGACGCCGCCGAGGGCCGGCCGACGCTGTACGTCAACGGGCAGGTGGTGGAGAACCCGTGGTGGCGTGCGGAGGACTTGCGGGAGTTGATCGTGCCCGAGGCTCTGTCGGAGGCCGAGCGAGCACGCGCAGAGTCCCTGCCGCAAGTGGCGAGCGAGGGCGGGCGGCTGTTCCCGGTGTCGTTCCCCTCGGAGGATGCCAACGAGCGGGAGGGCGTGGTCACGTACTGGCTGCCGTTCGTCGACCGGCACGGCAAGCCGACGTTCCTTGACGCCCGGTCGTGGGCGTTCCGACAGGCTGACGCGAGCGAGCTGGCGGAGCGTACGACGTGGCGGTACCCGGACGGCACGGTGTGGGTCGGCCCGGCAACGCCCGCCCGGAACAGCGTGTGGGTGCTGGCGATCACCTGGAGCAAGGGCGACGCGGTCAGCGTCCACACCAGCGAGCGCGGCGCCAAGCAGAGCCTGGCGAAGTTCGCCCGGGCGTCATGGTCGGACGTCGCCGGCCAAGGCGACTGCCCGGCCGAGCCGCCTGCCGATGACGACGAGGCGGCGCGCCTGTACTTCGAGACTACGGAGGACGCCTGGCACAGCATCACCGAGACGGACGTGGAGGACGACGGCGATCCGGAGCCGACGCCCGACGACGCGACCGTGGACCGGCTCACGGCCCTCGCCGAGACCAACGGCGTGTCGTGGCTGAGCCTGAGCGACCTGGTGCACGACCTGTTCTCCGCGCAGGCCAGCGAGGTCAACAACGACGGGCCCGGGTCGATGGTCCGCGCCTTGGTGGAGCACCTCGGCGTGAGTGAGGCCGAAGCGCAGATCCGCAGCCTCACCGACGAGTCCGACGAGCAGCTCGCCACCGTCGCCTGCAAGTTCTGCCACCAGCAGACGCCCGCTGCCACTGCCCGCATCCACGACGGCGGGCCGGTCGGCGAGTGCTGCTGGGACGAACGGCTCAACGCCACCGCGTGACGGGCGCACGCCCGGTGACCACCGGCCCCGGACGACCGGGGCCGGGCGGTCGCCGAGTGGTGCCACGCCACTACCGCACAACCCCTGACCCGTACGACCGAAGGAACGACCCATGACCACAACCAACCTGCCCGTACCCGTCCACGCCGAACAGCACCGACCCGCGACCGCCGAGGCCGAGGCCGAGGAGGAGCGGACCGGCTGGTGCTACAACCGCCACCGCAACGACACCGGCGCCTTGTGCCCCCGGTCCGAGAAGCCCGCGCCGGAGGACGGCGACGAGTTCGACCCGTGCCCGGACGGGTGCAGGAAGGGCTGGGTGGTCGAGGCGTGCCGCACCTGCGGCGTGCCCAACGACGACGGCGAGGGCTGGGACGGCGAGTGCGGCAACTGCGCGGACGCCACGGAGCGCAAGCGCAACAGCATCGACATGTCGGTGTTGCAGCAGAAGGTCGCCGCCTCGGGGCACGTCGCGCTGGTCGACAAGACGGGCGGCAACACGGCCACCCTGTTCGCTGGGCGGCTCGTCGCCGGGGACGACGAGCGGCCGGTGCGCTGGTCGGTGTCCGCCGGTCCGGGGCATTTTGAGGAGCCTGGTCGGGCTGTGGCGTACCGCGACGAGTTCGGGTACGGGCACGACAGCAACGCCGACGACGCGCTCTGGGTGAGCCTGTACGACGACGACCGGGACATGGACGACGTCGCCGACGCGATCGTGAAGATGCTCGAAGACGTCGAGCGGCAGCGCACGGAGGCGGGTGTCCCGCCGGCCGGCCGTGACGCGATTGTCGAGGCGTACGGGGAGACCGTCGCGGACGCCCAGGAGCGGGTGTACGGCAGGCCGTCGGCGAGCGAGGGGGCGGCCCTGCCGGTCCCGGCGCTGCGGGAGGGCGAGGTTTGGGGGCTGGCCACCCTCGGCTGCGAGGACGACGGCAGCGACAGTTGGCGGGCGGTGTACGACCCGCGCACCAGGTGGAACGGCTTCCTGTGCCCCCGCTTCCCCCGGGCCGAGGCGGAGCGGATGCGCGTCTACTGGGACAAGGCCGCCGCTGCGGCCGGGCCCGACGCGATCGTCGACACGCTGCGGTGGGACGGGGACGTGCTGGTGCTGGTGTCCGGCCAGTACAACCGTGACGGCGGTGCCCTCCAGCCGGGCGAGCAGCCCGACGAGGACCGCATCGAGCCCGACGAGCGCGGTCTGTACGCGGTCGGCGCGTACTCCTGGTGCTGGTACGAGGGCGACCCGCACCCGGTGGCGTGCGCTGAGGTGTCGGGCGGTGACCGATGATGTTGGACGTCTACGGGGCGCGGCGCGAGGCCGTGGTCATGGAAGCCACCTGGGGGCATCTGCGCCCCAACGCTGGGCGACACGAGGGGTTCCTCCTCGCCGCAGCGTCGGCGTACGGCGGGGAACGGACGCTGATCGACGGCGGGTTCCAGGGTGTGCCGGACTCGCGATGGCTGCACGAGGCGATGCTCGACGAGGTCGACGACGCGGAGATGGAGCTGGCGGGCCTCTACCGGTTCATTGGCGTGTGCGTGGTCGTCGGCGAGCGGGTGACTCTGGACGGCGATTGGGAGCGGCTGCCGCTCGACGTTCACCCGCTGGCCGTTGTCGGCCCGCAGCCGAGCGGAGCGGAGGGGCGCGAGTGAACGGGGTGGACATCGACCTGACCCACGTCAGCATGGGCAGGGCCCGGGTGCACGGGTGGGTTCGGAAGGCCGACGCGGTGACGGTGCTCGCGAACCTGCGTGAGCGGGGCCTGAACGCAACCAAGCTGGAGGAGTTCCACCGGGCGCACAACCGGTTCGACCGGTTCTGGGTGATCGGCCGCCCGGACTCGAACGCGGAGTTCACGTGGCTGATGGACGACGATGGCACGTGGGCGCGCGGTCGGCTGGTCGACCGGTATGACAAGCCGTCTGCGTGGGTGAGCCTGCCGACGCCGGAGCGGATACCGGCGACGTTCACGCACATCACCACCACGGTCCTGTGCGCCGGTCGCCGCGAGCGGTACCGCACCAAGTCGAACGGCTCATGCGGGCGGTGGGTCATGGGCGATGACTCGGTGGCGCGGTGCACGTGCGGCTGGAAGTCCTACGCCAGCACACGGGGCGAGGCGCAGGCCGCCGCCCGCTGGCACCGCGCGAACCCGGGTGACCGCCCGCTCGGGTAGGCGCACGCGTTCACGTCCGGGTGCCCGCACGGCGCGGGTGCCCGGGCGGGTGCGCAGGCAACACGCAGTGCGTGCGCTGCGCATTGCGTGAGAGGAACCGGCTCTGACCTGGGGATTTGACTTCCCGATCAACGATCCGTAACGTTGTTCGGACTTTCCGAACGGCTTTCGATCCGGCCGTTCCTCCCGATAGGCCGCGTGACGCAACCCCACGCGGACCCCATACGGGAACCCTTCCCCGAACCCTTAACGGGAGGCTCAACCATGCCCAAACGCATCCACCTGCCCGGCACCGTCACCCTGCTCCGTCCCGGCGACCCGCTCTACCCGCTGAGCAAGCAGCGGGCCGCCGCCGGAGTGCACGCCCTGCACGTCGGCGACCCGACCGGTCGGGGCGGCACGATCGTCGGCACCCTCGACGAGCTGGCGGTGCACGTCGGCGAGGCGGCCAGCGTGATCTTCACCGCCCGTGCCGCCGGGCGGGGCGACGATGCCCCGCCCGACGACCGGGCCATCGTCATCGACCGCGAGCAGCTCGCCGAGTGGACGGCCGGATGGACGGTCGGCACGTTCGGTCGGCGCGGCATCGTCAGCGTCGGCGACGTGGTGGTGCTGATGATGGACCTCGACGCCGTCGAGCCCAAGCACACCGGTTGGGCACAGCACGCGGACATCAAGCGTGTGGACGCCACGGCCACGGACGACGACGAGGTGATCTTCTCGGTGGACGTCGCCGCCGGGTTCCGGCTCTGCACCGAACCGCAGCCGATCGGCGACCTGTGCGACGACGACCTGGAGGGGCCCGCGCTGAGCATGCAGGTCGCCGAGCGCGTCGCCGCTCTGCTCAACGAGCAGTGGGCGGCGTACCGCGCGGCCCGCTGAACCACCCCGTACCACGGCGAACGGCCGGCCCGGAGGCAGCCCGGGCCGGCCGTTCGGCTTCGCGTCAAGTGCGGCCGGCCCGGGGAGGCACCCCCATGTGGGCCGGCCGCTTGCTCTTCCCCACGCAGGTTCCCAACGCACGCATGAAGGAGCACGACCATCATGCATCAACTCACCGCGAAGACGCGAGAGATCCTGGCCAGCGCGGTCATCAACGGGACGGAGGTCACGGTCACCGGCGAGCAGCACAGCCGGGAGGACTGGGTGCCCGTCGCGACCGCGTTTCAGGCGCTGGGTGGCGTCTACACGAAGAGGATCAAGGGCTACACGTTCGAGACGGACCCCACCGAGGCGATCAAACGGGCGGTCAAGACGGGCCGGGCGGTCCCGGTGTCCCAGTCGGAGGGGTACGTGCCGACGCCCGGTGACGTTGCCGAGGAGGTGTGCAGCTACCCGTACACCGACTTGGAGCGGCTGCCGGCCGGGTCGGTGGTGCTGGAGCCGTCGGCGGGCGGCGGGCAGCTCGTCCGGGCGATCTTGGAGGTCAATCCGGGCGTGCGCGTCGTAGCGCTGGAGCCGAACAAGGCGCGGGCGGCGCTGATCGGCGACCACGACGGGCGCGTGACCGTCTTCAACTGCACGTTGGAGGAGTACGCCGCCACCGCCCGGCACCCGATCGGCGCTGGCTCCGGCATCCGGTTCAACGCGGTGGTGATGAACCCGCCGTTCGCGGTGCCGGGCAACGCGACGCTGTGGATCGACCACGTGATGCTGGCGTGGGAACTGCTCCGGCCCGGTGGCCGCCTGGTAGCCATCGTGCCCAGCGCGCTGAAGTACCGGCACGGCAAGAAGTTCGACGCAATCCGGGCGCTGATGCAGCAGTGCGGGGGCAGCGAGGCACTGCGGCCCGACGCATTCCCGTCCGTTCAGGCGCGGGCGCTGCACCTCGGCAAGCCGATCCCGATGCGCGACGAGCGGCCGTCGTACCTGGTCCGGTACTACGACGCGGTCGAGCCGGTGCGGGTGGAGGACCCGATCCTGACCGCGCAGGGCGCAATCGGTGCTCCAGTGCAGGTCTGGTACGACTCCTGGCGGCGCCGCGACCGGGTGCTGCGGTGGCGCGGGCAGTGCCACGGCTGCCAACTGCTTGTGTGGGGCTTCGACGACGGCGAGAACGACCCGCGGGGCGTGCTCGGCAACCACTCCGCCGGTTGGAGCCTCGAACCGACCGAGTACCAGGCGGCGGGCCCGGCGGTGGCCCTGTGCGCGATGTGCGGCAACACCTACGAGAGCTACAAGGCCGCGCTGGACGCCGCCGAGGTGATCTGGGCGGAGGCCGCTGAGGAGCGTGCGCGGCGGGCGGCCCGGCCGGACCCGTGGGGGCCGCTGCTGCGGCAGCTTGAGCTGGACCTGGCGGGCCTGGCGTGATGGAGCGGGCATCTGGCCACACGGCCCGACCGGTGCCGGTGTGGTCCGCGATCATCACGCACGGCGGGCTGATCCCGGCAGACGCCGCCGAGCGGGAACGGTACGAGCGGGTGCAGGCGGTCATGCGGCTGGCGTTCGGCCTACCGGAGCGCGCCCCCTTGGAGCAGTTGATCGACGCGCAGAGTCGCTGGCGGGGTAATCGGGCCGCGCTCGCCGGGCGGTACCTGAGGGCGTACGCGGAGCGGCTCGACCCGAGGGCCGACCTCGACGACATCGACCGGGCGGCCCTGCCGTGGCGCGGCAGCCTCGACGAGGAGCCCGTGCTGCTCGCGCCGAAGCCGGACCCGTGGGGCCCGCTGCTGCGGCAGCTCGAACTGTTCCCGGAGCCGGGCGCGGCCTGATCCACCGAGCGGGCGGGTCCAGGGCGGCCCGCCCGCTCCCGCCATTTCGATCCACGACTTGCCCGCTGGCACATCCAATGCATAACCTCGTTCGGACGGTCCGAACGACGCTCAATCGTCATCACGGAGGCATCCCCTATGTCCGCGACCGCTACCGCCAGCCGCCGCCACTCCGCCACCACCGCCAGCCCGCGCAACAACGCCGCACGCCGCAAGGAACGCGAGCGCGCCGCCGCCGAGAAGCGGCGCGAGCAGCTCCGCGCCTACTTGGCCGGCAACCCGACGCTGTGGACGCCGAAGACGTCGAACGGGCTCACGTTCGTCGACATCTTCTGCGGCGCGGGCGGATCGTCGATCGGCCTGAGCAACGCCGGCTACCGGCTACTGCTCGCCGCGAACCACTGGCAGACCGCGATCGACACGCACGCGGCGAACTTTGGCGACGCCGAGCACCTGTGCGCGGACGTCAACAACTACGACTTCCGATACCTGCCCCGCGGGGCCGACGTGCTGTGGGCGTCCCCGATCTGCACCGAGGCGTCCCCCGCCGGCGGCACCACCGGATACAAGCGCGGCCAGATCCCCGGCCAGTCCGACATGCTCCAGGAGCTGGGGCACGTGTCGCAGAAGGGCATGGAGCGCACCCGCGCCACGTTCTACGACGTCCTACGCGCCACCGAAATCCACCGCTTCAAGGCCGTGCTGATCGAGAACGTGCCCGACGTGGTCGACCGATGGGAGCTGTTCGACTACTGGCTGATGGGCATGGAGCGGTTGGGCTACACCTACCAGCTCGTGTCGGTCAACAGCGCGCACGTCGGCGGCGACGGCATCGAGCACGCCCCGCAGTGGCGCGACCGGCTGTACATCGTTTTCGTCCGCAAGGACATCGGCCGGAGCCCCGACGTCACCCCCCGCCCCGTGTCCCGGTGCTTCACCTGCGAGCAGGACGTTCCGGGCGAGCAGACGTGGGCGCCCTCGGTGTTCCGCAAGCAGTTCCGCACCGGCCGGTACCGCCGCGACCCGAAGTCGTCGTACGGCCAATACTGGTACACCTGCCCGAACAGGGGCTGCGGGCAGCGCGTCGAACCGTACATCCGCCCGGCCGCGTCCGTGATCGACTGGACCGACCTGGGCGTCCGCATCGGTGACCTGCCCCGCACCGTCCGCAAGCCGGAGGGCCTGGCCCCGAAGACGATGGACCGGATCCGCGCCGGCCTGCGGAAGTACGGCCACCGGGCGATCCAGGCCGCCGTCGCCGGGAACACCTACGAGCGGCCCGGCTACGTCCGGGCGTGGCCGGTCGACGACCAGCCGCTCGGCACGACGCAGTGCACGAACACGCAGGCCCTCGCGGTTCCCCCGGGCGCGTTCACCGTCAAGCACTACTCCCACCAGGAGCACCCGGGCCGCATGTCCAAGGGCGTCCTCGACGACGCGCTCGGCACCCTGACCGCGAGCAACAGCCACAGCGTGGTCGTTCCGGGCGGAGCGTTCCGGGTGAACAGCAACCACGACGACGACCGCATCCAGCCCCTCGACACGCAGCCCCTCGCCGCCTGCACCACGAAGATCGGCGACGGCATGGTGGTGCCCCCGCCGATGAGCGTCCCGGTCGGCGGCACCTGGGCCGAGGAAGTCATCGACCTGACCGCCTCGCCCAGCCGCACCGTCATGGCCAACGAGAAGGGCTGCGAGGCGCTGGTCACCCCGGGCGCTTTCCTCGCGGTGCTGCGCAACAACGCCGACGCGGTGCCGCTCGACCACCCGATGCCGACCCTCGCCACCGCCCGGCACAACGCGCTGATCGTGCCCTACTACACGAAGGGCGTCGCCACCTCCACCGTCGAGCCGCTCGGCACCCTGTCCACCCACGACCGGTTCTCCATGGTCACCCCCGAGGAGCTGGCCGGCCGCGCCGAGCTGGACGCGATGGAGGCGTTCTACCGGATGCTCAAGGCCCGCGAGAGCCTCCGCGCCCAGACCTTCCCCGACGACTACCTCGTCCTCGGCGGCAGCGGCGAGCAGACCATGCAGGCCGGCAACGCCGTGAGCTGCAACGTCGCCGAATGGATCGGCCGGCAGGTCGCCGAGATCCTCCTCCCGCACGCCGCTCTCTGACCCGTCCCGGCGGCCCGCGCCAATCCCGGCGCGGGCCGCCGTCCTACTCGCCAACGAAGGGAACGATCATGAACCAGCAGCTCACTGGCCCGGCGCTCGCGCTCGGCAACCTGATGTCGGACATCTCCGAGGACGTCTACGCCGCCGGCTGGATCCAGAACAACGAGTGGATTCTCTGGCGGGCGCTGCTCGACTGGCGCAAGGACGGCCGCGCGTACTGGGCGCCCGGCACGCAGCACGCCCACGACATCACCGAGTACATGCCCGAGCTGGACCGGCTCCAGCGGGAGTCCGGCGGGTGGGTGTGGTGGCTCGACGGGATGACGTTCGTGCCCGAGACCCGCTGGCTCGCGCTCGTGCAGCGCCGCCGCGACCAGGCCGCCGCCGTGCCGGACAACGCCGAGCTGCACCGCGCGCTCCCGCCGCTTCAGTTCGTGCCGAAGTGCAGCACCGGTGAGCCGTTGTGCTGCGACAAGCCGATGGTGCACAACAGCTTCACGGGCCAGTGGGAGTGCGCCGACGCCTACTTCGAGCTGCTCGACTCCGGAGTGCTCTCCGAGAGCATCCCTGACCGGTCCGACACCGCGGCGATGGACGACCACCAGCGAGAGCGGTTCGAGCACTGGCTGACCAACCGTATCGACGACGGCTGTGCCTGACGACGGGGTGAAGAGCATGAGCATGAGCGAGGACCTGCAACGCGAGATGAAGCGGGTCGTGCGGCACTTCCAGCGGTTTGACGCCGACACCCGAGCGAACCGGGCGGCGTCGCACCGGCTCGGCCCCCGCCAACGACAGGCGGTGGGCGAGCACTACTACAGCCACCCCGACGTGCCGGACGTCGCGTTCCCCCGCCGCAAAGACGCGGCGGAGGCGGCGCTGCGGCAGCCCAAGCCCGCGACTGACCCTGCCGAACCGTACGCGGCGGCGCTACGCCGGCTGAACCTGCCGGCGGACTGGCGTTGGCGGGTGGAGCTGCGGCCCCGCCGCAAGTCGGCCGGCGCGGAGGTCCTGCCTGGCGGCGAGATCGTCTTCGTGCTGCCGCCGACGGTCACACCGGAACGGTTCGCGGCCGGCGTGGCCGGCACCGTCGGCCAGCTGGCCCGGTCGGTGCAGGACCGGTCGCGGTTCTCCGCGACGCGGCCCGTGAAGGAACTGGTCGGCGGGGAAAGCTTCCCGTGGCTAGGCCGCAACCACCGCCTGCGCATCACGCAGCCGGGCCCACAGGAGTGCTGCCGAATGTGCCGGGAGCAGGTGATCCGGGACCCGGCGGTGCCGGTGCTCGCCGAGCGCGTGCACGCCGCCGGGCTGAGCAGCCGACCCAGCTACTGGCTGTCGGTGCTGCCGAGCGCGCTGAACGCGGAGGCGATCATCGCCTGGTATCGCCAGCAGGGGCAGGCGTGGGTCGACGAGCACGCCCCCGAGTGGGTCCAGCGTCTCGACCCGGCCCGGGGCCTGCGGATCGTCGTCCGGGACCTCGGACGACGCCGGTGGGGGGTCTACCGGACGCGCAAGCACCAGGTCGAGCTGCACTGGGCGTTGTTCCAGCTCGACCGGGAGTTCGTCGAGCACACCCTCGTGCACGAGCTGGCGCACGCCACCCGGCCCGGCGGGCAGCCGCACGGACCGCAGTGGCAGGCGGTGTTCAGCCGGGTTAAGCCTGACTGGCGGGAGACCGCCCGGCGGATGGCCGAGGCCGGCGACCGGGTGTGGCTCGGCGACGTGACCGGGCAGACGACGCAGACCTCGTACGCCGAGCGCATGCAGGCGCTGATAGTCGTCTGCCCAACCTGCGATGGCAACGGGACCGGGTGGGCGTCGATCAAGGGCCCGACGTGCGCGGCGGGGCAGTGTCCGGACTGCAAGGGCGGCGGTGAGGTGACCCGCGAGAAGCGGGAGCGTCTTCTCGCGGCGCGCGCGGACCGGGCGCTGGCACCGGCACAGCCCGACTGCGACGCACCAGCCACTCCCGAACGCGAGTGCCGCAAGGCCAAGAAGCGCCCCATCCCGTTCGACTGCAAGCAGGGCGCGGGCCACCTCGGCGAGTGCAGCCCGTACACCCTCCCGCCCCAGGGCAGTTACGTCGCACCCCGCCCACCACAACCCGACCCGTGGGGCCCGACGATCCGCGCGCTCCGCGCTTCCTGATCGAACACCGGAGAGGTGACCAACATGAGCAAGCCGGACACCAGCACCGAGCAACGGCCGGCCGATGACTGGCAGCCGGCGTACGAGCCTTGGCGGCACGGCGGCTGGTACGTCACGAACGTGCGCTACCCCTCGGGCGCGGTGGGTTGCGTCAGCCGCAACTACCCGGACAAGAAGTGGCGCATCGTGTGCGATCCCCGTCCCTTCGAGCAGGCGCCCACGTTCCGGTCACGGGACGAGGCGGCCCGCGCCGAACGGGATCTGGCCAACCAGCAGAACGCCGCATTCGCCGCCGATTCCCCGGCCGATGCCCTCCAGCGGGAGGCCGACGAGCACTGGCCCGACCGGGACACCCTCATCTACCTACGCAGCGTGCGGTTCAACCTGCTGCAGCGGGCGGACCGCTACGAGCAGCTCGGCAACGGGCAGGCGGCAGCGGCGCTACGGGCCGAAGGCGAGCAGTACCCGGACACCACCAGCACTACCCCCTGGAGCACGGTCCGTCGCTTCCTGCGTGAACACGCTGCCCTCTGGAACGGCGAGTCGGACCGCTGGCACGTGGGCGACTGCCCCCCGTGCGACCTCGTCAAATCCAGCCGCCCCCCGCTGGCGAGTCGCCCCGATCCGTGGGGCCCTGCGATCCGGGCGCTCACCAACTCCTGACCACCCACCGCGGCCGGCGCCGAGGCACCGGCGCCGGCCGCCTTCTGACGTTCCCCGCTTCCACGGAAGGAGTACGACGTGCGTACCCGTCGACCGAACCCACCGGGTTCCCTGCTGTTCGACCTGCCCACGGACGACCACCGTGCGCCCCGCGCTACCGACCCGGACCTGCGCGACGCCGACCGGATCGTCTTCAACCACTCCGGCGGCAAGGACGGGCTGGCCGCCCTGATCGTCGGCGTGCCCCGCGCCGCTTCGGCCGGGGTGCTCGACCGGGTGGTCGTGCAGTACAACGACCTGGGGCGCGTGGTGTGGCCCAGCACCCGCGAAGCCGACGAAGCGTTGGCGGCGGAGGGCTTCGAGCCGTGGCTCGTCGACCGGTTCGGCGACCGGCCCGGCTGCCGGGATCTCGCCCGGCTGCACGCCCGGCACTTCGGGGTCCGGTTCGAGGTGCGCAGCCGCGCCGGCCTCGACCTGCTCGACGACATCGAGCGGCGCGGGAAGTTCCCCGACGCCGCCCGCCGTTGGTGCACGTCGGACTTCAAGCGCGGCCCCGGGCAGAAGCTGCTCACCGAGCTGACCCGCGAGCTGGACCTGGACCGGCCGGCCCGGATCGTCTACGTGTACGGCTTCCGGGCGGAGGAGTCGACGAACCGGGCGAGGAAAAGCCCGTGCGCGCCGAACGCGTCGGCGTCGAACCTGACCCGCCGGCACGTCGTCGACTGGTACCCGGTGCACCACTGGACCGAGGAGCAGGTCTGGGCGGAGATCCGGGCCGAGGGCGTGCCGTGGGCGTGGCCGTACGACGCTGGCATGAGCCGCCTGTCGTGCTCGATGTGCGTGCTCGCGTCGAAGCAGGACCTGCTCACCGCGATCCGGCTCCGCCCCGGGCTGGCCCGCCAGTACGCGGCGGTCGAAGAGCGGATCGGGCACTCGTTCCAGCAGGGCCGGCCGATGGCGGCGCTGCTGGCCGAGGCCGGGGTGAGCCGATGACGCAGCTCGCTCTCCTCGGTCGGGACATGCTGCCCGAGGTCGCCACGTTGTCGCCGTGGTGCTTGCGCTCGGATACCGGGCGCCGCCAGAAGTGGCAGCTCGCACGCCCGGGCGAAGAGTTCGACGACAGCAAGTACACCGTCGAGCGGATCAGTCGCAACGTGGCCGCCGACTACGTGATCCCCCGGCACTACGCCGGCTCCCACGTTGTCTGCTGGCAGTCCTTCGGCCTCTACCGCGCCCACAAGCTGGTCGGGGTGGCGTCGTACTGCGTGACCAGCAAGAAGGCGCTAACCCACGCGTTCCCGGAACTGGAACCCGGCCATGAGGCGTTGGAGCTAGGCAGGCTGGTGGTGGCGGACCCGGAGCCGGGAAACACGGAAACCTGGTTCCTCGCCCGCTGCGAGGAGATGCTGCTCGATTCCGGCGTGCACGCGGTCCTCTCGTTCGCCGATCCAGTGCCGCGCATCGACGCAGACGGCGTCGTCAGGTTCAAGAGCCACATCGGGTTCGTGTACCAGGGCGGCAACTTCCTCATCGCCGGCCGCAGCGCCAAGCGGACGCTCTGGCTACTGCCCGACGGCACCGTCCTCAACGGGATCACGATGCAAAAGATTCGCAAGCAGGACGCGGGCCACGAGGCGGCCGAGAAGTTCCTCATATCGCTGGGGGCGAAGCCAATGCGGGCCGGGCAGGACCCCGCCGCATGGCTGGGTGAGGTCCGCGACGATCCGGCGGTCGGGATCCGGCTCCTCCGCCACGGCGGGTGTCACCGGTACGTCAAGCCGCTCGGCCGTACGAAGCGCGATCGGAAGCAGGTCAAGATCAATCGAGAGTTGCGGCCGGACTGGGCCAGGCTCGACAAGAACGCTCCGCTGCCGTTCGGCCCGTACCCGAAGCAGCCCGACGCGCTGGCGGTGGGGGCATGAGCGCGCTGCGGACTGAGGCGGACATGCTCCGCACGCTGAAGGCCGGCACCTACACCCTCGCCGAGCTGTACGAGCAGGCAGAGGCAGCCGGGTTAGCCGACCGGCCGGGCGGCCGGCAGGTCATCCAGGACGGGCAGCCGCAGTTCCGGCGGCGGGTGCGGACGGCGTTGCAGGACGCGAAGCGGCGAGGCCGGGCCCGGCGAGCCGGCGACCGGACGGCGGCCTGGGTGATCGAGGGCACCCGAGAACAACCGCGGCGGGCGTTGTTCGTGTGGCTGCCGGCGGACCCGTCGCGGATCGAGCTGGTGCTCGGGCGGGCGGCGGAGGTGCTGCGGCAGTCCGACGAGCCGATCGACCTGATCGTCGCGGACCCGCCGTGGGCGCTCGGCCGGGATCAGGACGGGTCGGCGTACCGGCGGGTGTACGGCCGTGACCACGAGCGGGTGGTGCCGGGGTACGTCGACGTCGACCCGGCGGAGTACGCGGACTTCACCGCCGAGTGGGTCGCGGCGGCCGGTGAGGCGCTGCGCCCTGGCGGCTACCTGGCGGTGGTCACTGGGGCGCAGCAGGCCGCGCGGGTGCAGGTGGCGGCTGAGGACGTGGCCGGGCTGACGTACGTCAACTCCATCCCGGTCACCCGCCAGTTCGGCATGTACACGACGCGGCGGTTCGTGCACCAGCACCACCAGATCACGCTCATGACGCGGGGGCCGCTGAACTCGAAGCGGCGGGTGTTCCACCGGCCGGCGGAGATGCCGCGCGGCCGGAAGGGCGAGATCTACGCGGTCGACGTGTGGACGGACATTCCGGAAGAACGCCGCCGGGGGCTGCTGCGCTACGACAACGCGCTTCCGGAGGCGCTGGTCTCGAGGATCGTCCGCTCGACGACGGACGAGGGTGACCTGGTAGCGGACCCGTTCCTCGGGTCCGGCACCACCGCGGTCACCTGCATGCGGCTGCGGCGCCGCTTCTGGGGCTGTGACCGGAACCCCAACAGCCTGCGCTTCACGATGGGCCGGATCCTCGCCGAGGTCCTCCCCACCCTGCCCGGCTCGCCGCCCCTGCCGCCGGCGGCCGACACCGATCCCAACCTGTTCGAGCTGCTGCCCCGGGACCCGTGGGGGCCCCTGCTGAGGGAGGCGAACCGATGACGACCGAAGCGACGATCGACCTGGAGGAGCCGGCCCCGTCGTACGCGGGGATCACCTACGTCATCCCGTGCGGCGGTGAGAAACTCGACCACGCCGCCCCCGCTCGGGACCTGTACCGGGGCTCGATGTTCCGGCACACCCTCGAAAACACCGAGCGGTGTGCGCGGATGGACATTGAGCAGCTCGGGAAGCCGGCGCGGGTCCTGATCCTCTCCGGGAAGTACGGTCTGGTCGAGCTTGACCAGGTCATCGAGCCGTACGACCTGCGGATGGGCGCGCGCGGGTCGGTGACCGCCGCGACGCTCGCCGAGCAAGCGGCGGCGTTGGGCATCGACTGGGGCGCCGAGGTGTACGCGCTGCTGCCCCGGCCGTACCTGGCCCGGCTCGACGAGGGGCTACGCACCCTCGACGTGTTCGTGCAGGACGTCTACGAGGGGTGCGGCGGCAACGGTGACCAGCGGCGCGTCAACGTCCACGTCGGCCGGCCCGCTGTCACCGGGGGCGGGGAGCCGGACGAGTCGGGGCTCAAGGTGTGGATCGGCGGGGACGTGTCCGCGTTCTGGTGGGGGATCCCGATGCTGGTGTCGTACCTGCGGCTGCTGGACGCGAAGACGCTGCCGGTGGCGACCGCGCGGTGGGTGCTCGATTCCGGCGGCTTCCCGATGCTCGACAAGAACAGCGGGTGGACGGTGTCGGGTGAGCAGTACGCCGCCGACATCAAGCGGTACGGCGCGGAGATCGGCAACCTGGTGTGGGCGGCGCCGCAGGATTGGCCGGCCGCACCGCACCTGCTCGCGAAGACCGGGCTGACGGAAGAAGAGCACCAGCGGCGCACGGTCGCGTCGGTGGTGCAGCTGCGCGCCGCCGGCACCGGCGTGCACATCATCCCCGTGCTCACCGCCGCGACCCCGGACGGGTACCTGCGGCACGCCGAGATGCACCGGCAGGCGGGCATCGACCTCTGGGATGAGCCGCTGGTCGGGGTGGGCGCGCTGCTGTTCCGGTCGGTCGCCGAGGCCGCGGAGATCGTGCGGTTGCTGCACGCCGCCGGGCTGGTCCGGCTGCACGCGTTCGGCGGGAAGGGTCGCTTGCTGGACCTGGTCGGCCACCTGCTGGAGTCGGTGGACTCGGCGGGCTGGTCGGCAGACGCCCGCCGGACCACGGACATGTGCCCGCACGGCCTGGTGAAGTGGGAGCGCAACTGCCCGCAGGCGGCCCGTGAGTGGGCCGCGCAGCAGCGGGCCCGGGCGGCGCAGTCACGCGTGCAACCGATGATCCCCCTCGGGGGCGGGCGGGCGGCGGGCCCGGACCCGTGGGGCCCCGTGCTCAGGGAGCTGCTCGACATGGTCTGACCTGGTCGGTTGCCAGGTCAGCCGCCATCCCCTATTGTTGTTCGCACAGTCCGATCAACACTTCCCAACGCTCAACCGATCGGCGCACACACTCGGAGGCACCCGAGCCATGGCCAACCTCATCATCACCCACGACTACCCGAACGGCACCATCCTCACCGGCGACGCGATCGACAACGCCGTGTACCAGACCGTCCGCCCCCACCGCTTCCGCCGGCACCCCGACGTGGGGATCTACCTGCGGGGCAGCCGCTACAAGCGCTCGCAGGACACCGTGATCAACGCGGCGGCGGTCGCGCTGACCGCTGCCGGGCACACCGTTGAGCAGCGGATCGACAACACGCCCCGCCAGCGGCCGGCCCGGCCCACCGCCGAGGTCGAGGCGACCCGCAAGCGCAAGTCGGCGCGTCGCGTCGAGCGCCTGCACGCCGCCGCCGGACGGGCCGGCAACCGGGCGGAGGCCCGCGACGCGTCGGCAAACCGCGTGCTCGACGGCATCCCGATGGGCCAGCCGGTCCTGTCCGGCCACTACTCCGCGCGGGGTGATCTGCGCCGCCGGATGCGGGCGTGGGGGCAGCAGGACCGCGCCGCCGACGACCGCGCTCAGGCCCGCCGGTACGCGAGCCTGGCGGAGGCCGCTGCGGCGAACCAGCGGCACCACGAGAACGGGCGGGTCACGATGCGCCGGCTGGAGGAGATTCGGGCCGGCCAGCGCCGGCTTCAGGCCGAGCTGGACGCCGGGGTCAGCGACAGCCGCCGCGAGTGGCTGACCCAGGCGCTGAGTGACCTCGCCGACAAGGTCGCCCACTGGGAGGCGCACATGGCGAAGCTGGCCGAGTCCGGCGAGTTCGTGCCGTGGGGTCCGCAGGACTTCCAGCAGAACGACGTGGTTCGCGTCGAAGGCGCCGACCGGTGGTACCCGGTGAAGCGCGTCAACAAGGCGTCTCTGAGCATCGACGGCGAGTTCGGGCCGACCACCGTCAAATGGGACAAGGTCGCCGGGCGGCGCCGCGACGGCGTGCAACTCGACGCCCCGAACGGGAACCCGTGGCCGGTGGAGCTCGCGAAGAAGGTTGCGACGTGGGAGCGCCTGCAGCAGATCTCGGGCCGCGACCGCTACAGCGAGGAGGGGGTGCGCGCGGGCGAGGCGCAGCGCATCGCCCACGGTCTGCCGCTGGGCGCCTCCGACCCGGAGGTGGCCGCGTTCGACCTCACCTGGCTCGACGAGGACGAAGCCCGGCAGGTCATCGCGGTGTACGTGGACATCTACCGCCGGCTCGCCGCCGGGGATGACCCTGCGGCGGTGCGTGACAGCGTCATCCCGCTGCCGTTCGAGCCGGAGTGGCGGATGCCCGACCGGGAGCCCGAGCAGCGTCTCGCCGCCCCTGGCGGCTACAACAACAACAATCCGTTCGTGCAGGTCGGTGACCTGATCGTCGGTATGTACGACATCGGCGCGGACCGGCGGCTCGACAAGCGGTGCGCCGGTCCGGTCGTCGCCATCTCCGACGTCGTCGACCGACGAGAGCGCGGCACGTGGGTGACGTTCACCCTCGCCGACGGGCGGACGGTGGAGCGCAAGACGCACATGTGGTTCGCTGTGCACCCGGCCGGGACCTGGGAAAAGACTCCGGAGGCGAAGGCGGTTGAGGTGGCGTCCCTGACGGTCGAGAACGCCGAGGCGGCCCGCCGGGACGCGGACCTCAGCTGCGACCCGCAGCGGATGGAGTCGGCGCGGCTGGCCGTCGCCGACGCCAAGGCCGGCCTCGACGTGGCGCTGCGGGCCCTGCCCAGTGCCGCCGAGGTCGTCGACGAGTCCGAGCCGATCCAGGTCCACCGGCCGGATCCGTGGGGCCCGTTCATCCGCGCCATGCAAACCACGGCCGCGTAGCGGCAGCCGGCACCACCCACCCACAACCACGAGGAGAGGGACCGTGAGCACCAACACCGCGAGGGGAATCGGGGGCCTGCTGTTCCCCAAGCACGTCGCCGAGATCTGGACCGAGGAGCGCCGCAAGCAGGAGCCCGAGGCACCCGCGGTCGACGTGGTCACGGTCCACAACTACCTGCGGTTCTCCAAGCCCACCCCGCCCGGGGTGAAGTTCCGCAACCGGTACGAGGACAACCCGATGCCCGAACCGGAGGCCCGCATCGGCCCGAAGCAGCCCGCCTGGAAGGTCGAGCAGGAGGGCGCCCTGCGCGACTGGTGGCACAGCCGCAAGGGCCAGGGCGCGAAGGGCCACCGGAAGCCAAGGAAGGCGAAGCCGTGACAGCCGCACCGCAGCGGAAACGCTGGATGGAACCCGGTGCCGCGCCGTACCGGGCGCCGAGCACCCCGCGCAGTGGAAACCCGGGGAGGGTCGTCGGCTTCCTCGCCGTCGCCCCCGCGCTCGGGCTTCTGGTGACCGCGATGATCTCCGGCGGCCACATCGGCGGCGCTGACGTCGTCGTCGGCGCGGTCATCACCGGCCTGCTCATGATGCTCATCGCCCCGAGCGCCACCCGCAAGCGCTGAACGAACCGAACCCGCACCCGTGGAGGGAACACCCGTGAGCGACCTCAACCCAACCCCGACCGACGGCAACCCGACGCCCGGCACCGAGTGCCCGGACTGGTGCGTGATGCACCTGGAAGGCAAGCACGTCGGCGAACTGTCCGACCCGCACCCACTCAAGCAGGGCTACACCATGTACAGCCGGCCCATCGACGAGGGCGACGGCCGGGTCGGCATGCAGCTGGTCGTCCTCAACCCCGAGGGCGAGCACGTCACCATCCCGCTGCCCTCGGCGGCGTTGACCGCGGCGGACGGCCGGGAGTAGCCGTCCTGACCGCCGCGTCGTGCGGCCCGCCCCCGGGCGGGCCGTACCGGCGGCCGTCAGGCCGAGCAACACCCACCGACCCGAGAGGCACACGTCATGACCAGCGGAGAGCAGCACGCGATCGGCCTGCTGGAGCGCACGGGAGCGCTTGGCTACGACACCTCCGACCCGGGTGCCTGGACCTTGCACCTCGAAGGCCAGGTTGTCCGACGGAACCTGCGCATCGACCCCACCGACCTCGACGCCGCCACGGCGTGGGCGAGGCGGGCACTGCGAGACTTCCCCGTCCCGTTCGATCCGGGCACCGGACCGGTGCCCGGCTACATCGCCGGCCTGTGCGGTCATCGGGTCGCCCGTACCGAGTGGGCGGCCGGCTTCCGGGTGTGCGAGCGCTGCCCCAGCCTCAAAGCCGACGTCGTCGAGGCCAGCACCATGGAGGTGCGGGTCGTCGACCGTGGCACCCAGGTCGGCTACGAGTACCCCCTGATCCGGACCGTGCGGATCGCCACCACCTGCCCGCAGTGTGGCGGCCGGCGGGGCGAGCCGTCCCCGTTCCGGTTCTGTGAGGACGGCGGATGGCTGGTGTGCGACCGCTGGACGAATCCGTGCGGCCACATCGACTACTACGGCCAGGTGCTTCGCGAGGTCGGGCTTCGCGCCTGACCATCCCGCTGAGGCCCCGCACCCAACACTGGGTGCGGGGCCTCTTTCATCGACCCTGACCGTGGATATGCGCTTGATATCTTTCCCGCCAACCTGCATAGTGGCTTTACAACTTATCGACTCACGGAGGCACCCGTGGACCTGCACAAGATCGCCGCAACCGCCATCGCTCGCGCCCGCACCAACAGCGGCATGAGCACCCCCGAATTCGACTTTCAGATCGCCGCCCATGGCATCGGAGGAATCCACTCCCCGCTCGGCAGCGAGGTCTACGAGATCGCCAACGCCCACATGCCCGAGGCCGTAGCCGGCGCGGACAACCGCATGAACGAGCGGGAGGCCAACCACCGCAGGCTGTGGGAGGCGCTGCAGCCGGAGCTGCAGGCATACGCCCAGCGGTGCCGTGAGCGCCGCTACACGGGCTGGTCAGACGAGGCCCAGGCGCGCGGCGCGCGGATCCGATACGCCAAGTGACCGACCACCTGGAACGCACAAGCCCGACCCCCACCGTGGCGGAAAGGATTCGAATGGAACTGACGCAGGCCCAGCAGGACGCCCTCCTCAACCGGGCGGTCGAGGCCGTACGAAGCCGCTTCGCGGTCGGCCCGGACACCGACCCGGGCGAGGTGTCCCGCCGTATCGAGGTGGCGACGCTCGCGGTCACCGACGCGGTCACCCGAGGGGGTTTGCTGCACACCCAGATCGCCACGCTGGCCGGCGTCACCGGGCTGCGGGTGATCGGCCTGATCTCCGACTGGTCGGCGCAGGGTCAGGCGCTCGGGCGGGAGCGACACGCCGCCGCCCGATACACCGACCAGGTGCGCGAGGCCGCCGCTTCCCACGCGCGGCAGCGGATCGGCGCGCAGGGGTATGGGGCGAGGGCGGCCATCGCC
The DNA here is from genome assembly GCF_044466625.1 of Micromonospora sp. NPDC049366. NCBI lineage: Bacteria > Bacillati > Actinomycetota > Actinomycetes > Micromonosporales > Micromonosporaceae > Micromonospora > Micromonospora sp. NPDC049366. Next base: position 32,990 of record NZ_JBITMV010000020.1, read on the forward strand.
CGGGAGGTGGGAGTGACCCCGGTGACGGTGGACGCGTGGACCAAGACCCAGCCGGGTGACGTCTGATGGACAAGCAGGAGTTGGGCCGCCTGCTGGAGGCCTACTGCCAGGAGTACCGGCGGCACACCACGCACCACGCCGCGGTCGACATCGCTGCACGCTGGTGGAGACTTTCGCTGACGCTTCCCGAGGTGACGGCGACGGTCGCCGCAAGCTGGGCACGCCTCGACTTCTACCCGGAAGAGGCCGAGCCGCTCATTCGCTCCGGCATCACGCCCCGACGGGTCCGGGAGGTGGAGCAGCACGCAAGGGGGGACGCCGGCAGCCGCAAGGCGCTCATCGATCAGCGCATCCAGCAGATGGTCCAGGCAGGACAGATCGTCGACCCCGCCCAGGTCGCGCGAGTTCAGGACCCGTCCGACCCCACCCGAGAGATCATCGCCATCCGCAACGAACCCGACGAGCGGCGAGACGAGGACAAGCAGGCATGACCCCACATCAGGCAAGCGAGATGGAAGCCAGGCTGCGGATGTACCTCGAATCCGTCGAAGGCGTGATCCGTGAGCACGGCTGGATGGTCCAGTTCGTGTTCCCCACCGAGAACGAGCCGGGCGTGCCCTTCGCGTACACCGTGGGCCTCACCGCGAAGGGCCGGCCGGAGCTGGTCATCGCCGGCCTGCCGGACCAGGTCGCCGGGCAGCTGCTCAACATGGCCGCCGAGGCGTCCCTGCAGGCGCCGTTCGAGGCGGGGCAGACCGTCGACGACCTGGCGACCGTGCCGTTCCGGGTGGTCACCGCCGACCTGGCCGAGGTGGGCATGGCCCGCAACCTGTACGGCGACGAGCGGGTGAGCGCGCTGCAGCTCGTGTGGCCGGCCCGCAACGGGGCGTTCCCGTGGGAACCGACTTGGCCGGACGACACTCGCCAGCCGGTGTACACGATCGGGACGATCCGATGAGCGAGGGAATGAGCCCAGAGGAACTCGCCGAGCGCCTCCACACAGTCGGCCACGAGTACGCGGACGCGCTCTCGCAGGCGGACAGCTTGGTTGCCCGGGGGCGGTCGATGCTCGGCCGGGAGGACGAGGTGGTGCTCTTCGGGGTGCTCGCCGAACTGATGGAGGCTGGCCACTTCGGCCCGGTGGCGCATCTCGCCGCAGCGCTCGTGCTGCGGGAGGCGAAGCAGCAGGCTGTCGACGAGCCGTAGGGCCTACAGGCGGAAGCGCCCCCACCCGGTTGGGTGGGGGCGCTTCGTCGTTTCCAAGGGGCTACGCGGCCTGTTCGACGACCGCGTAGTTGCCCGTCTTCTCCCGCATGATCAGGCCAGCGGCGAGCAGGGTGTTGAGGTGGTTGTAGACCTGCCGGTCCTTGTAGCCGGCGGCGACGGCGATGTCCTTCGGCATGGCGTTCCCAGCGCGGATCGCGTCGAGGACCTTGTAGTGCCCCTCCTTCAGCTCCTTGCGGGCCTTCTCCTTCTCGGCGCGTACCTCCGCCTCGATCTTCCGCTCGTAGTCCTCCCAGCGGGGGAACTCGATGGTCCCCCACTCCTCCAGCTGCTCGGTGGTGACCGCACCGGCCGGGGCGGGGGTGGCGGCCTGCGCGGGAGTGTTGGCCGGGGCCGGCGCGGTGGGCTCGTCGACGGCGATGCCGGCGCGGCGGGCCTCGATGCGCCGCAGCGCTTGGTCGAGGGCTTCCTGTGCCATCTCGTTCCGCCGCAGGTAGGTGGTTCCCCACGCGGCGGCGGCGCCCGTGTCCAGGCAGCGCCACACGATGCGCCGCGGCCAGTCCCTGGCCATCTTGTCGGTCAGGAAGTAGCTGCGGAACGGGGCGGTCCGCCCGCCCGGGCTGGTGTTGACGACGTACGCGTAGCCGGGCAGGTCCGGGAACTTCTTCGGGTTGAGGTCGACGCCGAAGACCTCCTTCACGTTCGGGTTCTTGCCCTTGAAGATCAGGCCGTTGCCGTCGAGCAGGTTCGAGCGGATGGTCTCGGCGTCCGTGGTGCCGGCCCCGCCGAACGCGTCGAGGGTGGGGTTCTGCGACGCGAGGACCAGATTGACGCCGACCTTGCCGCCTTCCCTGGCGATCGTGGCGATGAGCGACTGGGTGCGGGCCCACATCGCGGGGTTGAGCACCTTCGACAGCGGCTTGTGGCTCTCGTCGATGAAGCCGAGCACCCCCGGCCGGTCCTTGGTCGGGGTGAAGCCGCTCCACCCGTTGACCGCGTTCTCATCCTGGCGCAGGAGCAGCACCAGGTGCATGCCCTCCAGCATGGCGAGGATCTGCTCGTAGCTGCGGGCCCGCACGTCGGCGTACTTCATCAGCAGCGGCGACGACGCGCCGGCCTGCCCGTCGCCGTAGAGGATCACGGTGGGGTGGGTTTCGCTCGCGGCCAGGGACAACGCGATTGACTCCATGGTGCGGGACTTCCCGGCGCCGGTGCCGCCCTGCAGGAAGCCACCCCACAGCCGGTTGTCGCGGTACGCCTTCCACTTCGCGACGCCTTCACCGTCGGCGAACGGACCGAGGTGCACGTAGCCGGTCGTCGGGTCGAACGCCTCCGGGCCGGGCCAGAACACGCTGCTCTTGATCGGCGATTTCTCGACGATCGTGAGCAGAAGGTGCGGCTCGGGCAGCGTCGGGTGCGGTTCGACGATCAGTTCCTGGTGGCTACGCAGGAACAGGCCACCCCGCACGTTCTTCATCTCCCCGACGACCGTGTCGAGGTGCTGGCGGCCGGGGCGAAGCCGCAGCGCGAACCGGATACCCGCCTTGATTGGCTCCGGGTCGGTGAGCTGCGAGCCGGCAAGGCAGCCGCTGTCGCAGCCGATGTTCTCCTTCCACAGCTGGACGTACTCCTGCCGGGTGCGAGCCTCGATGCGGCCCAGCGGGTGGATGCGCCACCAGTGCAGCGACAGCCCGTACCCGAAGGCCATCAGCACTCCGATGGCGCCGAGGTCCAGGCCGTACCTGGTGACGCCGGTGAGCCACAGGCCGGCGACGGCGATGAACGCGAACGCCCGCCGGCGGGCCTTGCGGTCGAACACCCGGCCCCGGACACGCGTGGCAGCGACCACGGCGATGACGAACGCCGACGCGGCGACCCAGGTGGCCACCTGCGCCTCGTCGCCGGTGAGGTGCACCGCGAGGCGGGCGGCGCCAGCGGCGACGACCAGGGCGCCGACAGCGGCGTGCGGCATCATCTTCGGGCGCATGCCGTGGCCGGTGAGCTGGTGGTGGCGGCCCACCAGGCCGCCGGTTGGCGCCATCGCGGCGGTCGGCTGCTCGGGGGCCGTGGCAGTCGTGGTCATGGTTCTCGTTCTCCCTCGATGTCCCGGCTTCCACCGCGGCGGCGCGGACCTGCTGGCCCGCGCCCCACGGCGGTAGCCGGGACGGCTACTCGCTGGTCAGGGCCTGCTTGTCGGGCGCGTCCGGGGAGCCCTGGTAGAACTCGCGGCCCTTGAGGAACGCCTCCATCTCCGAGTGGACCTCGGCCCACGCCGTCCCGGCGATCTGGGACTTCTCCTGTGCCTCGGCGACCTTGCTGAGCAGGCCGGGCCCAAAGCCCATCTTCGCCAGCCGGCCCCGGAACGCCTCGCCGCCGCCGGTCGAGAAGCTGGTGTGGGCGTCGGCCGCGTGCTGCACGAACGCCATCGCGCTGGGCAGGCCGGTGACTTCACTGGTGGTCATGTCGGTGTTCTCCTTCGTGCTCGGGAAGAGCAGGATGACGGTGGCGTCCGGACGGGTGTCCGTCGCCTCGGAGTCGGACGGTGTGGGGTTGGTCTGCCGGGCCTCAGTGGGCACGGTCGTGATCGTGGACGAGGCGCTGGCTTGCTGGGCGAGGGTCATGGCCCGGCCCACCTCCATGCCCCTCCACCGGCGGTCATGGCTGTTGAGGGCCGACAGCGCGTCGCATGCCTGCTGCCATGCGCTGACGGCGTCCGGCGTGCAGGACGACGCATGGTCCAGGGCCCGGCGTGCCAGATCTGCGAGCTCGTCGAGATCGGCCCCGCACGTGGAACAGACGCCGCCGGATACACCGACTGCGAGCGGGTGGGGCCGAAGGGAGCTGCGCTGGACGCTGGCCGAGCAGCGCTCGCAGTTGCCGCGTGCGTCAGCCTCGGTCGGTTCTTCATCACTCGCGGTCGGCCCCGGCCCCGGGGCCGGCTTGCCGGCGGCGGCCGGCGTCGGAGCGACCGGCGTCGGCCGGGGGGGTCCGGACGGAGGGCTCGCGGGCCTTCCAGGCTTCTCCGGCGCAACGGTGGCCGCGACCTCGCTGGCGGTCTTCATCTGCTCGACCCGGGCCGGCTGGATCACGGCCGGCTTCGCATCGTTGGCGATCACGTCGAGCATGTCGTCGACCGGCCGGCCGTCGTGGCGCCGGTTGAGGGTGCGCCGCGCCCACCCGGCCAACTGCCGGAGCGTCTCCTTGCGGCTGGGCCGGGTGCCGTCCTGGCGTTCCTTGCGTGCCCGCTTGCGGTGGGCGTCCAGGTCCTCCCACAGGTCCTTCCACAGCTCGGAGAAGTAGCCCTTCGCACCCGGACGGGCCGGCTCGGTGGCCTCGGGGTTACCCCTCGCCTGCTCGGCACGGAACCGGGCCATCTTCAGCCGGTAGCGAGGGCTGTCTTTGCCCTGGCGGGCATACTCCAGCTCCTCGCGGTGCGTGAAGATCATCTTGGTGATGACGGCCGCGACGAACAGGATGATCTCGGGTCCCATGCGCTACCACCCCACCGCGATCGGGTCGGGCTGCTTCTTGATCGTCCGCTGCCCGAAGATGATCGACAGCGCCGCCACGGCCAGGGCGAGCCCGACGTAGTTGCTGGTACCCGCCCACTCCTTCAGCGGGTTGATCACGAAGTCGAGGGCCGCGTTCGTCCAGTCGGAGACGGTCCCGCTCAGCTTCCCGCCGTTGCTGGCGCTGGCGATGCTCGGCATGGCCATCCACGCACCGATGGCCAGGTAGTTGGGTCGCCAGTCCCGAAGCAGGTCGGCCACGAACAGGCCGAGCAGGATCACGAGACCGACCAGCGGCGTCCAGTCCCACGGGATGAACTCGATGAGCTTGCGCAGGGTCTCGCCGATGAACATCTTGGCCAGCAGCGGCCCCGCGAAGAAGGCCAGGACGAGGGACGTCCAGCACAGGAACGTCATGCCGGCCTGGCGGGTCTTGTCGATGAATGCCTTCACGGAAGGTCCTTTCAGAGGATCAGCCACAGCGCGAACTGCACCGTTGGCTTGACGACGTGGTCGGCCAGCCAGGCGACCGGGGGCAGGAAGCTGAGGAGCTTGACCGTGACCAGCACGACCAGGGCACGGGAGGGCACCTGCCACATCCACTCCCGCAGCCGGGAACGCAGGGCGACGGGGATCGCCACGCAGTAGCACCAGGCGACGCCGAGGTAGCGGCGGGCACCGCGGGTCCGGTTCGTGTACCGGGCCCGGTAGGCGTAGTCCTTGAGCTGCTCGACGCTGGGTCGCTGCTCGCGGAACACGTCCGGCGGCGTGAAGTTGGCCCGCGCCCGGGTGATCCAGACCCGGATCCAGCCCGATTTTCCGTCACTCTTGGTGATTGCAGACTGCAGAGCCTCGGGCTCCCCCGCCCAGGTTTCGCGCTCAGCGGGGGCACCCTCAGGGTCTGCAGTGCAGAGTGCAGAGTTACCGTCGGTGACATCCAGCGTCATCGGGCACCCCGCTCGGCCGCCGCCGCCGGCTGGCCCTCCCCCGCGTCGCCGGCCGCCCGCAGGCGGGCGAGGATCGCGCGGACGGCGGCCGGATCCGATGGCCGGCACGGGTCGTAGTCGGGGTCGATCCGGTCGGCGCGGTGCCGCAGGTACATCGCGAGGGCAAACAGCGCCACCAGCACGAGCACACAGGGCGTGAGCAGGGGAGATTCGAAGGTCATGGCCCCCTGCCAGACGGCGTAGATCCCGCCGGACGCGATGAGCACGACGGCCGCGAGGCAGGCCCACGCCCCGACGGCGGCCGGGTGCAGGGTCTGCAAGAAATGGGCCGCGACGACGGTGCCGTCGAGCACGTTGTGCCTGGTGGCGGCGGCCTCGCTGGTGGTGGCGGGGGTGCGGGGCCGGACGCGGTCGATGGACTGGGTCATGATGTGCGTACCTCCTGGTAGGGGGTGGCCCGGGGCGCGGCGCTGATCTGGTCGGTTGGTCCGCGCCCCGGACGCATGTTCGGGGGTCAGCTCCCAGTGGTGGCGAGGTCACCGGCGGGAGGGTTTTCGCTGGTCACAGCACTGTCGGCGTCGCTGCCGAAGCACTTGTCGTGCAGGCGCTTCGCGCAGCTGGCGAGGTGCTTGTTGGCCTTCTCCAGCAGCCGGGGACCGCGGCCGGAGAACCCGGCGCCGGTGATGCGGTTGATCTCGCGGGTGCCCCACTCGTACTCGGACTCGGGGTGCTCGACGAACATGTCGGCGAGGGACGCGTTGTCGGCGGCCTCGGACACCTGGCTACGGCCGGCCATCGGGGTGACGGTGCTCCGGCTGCTGCCGCTCCGGGTGGTGCTGCTCCGGCTGGCGCCGCTCCGGCGGTGCTCCGCCTTCGCCTGCTCCACCTGAAGCTGCTCCACCTGGCGGCGGTGCTCCGCCTCGATGTGCTCCACCTTCCGGTTGTGCTCCGCCTGGAGCTGCTCCATCTGGTGTCGCTGCTCCGCCTGGAGCTGCTCCGTCTGCTCCACCAGGGCGGCCCGCAGATGCTCCACCTCGCGGCGGTGCGCCGCCCGCGCCTGCTCCATCTGCTCGGCCCGCAGCCGCTCCGCACGCTCGTTCTGCTCCGCGAGGACGGCCCGGATGCCCTGCTGCTGCTCCGTGTTCAACTGCTGGAGCTGGCCAAGCTGCTCCGCCTGGAGCTGCTCCACCTCGCGGCCGTGCTCCACCCGGAGCTGCTCCACTCGCCGCTCGTGCTCCAGCTGGAGCTGCTCCATCTGTCGCTCTGCTCCAGCGCGGATCTGCTCCGCCATCTGCTCCGCCCGGACCCGCCGCTGCCGCTCCACCTCAGCCTCAGCCTTGATCCGCTCCGCCTCGTCGAGCAGTGCCCGCTTCTGGGTCTCGAGGACCTTCTCGTGCTCCGCCTGGATCTCGCCGAACCGGCGCTCCATCTCCTGACGCTCGGCGGCGGCGGCGCCCTTCTGCTCCGCCGCGACGGCGTGCAGCTCACGCACCCGGAGCCATGGCAGGAGCGGGTGCCACCACAGGCTGCCGCGCTCGGCCCGCTGCAGGTCGAGTTCCCGGCGCTTCTCGCGCTTCATGGCGCGGACATCTTCCAGGTTGGCGACGGCGTGCTTGACCGAGGCGAAGTAGCGGATCTGGTCGGTGCTGGCGTCGGCCGGCAGGTCCTCCGGCGGGTAGTTCTGCCAGGCGACCCACGCGCAGAAGGTGTTCGGCGTCATCGTGAACCAGCGCATGCCGAAGTGCGGCTTCTCGCGACGGACCTTGCCGGTGCCCTCGCCGAACTGGTCGAGGAACTCGTGGAACATCACCACGCCCAGGACGCTGAGCAGCGCGAGGTAGAAGCCGCCCAGCCAGGTGCCTTCGGGCAGGTTCACTTCGTGCACGAAGTTGATCAGGGCGGAAGCGAGGGATGCACCCCGGACCATGGAGTTGCAGCGGTCGGGCGAGCGCTCCGCCCTGATGGCGCGGAAGGCGAGGAAGCCGAACGCGATGGAGACGCCGTCCAGGGTGAGCGGCACCAGCAGCTCGGTGCCGTCGTGCCAGTGCAGGTCGTCTCGGGCGAAAGCAATGAGGCCCTTGAAGCTGCCGGCGAGAACGGCAAGCCAGAACAGCACCGCGGGGACCATCGCGGCGACGAGCAGAACGTCGCTCTTCTTGTCGCCCTTGCCGTTACGGGCAGCGAGCTGGCCGGCGATGTACATCTGGCGCTTGGCTCGCTGCCAGGTGAAGACCACCAGGAGTCCCAGTCCGGCGAGCAGGTAGGGCCACCAGGAGTCGGGGACGACGTCGACCAGGCCCAGGAGCCAGTCGAGCAGCTTCTCCACGACGTTTCGGTCGTCGGACGGCGTGGCAAGGGGCGAGCCGCCGCCAGGGGTCAGCCACGGCTCCGGCTCGGGGATGAGGCCCGGGAACTCGGTCATGCATCGGACTATGCCACAGGTTCCTCAGGTTTTCTAGCTTCCTCGGACTTCACAGCTTCCTCAGGTTTGTGCGAGCATGCTGAAGATGGGAAAGAGCCGTACAGGAGCGGGTGCCACATGGTGATCACCGCGTCTGCCATGCTGTGCAGACCTGCGATGAGCGATTGGAAGACGGGACGACGCATGGCCGATGACTCAGCACCCCTCACCACGGGCGCGGCGGCCTCGGCGCTCAACGTCTCGTCGTGGACCGTGATCGACTACGTGAAGCGGAACCTGCTCCGGGCAACCCGCACCGCCGGCGGGCATCGCCGCGTCTCATCCCAGTCCGTCGAGGACCTCCGCCGAGTGCTGGCCATCCGCGACGACTCCGAACGGGCGAAGGCTCTCGAAGACCTGCAGCGCCGCAACCACGCCGCCTCCAGCTAGCCACACACGCGCCGAGAGCGCGGACCGCCCGGTTGGCGCGTAGTGGCTTGATCAGACCGTCCGGCTGGCGACTGTCCATGCTGGTCCGTTCATCTCCTCGCTGACTCAATACGCCGCACCGGCCATGAATCCGTGCGCCATCTGCGACCCTTCCGTGCAACGCGTTGTAACGAGGTTCGCGTTACAGTAACGTCCGCTCTGCTACAAAGCGAGACACCTGAACGCTGAGAAGAGGATCCCGTGACCCAGAGCCAGATCGGCAACACCGCAGCCAGCACGCAGCGGCAGGTCAGCATCCTGCGCGTCGACGTGGACGCGACCGTGGCGCGCATCGTCCATTCAGCCGCAGGCCTCACGACCGGCGAGGGCACACGACGCCTCACCGCCGAACTGCAGCGCTACACCGAAGCACTGCTCACCGCCGCGCTCGGCCAGTACACGCCGATCGTCGACGGCGCCGGTAACCTGCTGTTCTTCCACCTGGAGTGCGCCTGGCCGCAGTGGGGAGACGGCAACCAGCCGCCTCGCGAGTGCCGCCGTTGTGCCGTCCCAACCGGCGCGTGGACGCCCGCGTACGCCCGGTCCAACGTGGAGGTACGCCGCGGCCGTCAGCCCCGGATCCCGGCGGAGCCGGCTCTCGTCGCCGCACTCCGGGGCGCGTTCAGTGACACCGACCTGGCCGTCCTCGCCGACGACCTGGACGGGTCACGTCGAGAACCGGTCCGGCGGCTCGTCGACGTCCTCACGACCGCCGCTGGAGCCCTGTGATGGGGCGGATGTCCGAGCGGATGCGCGTGTACCGGTTCGACAGCGCCTTCCTGCCCTACGCCGTGACCGCGGCCATCGGCCTTCCACACAGCGTCACCCACGCCGACCTGCTCATCGTCGCGCACACCAAGACCGACGCCGGGGCCCTCGCCGCCAGGCTCCGGATCAACCCCGGCAGCCGCCACCAGTTCCTGCGACTCGCCCGGCATCGGGAGGCCCACGCGCTGAGCAGAGCCCGGCTACGCGGCGAACCGGCTGTATTCGCGCTGGCCAGCATCGACCACGCCCACGACGGCTACCTGGTGCGCGTCGAGCAGGACAACACCGGAACCCGGGTCTGCCCCGTCCGGGAGCTGCGGATGCGTGACCGGGACGACGTCGAACTCGTGTCCTGACCGGCCCGCCGCCGTGATGGCCAGCCCCCTCCGGCGGGTCTGGCCTTCGCGGGGGCCAACCGGCCTGGGTACCCCTACGGAACCGAAGTGAGGAACCTGTGACCAGCAACCCGCCCGACGACGCTGTCGACACCGCCGTTCAGGGCGCCCGCCCCACAACCGACCTGTTCATCGCCTCCATCCGAGAGACGGTCGGCCAGATCCAGGCCCATGACCACCCCACCGGCGGTGACCTTTTCTGCCTCAACCTCACGAGCTTCCTCGGCTCCCGCATGGGTGCGGTCCTGAGTCGCCTCGACGACGCGCATGCAGAGCTGGCGAAGCTGAGGGACCGGAACACGGCGCTGGTCGACGAGTTCACCGCCGAGGCGCAGAGGCTCATGGCGACCATCGACGATCTGTCCACCGAACTGGCGACAGCCACGGCGACGATCACGACCTACACCGAGGCGAACGGCGATGCGGTCACGCTCGCATCGGAACTGGCCAAGACCCGCGCCGCCCTCAACCACGCCAACCGACTGCGCAGCAGCGCGGAGGCGGACCACCGGTCGGCCCAGAAGGCCAACATCGCGTTCGCCAACGAGGTGGCAGCTCTGCAGGGCGACAAGGTGGTGCCGGCATGACGACGTCCGGCACCGGCATCGGTGCGTTCGAGCCCGCCCCTGACGACGTCGTCCGCGACCTGCACCACCGCGCATTGGCGTTGCAGCCGCACGGTGCAGGGAAGGCGAAGCCGTCGCTGCAGGAGCTGGCGTATCTGGGTGCCAGGCTGGGCCCGGTCCTGTCCCGTCTTGCGCGGGTACAGGCCGAGCTTGCCGGAATGCGCGAAGAGCTGGAGCACACCCGGCCGGCCGCCGACGCGGCCGTGGCATGGACGGCGGCGTGCGAGAGCGTTGACGTGGAGTCCCGGCCGCTGGAGGACACGCTCTACGAGGCCGCGTGCGCGCTGAGGGCGTGGCGGGCTGTCACCGGCCGGGACGAGTCGGCGCAGGAGTGGCTGATCTGGTCGCGGGAGTGGAAGAGCTGGTGGGGCCCGGGCGGCAACGGCTACTTCGGGGACATCACCTGCGCGGGCCGCTTCAGCCGTGAGCAGGCCACCCAGATGGCCTTCGGTCGTAGTTGGCGCAGCGACACTGAGCCGCCTGAGGTGGTCATCCCGGCACCACCGGGTTACCTGCTGACCGTCCGCAAGCGGCTCGCCGCGTACGTGGACCGGCACATCGCCGAGGCGACGGCCGCGGCGGTGGCCGAGCGGCTCCAGGAGCGGAAGGTCGTAAGCCGGTGAACCGCCGCAGCATCCATACCGCCCGCATGGCTCGCTGGTGTGGGGGCTACCGGTGCGATCGGAAGATCGAGGCTGGGCAGCTGTACGTCCGCCACGTCGCCTTCCCGGGCGATGAGGGCTGGGAGGAGGGCACGGTCCCGTGGGTGATCCAGCAGTGCATCGGCTGCCTCACCGATGACCTGGCCTGGATTCGCAGCTACTACAAGGTGCCGGTCACCGTCGGGATGCCGTTCATCGACGGCACCCGCAGCGGCATCGTCGGCGGCGCCGCGGGCGGCAACTCCCTGTGCGTCTTCTTCAAGGGGGAGCCGCAGAAGGGCAAGCAGCTGGCGGTGCCGTTCCACCCGACCGACCACATCGTCTACGAGGACGGGCACGCCCGGACCACCCGTCCGGGCCGGCCGCGCAGCATCGTTACCGTCGAACTGGCGGGGGTGTCCTGACGTGCCGACCGACGTCGAATGGGCCGACGAGACGTGGAACCCGCTGCTGGGCTGCTTCCGCATCTCCGGCGGCTGCGACTTCTGCTACGCGATCCGCACGGCCAAGGTGCGGTCGGGCCACCCCAACCGGGCGGTCGCCGAGGCGTTCGCCGGCCTGGTGGAGCGGCGCAACGGCCGGCTCGACTGGACCGGCAAAATCAACCTGATGGAGGAGCGGCTCACCCAGCCGCTGCGGTGGCGCAAGCCCCGCAAGGTCTTCGTCAACGCGCTGTCCGACTTGTTCCACGACGCGGTTCCCGTCGAATTCATCGCCCGCGTGTTCGCCGTGATGGCCGCGACGCCGCAGCACACCTACCAGATCCTGACCAAGCGGCACGGCCGGATGCGGTCGCTGCTGCGCGACGAGTGCCAGTGCCACGCGTCCGGCACTCACTTCCGGTCGGCGATGGAGTGGGCAGCCACGCCCCACAGCCCGACGTACGTTCCGGGGCTGCGCTCGGGTCTGCACCACCGGATGACGTGGCCGCTGCCCAACGTGTGGATCGGTGTCTCGGTGGAGGACCAGAAAACCGCTGACCTGCGGATTCCGGCCCTGCTGGAGACCCCGGCCGCCGTGCGCTGGCTGTCGATGGAGCCCCTGATAGGGCCGGTCGACCTGTTCGGCGAGGCGGACGCGCACGGCCACCGCGGCTGGCCCACGCACTGGCTGACCGGGCGCCCGACCTGGGGAACCGAGGAGGCGCACCCGAACGGCATGGTGGGCCGCCCGCTTGAGGTCGCGCCCCGCGTCGACTGGGTGGTGGCGGGCGGTGAGTCCGGCCCGGGAGCGCGGCCGATGAAGTTGCAGTGGGCCCGCACAGTCCGCGACCAGTGCGTCACCGCCCAAGTTCCCTTCTTCTTCAAGCAGTGGGGTGCGTGGGTGCCGGTGTCGCAGATGCCTGAGGACACGTTCATGAGCTGGGACATCGCGCACGGCACCAGCGCCTACGACCGCGACCAGCCGTGGCGGGTGGGGAAGAAGGCCGCCGGCCGGCTGCTGGACGAGCGGATTTGGGACGAGTACCCCGCCGCCCTGACTGGGGTCGCTGCTGCCGGTGAGGCTGCGTGACGCCGGTTCTGGTGGACCCGACGTCCGTCAGCGTGCACGGCCACCTGGTCGTGCCGCTGGCGGACGTTGGCGCGCGCCGGCTGTTGCTGCCCGGGGACGTGGTGACCGTGAGGTGCCGTGAAACCGGTCGGATCGGAATTGCCCGCGTGGCGGTGCTGGCCCTTATCGTGCCCAGGCACATCCGCCTGGCCGTGACCTGGCCCCGGTACGCGAGGAGCCCCGTTGGAGACCGTCGAGCCGAAGGTAGAGCTGGTCGCGTGGACGCAGTTCCAGCCACCGGACGACGTGCCGTGGTCGACTGACGCAGATGGCGGGCAGGCCCTGGCCGAGTTCGCGGGCAGGGCCTGCTACCAGTCGTGGCGCAAGCCGAACCCAGCCACCGCCACCAACGCCGGCTACCTCGCGCACATCCTGGAGGTCGGCCACCTCTCGGTGCTGGAGCACGGCTCGGTGACCTTCTACTTCACCGGCGTGTCCCGGTCGTTCACCCATGAGCTGATCCGGCACCGGCACTTCTCGTACTCCCAACTGTCCCAGCGGTACGTACCCGAGCACGACGCCGCCATGGTCGAGCCCGACGTGATCGCCGCCGACCCTGACCTGCACCGGGTCTTCACCAGGGCCACCGATGCAGCAGTGACCGCCTACAACGAACTGCTGCATGGCCTGGAGCGCCGCGGTGACGGGCTCAACCACCGCCCGGGCCCCAACCCCGAGGCGTGCGCCATCTGCCAGGAGCAGTGGCCGTGCCGGATGGGCAGCTACAAGACCGCCGCGAAGAAGGCGGCTCGGCAGGCGGCCCGGGCGGTGCTGCCCAACGCCACCGAGACGCGGATCGTGGTCAGCGGCAACTACCGGGCGTGGCGGCACTTCATCGCGATGCGGGCCACCGAGCACGCCGACGTGGAGATCCGGGAGCTGGCCGTGGAGTGCCTGCGGCAGCTGCAGACGGCGGCGCCGAACGTCTTCGCCGACTTCGTCGTCACGCGGTTGCCGAACGGCACGGAAGTCGCGGCGAGCCCCCACGCCGAGGTGAGCTGAATGCTCGGCTCCGACGTCAACCTGCGCGAGGCGATCCAGCAGGGCGCGCTTTGGCTGGACCCCTTCGACGACGAGTTGATCCAGCCAGCCAGCATCGACGTGCGGCTGGACCGGTGGTTCCGGGTGTTCCGCGCCGACCTGTACGAGTTCATCGACCCGTCGCAGGAGCAACCCGAGCTCACCGAGATCGTCGAGGTGCCCGACGGGGATCCGTTCGTGCTCGCGCCCGGCCAGTTCGTGTTGGGTAGCACGTTGGAGACCGTGATGCTGGGGGACCAGGTCGCGGCGCGATTGGAGGGGAAAAGCAGCCTGGGGCGGCTCGGGGTGCGGAACCATTCCACCGCGGGGTTCATCGACCCGGGGTTCCGTGGGCACGTCACGCTGGAACTGTCCAACGACGCGCCCCTGCCGATCCGGTTGTGGCCCGGCATGCTGATCGGGCAGCTGTGCGTGTTCGCGCTGCACACCCGGGCGTCGCAGCCGTACGGGGCGAAGACGTTCGGCAGCCGCTACCAGGGCCAGTCGGGGCCCACCCCCTCACGGTCGTGGCAGGGATGGCGGACCTGGCCGACGCGGCGGGAGGCAGCGTGAGCCGGGGGTACACCACCCGCCTGGTGGGCGACGTCGTTTACCTGGAGGAGCTGCGCTACGGCCTGCGGCAGGACTTGGGATCGTATGCCGCCCAACGACTGGAGCTACGCGAGGTGCTCGACCAGATGGCCGTCGAGCTGACCACCTCGGTCCTCGCCGACAAGCTGCCAACCGAACAGGTCCGGCAGTACCGGCGGGAGCGGATCGAGACAGCACGGTTCGCGACCTGGTGGGACCACTTCAAGGCCACCTACCGCGAGCGGTGGTGGATGCGGTGGCGTCGGTGGCGCGTCGCGCAGCTCGTCGACGAGCACCTTCTGGAAGCCGTCGCGGTCGTCGACCTGCAGCGGTACTGGGCGTTCCCCCGCGCGGCAGTGCCCGCTCCGCAGCTCGGCGAGCCGGTCAGGGTGATGGTGTGGGACCGGATCGAGGAGCCCTCACAGCCGCTGATCAGCCGGCCTGTTCGCGGCTAGGCTGGCGCGGTGACCTGGGATCCCGCAAGCGCAGAGGGAGCCCACCTGTGCGCCGAGTGCGGCGTGATCGTGCTGCCCGCCGGGGCCGGGTGGGAGCACCCGGGCGCGCTGCGGGTGAAGTTCAGCCAGACGGTGTGCGGGTCCCCTCGGCCGGGCCGGCCGGCGAAGGACCGCGAGGTGCGGTACGGGCGCGGCAACGAGGTCAAGCAGGACAACGCCGTGCACGGCCAGGTCGACGACCAGCCGGCCGCCGGCGGACCGATCGTGGTGGCGTGCGACGGGTCGCTGAAGCGGAACCCTGACGGGCCGCCGTGGTGGCCGATCAGCTGGGGTTACGTGGCCACGAACGGCCAGTGGGGGCTCGGCTGGACCATCCAATCGGCAGGCGTGGTCGGCAATCGGGTGCTCGGCGCGGAACTGCGGGCGATCTTCTGGGCGCGGGAACGGCTGCCGTCCGGCCAGCCAATCGAGGTACTGACCGACTCGGCGGATGCTGTCGGACTCACCGAGCGGTGGCGGGGCGGGGACCTGGTGATGCCGCCCGGGTACAGCGTGGAGCGGCAGAGCGGGAACGAAGCGAAGATGCTGCTGCTCGCCCGCCGCGTCGCCTCAGCCCCCGACGCGTTCCAAGCGAGCTGGGTGCGGGCCGGCAGCGGGCATCCGCTGCACAGCGCCGCTGACGCCCTG
Organism: Micromonospora sp. NPDC049366; assembly: GCF_044466625.1. Lineage (NCBI taxonomy): Bacteria > Bacillati > Actinomycetota > Actinomycetes > Micromonosporales > Micromonosporaceae > Micromonospora > Micromonospora sp. NPDC049366. The sequence goes on from NZ_JBITMV010000020.1 coordinate 48,315, forward strand.
GCGAAGACGGCCAGGCTGTGGGCGTTCAAGCAGATCAGCAAGGATCAGGCGAGGGTGGACGGTGCGCGGTTCGCGACCGGCGGTCTTGCCTCCTGGCAGCGGCGTTCCTCGAGAACCTGACCGCGCGCATAGGCGGCGTGGTCGCCCGGGCCGCCGGGTGTGAGGCCAGCGGCCCGGGCGGGTGGTCAGACGATGCCCGCGTACACGGCGGCGGCGAGCAGCGCACCCATCGCCGCCCCGGCGATAACCTGCAGGGCGGTGTGGGCGCGGAGGTAGACCCGGGACCAGCCGACGACCGCGACAATGAGAACGCCAGCGGCGAGCGGGGGACCGGCCAGCAGGGTCAGCACGGCGACCGCTCCAGCGGCTGTGGCCGCGTGTGCGCTCATCTTCCATGCCTGGTTCACCGCCGTGGTGGCCGCCAGCACGACCAGCATCACCGCGATCATCGCCACGAGGGGCCGCGGCGCGTCGAGTAGCCAGAACAACACGAGGCTGAGCGCGACTGAGGCGATGCCGACGAGGAGAACGCCCTTGCGTTGCTCGCGCTGGCTGATGTGGTGGTCGCTGACTCGGCCCGTGCGCTTGGCGTAGAGGATCGCCCCGAACGGGATGACGGCGGAGAACAGCGCGGCGAAGGCTCCCCAGCGGATCCCCGCGCCGACCGTGGGGGATGCGACCAGCGCGACAACGACGGGCATCGCGGCTGCCCACACCGCCGGCTGAAGTACCTCGGTTACCGCCTTCGCGACTCGGCTCACGCTGCCGGACGGCGCTGGGGCGCTCTGCTGCACGCTCACTTGTTGTCCCGTCCGAATCCGAGGTCGTCGAGGGTCCGCTCCACCCAACTGCGTCCCTCCTCGTGTGCTCGCTGGCGTTCGGCGAGGATCTGCGTGACCACCGGCGAGTGGTCGAACGCCTGCGCCACGCGGACGAGCCACTTCACCTCGCCGGTGAGGTTCTCGGCGCCCGGCTCGACATCACCGGTGTCGACGCGGTCCTCGCCGCGGGCCTTCGCGTCGAGGGCGACGGCCACCACGGCGGCTTCCACCACGGCCTGCAGCTCCGACCCGGACAGGCCGGCCTTCCGGCCGAGTTCGATTGCCCGGTTGGTGACGTGGCTGTCGAACCATGGGGTGAGCTGCAGGTATCCGTCGCGGATCTCCAGGACCCGCCGGGACACGCTGCGTCCGTCGCCCATCCAGCTTGCCGTCCACGCCGTCCATCGGCCCCAGAAGTTGCGTGATCGGGGGCGCCGCCGGGGGATCTCGGGGTGGGTTTGAACGATGGCGCGCCACAACGGCTCCATCAGTTCGCATTGGTGCGCGTCCTGTGCGCGGTGCAGGGCGGCGGTGCTGGCGTTAGCGGTGCCGGGCAGCACGGAGCCGATGACGATCAGCCCTATGCCGAGCAACTGGCAGATGGACGAGAACCTCGTCCAATCCCAGTCGAAGTCGACGCCGAAGAACTCCAGACATGCGACGGCGATGATGGTGAGCGAGTAGCCGAGTGCGACCAGCCCGCCGGCGGCGAACAGCCGTAGGCCGAGCCGGGTCACTGGCCGGTTGGTGATGCGGCGGCCGTAGCGCAGCGACAGCCGCGCCAGGTCGACGAGGGTGTAGGTGAGCATCAGCCCGAACACGATCATGTAGAGCGCGATCGGCCACCGGTGGGCGTAGGTGCTGAAGAACTCCTCGTTCGTTGCCGGCGCGCGGGCGATCACGAAGAGAGCGGCCATCACGGCCGTCGCGGCTACGGCGATCACCTGCCGCCCGTGCACGGCCTTGCGGGTGCTCTGCGGGGTGTGCGTCCAGTAGACGAGCATGCACAGGGCCGCGGTCGCCGCCCACATGGTCAGGGCGTGGGCGATGAGTCGGGCTACGTTCGGTACCCCCAGCAGGGCGTCCACTCCACTGCGGATGTCGGGAGTGAGGACCCCCAACGCCAGGGCGAGGCAAAGCAGCGCGACGCCCATCCACGTTCGTGATGGAACGCGGTTACCACCGCGCAGCGTATAGACGGTGTAGATGCCGGCGCAGAGCGCTGCGGAGGCTACGAGAACCACGAAGATCATCGTTAGGGGTGTCCGTCCCGAATGTGTCGATGACGCGGAGGAGTTCGTGCTCGACCGGCGGCGGTGCCGGGGGAGCGTCGGCGCGCAGGAGGATCGCCTCGGCGAGTTCGTCCGCCTCCTCCTCGTGCGCCGCGTTGTACGGGCTGATGCTGGCTCGGCCTTCGAGCTCTGCCATGTCCCGGGAGGGATGCTCCAGCCACATGTGCGCGATCTCGTGCAGCACGATCGCGGTCTGCTTGAACGGGCCGGAGCGGTTCGGGTAGGCGATGTAGTCGGCTCGGGGCGTGGCCACCCACAGCCCGTGCAGCGCGCTCCCGCCCAGGTCAACACCCAGCAGTTGGATGGGCCGCCCACGCTCGCGTGCGATCTGCGAGACCAGCGCGGTCAGGTCCCACGGGCTGGGTAGCGTCAACCCGGCAACCAGGTCGCTCGCGCGGTTGTCCAAGGCTCCCCGTTCCCTTCCCCCGGTGATCATGATCCCCGCCGCTGGTGAAGGCTACGTCGTCGGGCTCGGGCCGCCGTTCGTCTGGTCCTCGAAATCCTGGATCCGCTGCAGGACGAGCAGGAGCGCTTCCTTGATCCCGGTGATGTCTCCGCCGCCGACCGTGTTCGCGGCTAGGTGCTGCACGTTGAGGTCCGCCAGCCGGCGGCTCAGCTCGGTGTCGCCTGGTTCGGTAGGCGGCGCCTCGTCGGCCTGGAAGAAGTAGCTCGGGTCGACGCCGAAGAACTGGGCCAGGAGCGTGATCGTCTCGTAGGTGGGGCCCCGGCTACGGCTGCCCTTCGGGTGACGGAGGTTGTGCACCTGCTGCCGGGACATCCCGCAACGGGCTCCGACCTCGGAGTTCGGCCACTCCTTGCCGTCCGGCCGCCGCTTCTCCTCGAACAGCTTGTTGAGGCGCGCAGCGAACTGCTCATCCGGGTGTGTGCGGCCGTCGTCCATGACGGCGAAGCCTGCCACCCGAACGGCCCGTCCGTCAACTCCGCTAGACGATGCTGACAACCAGATGTCGATCGGGCTTGACGCGCCACGGATTGATCACATTATGCTCAGGCTCCTGTTCGAAGAGCACATGCGCACGGGGGTGTGTGGTGCGGCGTTCGGCGTGCGCGCCTGCACGAACGAACGATATCGCGCGAGCCGGCGCAGGTAGGAAGGACAACCATGCACGACGTTGGGCGAGAGACGCCCTCCTGGACGATCAGGATCAACCTGCGGGCGGCGGCCTTCGTGATCGCCGGACTGCTGGGGGTCACCGGGGGGATTCTCATGCTCTGGCTCGCAGTCCTGGCCGTGCGTGAGGCCGGACGCGTGATGACACTCGGGCTGTGGATGGTCGGCCTAACAGGGGCACTGCTGCTGTTGTCCGCCCTCACGATCTGCGGGCTCGTGGCCCTTGGGCGCCTGCTTTCGATCCGGCTCGCCTGCCACACCTCCGAGATGCTTGGCGAAATCCAGCAGTACGAGCGCCAGCTGCACGGCGAGGTGGAGTCATACCAGGCGGGCGTCGGGCGGACGCTGGAGATCTTCGGGCAGGCATTGCCCCGGCATCTGCCGCCGAACGTGCATCCGATCCGGCCCGACGCCGAGTTTGCCAACGCGAATTGACCGGCGTGGCGTCGGTCCCGGGCATCTGGACGGCCGGCCGTGCACCCAAGGTGCACCCACACAAGAAGTAACGCCCCTCCGGATGATCTCCGGAGGGGCGTTTCCCCTGGTAAACCGTGGTGCGCCCGAAGGGACTCGAACCCCTAACCTTCTGATCCGTAGTCAGATGCTCTATCCATTGAGCTACGGGCGCTCAGTGCTCGGCCAGTCTACACACCCGGCTTTCGCGCGGAGACTCCGGGATTCGAACCCGGGAGGGGCTTTAAAACCCCAACCGCATTAGCAGTGCGGCGCCATAGACCAGACTAGGCGAAGTCTCCTCGGTGGCCCGCAGACCACCGCGCCCGAGGATACAGGTCCCCACCCACCGGGAGCAAAGCGACTTCCCCCCGTACGCCCGTCCGCGCTCCCGCGCCCCGTGTTCCACGCTGTGCGCCGGGGTGATCGGGACTACGCTCCATCGATATGCAGGAGCAGCCCCAGAGCGAGCCGAGCCGCCGCGAGCCTGCTGAGAGGGCCCGGCGACGCTCCCCGAAGGCGACGTTCACGCCGCCGGCAGTGCCGTCGCAGGCCGCCGAGCCGGCCTCATCTCCCGCCGCCGATCGGCCGAAGCCCGCGCGCCGGGCGAAGGGCGCTCCGGCCGTGTTGTTCCGGCCACCCGACCCCGATGCCGACCAGCCGCTGCCCCGGCAGCCGGTCCCCGCCAGGCCGACCGGCGGGCCGGATGTGTCGTCGGCCACCCCGACGGACGCGGCACCGGCCGGGACGGGGACCGCCGCGACGGAGCCGGCCGTCCCGACGGAGCCGCCCGTCCCGCCCGGCCCGGCCGATCCGCCGGAGCAGGCCGACCCGGCGGAACAGAACGATCCGGCGGAACAGGCCCTCCCGGCCGGTGCGGGCACGAAGCCCGCGAAGAAGGCCGCGGCGAAGGCGGCGAAGAAGGCCGCGCCCGTGAGAGCGGCCACCCTGGCCAGGAAGCCGTCCACGCCGGTGAAGGCGGGCACCCCGGCCCAAAGCGCCGCACCGGCCCAGAGCGCCACGCCGGTCGGGGAAGCGACGCCGGTCGGGAAAGCCAGCCCGGCCAGGAAGGCGACCACGCCACGGAAGGCGAGCACCGCCGCCCCGAGGAGGGCGAGCCGCCCGGCGACGGTCGTCCCCGTCGCCGCGCCGGCCGACGCCCCACCCGTCGCCGTGGCCGCCGGAGCGGAGGCGACGCGCGTACCGTCGCCGCGCCCGGACGCGCGGGCGGTTGCCGCCGGGGTGCTCGACCACCCCGGGTACGCCCCGGAGCTGCTCGCCCTGGCCGCCGTCGACGCGCTCGGTCCCGGGGCGCGAGCGTGGGCCGAGCGGCTCCGTGCCACGTACCCGCAGGCGTCCCCGGACGGGCTGGCCCGGCTGGCCACCCGGCGGTTCGTGCGGCTGGCCGGGGCGGGTGGGGCCACCGCCGCGCTCGCCGGCGTGTTCGCGCCGGTCGCCGAGTTGGCCACCGTGCTGTGGACGCAGGCCAACCTGGTGCTGCACCTGGCGGCGGCGTACGGGCGGGACCCGGTCCACCCGGACCGCGCGGTCGAGCTGCTGGTGCTGACCCAGGTGCATCCGGACGAGGCGGGTGCGCGTACCGCGTTGGACGCGGCGCGGACGGCGGATGAGCCCACCGAGGGGCCCTGGCCCCGCGCGGCGGAGGCCGCCTGGCGGTTGGCGACCCCGCTGGCCGCGCAGGCCGGCGGCTGGTTCGCGCTGCGGCTGGCGTCGCGGCTGCTGCCGGGTGCGGCGGCGCTCGCGGCAGCGACCGGCGACGCCGCCGCGGCCGAGCGGCTCGCCGCCCGGGCGGTCGCGGCCTACCGGCCGACGCGTGCGAGTTGGCGAGGCGAGTGGCCGCAGTGAACGATTCCGGGTTTTGTGATGTCGGGGTGTTCGGCGACCGTCGTCACCCCGACGTCCACGAACCCGAGTGGATCACGTGGTCGGCCGGGGACCACGGGACCCGGGCGCGCCACCGGGCCGGCCACCGCCGTCAGAGCCAGTCGAACCAGGCCTTGGGCAGCAGCGCGTAGCCGACGAAGGCGACCACGTCGAGCAGGGTGTGCGCGACGATCAGCGGCATCACCCGCCGGGTGCGCAGGTAGAAGAGGCTGAACACGACGCCCATCACCGCGTTGCCCACGAAGGCGCCGAAGCCCTGGTAGAGGTGGTAGGAGCCGCGCAGGAGGGCGCTCGCCGCGATGATCGCGCCCACCCGCCACTGGAGTTGACGCAGCCGGGTGACCAGGTAGCCGACCACGATCACCTCCTCCAGCACGGCGTTCTGCACGGCGGCGAGGACGAGCACCGGCACGGCCCACCAGATGTCCGGCAGCGCGGCCGGGACCAGGGTGGCGTTGAGGCCGAGCTGGGCGGCCACCCAGACGAGGGCGAGGCCGGGCAGGCCGATCAGCGCCGCCAGGCCGGCGCCGCGGGCCAGGTCGCTGCCGGGCCGTCGGGCGTCCAGGCCGAGCGTCCGCGCCGGGTTGCCGGGGTCCCGGCTCAGCAGGTGTACGGCGAGCAGCACCGGCAGCAGCGCGAACACGATGCCGAGCAGCTGGTACGTGAGGTCGAGGTAGGGCCGGGACGACGCGGAGGTGTTCAACGCGGCGGTCTGCTTGGCGAGCCCGCCCTCGGCGGTGAGCTTCGCGATGATCGACACGACCGCGTAGACGGCCGACTGACCGAGGGAGAGGCCGAGGACCAGCAGAATCTCGGTCCCCAGCAGCCGGCGGGTCACCGGTCGGGTGAGCTCAAGGGTCACCGCACCACTCTGCCCGACGGAGGCGCCCCTCGGCACCGTCGAGGAGCCCTTGCGAGCCGATCGCACATTCTGTGCGACCGGTCGCCACTCTCCGTGGAGATTCTGTGATCGCCCCATTCGCCGTCAGGAGAAGGAGCGCGCCCATGGACAACTTCGCGCGACTGCTGAAGGAGAGCTGGACCCTGGTCGAGGAGCACCGGGAGCGGCTCAGCGGTCACTTCTACGCCCGACTCTTCCTGCTCGACCCCGACCTGCGGCAGCTCTTCCCGGTGCAGATGTCCGGTCAGGGTGACCGGCTGCTGGAAGCGATCATCACCGCGATCCACACCGTCGGCGACCCGGAGAGCTTCGACGAGTTCCTGCGCGCGCTCGGCCGGGACCACCGCAAGTACCACGTCGACGCCGAGCACTACGCGACGATGGGCGTCGCCCTGCTCGACGCGCTGCGCAGCATCGCCGGGGACGGCTGGAACCTGGAGTACGACCAGGCGTGGCGGGAGGCGTACGCGGCGATCTCGGAGAAGATGCTGGCCGGCGCGGCCGCCGACGAGAACCCGCCGTTCTGGCACGCGGAGGTGCTGACCCACGAGCGGCACGGCCCCGACACGGCGGTGCTGACCGTCCGCGCCCTGCAGCATCCGCTGCGCTGGAAGGCCGGCCAGTACCTGAGCCTGGAGGTGCCGCGGCACCACCCACGGGTGTGGCGCACGTACTCGGTGGCGAACGCCCCGAACGACGACAACGTGCTGGAGTTCCACGTACGGTCGCCGGGCGCGGGCTGGGTCTCCGGGGCGCTGGTGCGCCGGGTGAAGCCGGGTGACCTGCTGCGGCTGGCCGCGCCGATGGGCTCGATGACCCTGGACCGCGCGTCGGAGCGGGACATTCTCTGCGTGGCCGGCGGGGTGGGCCTGGCGCCGATCAAGGCGCTGGTGGAGGAGCTGACCAGTTACAACCGGACGCGCTGGGTGCACGTCTTCTACGGCGCCCGCCGGGCGTCGGACCTGTACGGGCTGGCCGGCCTGCGGGAGCTGGTCGCCGCGCATCCGTGGCTGTCGGTCACCCCGGCGTGCAGCGAGGACCCGGGCTTCGACGGCGAGCAGGGTGACATCGCCGACGTGGTCGGCCGGTACGGGCCGTGGACGACGCACGACTGCTACGTCTCCGGGTCGGCCCAGATGGTCCGCTCGACCCTGCGGGTGCTGGCCGCGGACGACGTCCCGCCGCCGCACATCCGCTACGACACGTTCGGCGATCTTTAGAGACTTTCCTCCCCCCGATCCGGGGCGCGTGCCCCTGCCCCCTGGGGCACGCGCCCCGGGCCCCCGTCCGGCCCGGCCCGTCGCCATCGCGGCGGGTCGGGCCGGTTCCGCGTCGGGCGGAACGGCCGTCCGGATGGTCAGTATCGCCAGGGGCGTCCGGTCTCGCGGTACTCCTCGACGGGCACCAGCGGCACCCCGGACGTCATCCGGTCGACGTAGAGCAGCCCGTCCAGGTGGTCGATCTCGTGGGCGACCAGGCGGGCCATGCCGTACTCGAACGACGTGATGATGCGGCTGCCGTCCCACTGGGCGTGCTCCACGTCGACGCGCAGCGGGCGGGGCACCAACCCACGGTGGTCGAAGAAGGAGAGGCAACCCTCGTACTGCTCGTCGGTGTCCGGTGAGACGTCCACGATCCGGGGGTTGAGCAGCACGACGGGCTCGGCGGCCCGGTCGGGCGGGCGGACGACGGCCGCCGCCCGGCCGATGCCGAGCTGCGGCGCGGCGATACCCACCCCCTTGCTGAACGGGTGCAGCTCGTCGAGGCGGACGAGCGCGGCGGAGAGCCGGTCGACCACGTCGCGGGCGACCGGTTCCTCGGCGGGCAGGTCGAACGGCAGCGCCGGCTGGTGCAGCAGGTCGGCGCCGCGCTGAACGACACCGGCGGCCCGCATCCGGTCGCTCGGCCGGATGCGGTCGTCGGACGCCCGCTCGTGCTCGGGCTCCGGTCGGCCCCGGAACCGCCACTGCATCCGGTAGCGCGCGTTGAGCGGCGGGTCGTCGGTCTGCCAGTCGAAGACGGCCCGGTCACCCTCGTCGTGCCGCTGCACGGGGGTGCGCAGCGGGCCCTCCTCCGCCGAGAGCGAGGTCTCCGCGCCCCAGACCTGCGGGTCGAGGGCGGCCGGCAGGTCCAGGCGTACGGCGAGCTGCCGGGTGGGCAGCCGCACCGCCCGCTGGAACCAGGGGCCCCACTTCTCGGCGCCGACCCGGTACGCGTACTCGATGGTGGCCCGGTCGCCGGGGTAGAGGGGGAAGCGCCGGTCGCCGTTCTCGAAGAGCAACCAGATCTCCTTGAACGCGTCTCGGTCGTGCTTGGCCCGCCAGTGCATCGGTTCCGGCTCACCGCCGCCGTCGTCCCGGTGGGCCCGCAGCTGGAGCTCGGCGAAGGTCAGCGGGTGTTCCCGGTGGTGCCGGTTGGAGCGGCCGGGGTCGCTGGGGTAACGGTCCACGGCCACCCGGACCAGGTAGCGGGTGACGGGTTCGGTGCCCGCGTTGTAGAGCTCCCGCCGGATGACGCACCGGTAGCCCTCGTCGGTGTGGGTGAGGCTGGCCAGTTCCCGCTCGACCACCAGGCCGGTGCCGGGGGGCAGCCACTGCCCGGGCTGGCGCAGTTCCCGGTGCGGATGGCCGTTGCGGGCCTGGCGGAGATCGTCGTACTCCCGGAAACGCTGCCAGATCGCGCCGCTGGCCTCCAGGACGGCCTCCGCGCGGCGGGCGAAGTCCTCGGTCGGTCGGTGCCGGCGCCCTTCGACGTGGCTGACGTACGACGGGTCGAAGCCCATGAGCACGGCCAACTGTTTCTTGGACAGCCCTCGCGCGCTGCGCTGGCGGGCGAGCTCGGTGGCGAAGGTGTCGGCAGCACGATCGAGGGGTGAGGTCGTCATCGGCTTCCTCGTGGCCGGGAGTATTCAGTTTCACGTTCCGTGGCCGAGCACACACGGATATGGCACCTTGCCGACACTCCGCTTGACAATCCACCGATGACCGTCGATTCTCCGCCGTCCCGTGGCGGCGCCCGGCGTTTCCCCCGAGCGGGCCGGGGTAACACCGGACGGGCGCGACCAGGGGTGATGTCGACGGCCGCCGGGCCACGAATGCCGGCCGCCAGGGTGATCCAGGCCTCCCGATCTCGGCGGGCACCGACCTTCCCCACCCCGGCAGAGTGTGGTTAGGCTAGCCTTAGCTCGACGGACGGTGCGGGGGACAGGGGATGATCCAGTGACAGCGGTGATGCCGGGGCGGGATCAGACCGCCGCGCCGCTGGCTCCGGTCACGGCCACCATGCGCGCCATGTTCGGCACCGACGACGTGCCCGGGCTCGCGCCGGGTCTGCTGGTCACCGACGAGTTCGGCTGGGCACCGGCCACCACGCTGGTCGACGGCACCCGCCTCCCCGAGTTCCTGCGCGCGGCCAGTCTCCGCTGGCGGGGCACCCCGCACGCCTGCGCGGCGCTGGCCTGGAAGTCGTACAGCTACTGGACCGCGCTGCCGGCGGTGCTGGGCTGGGCGTCCGCCCGCCGGGTCCCGCTGCTCGACCCCGCCGACGTGCTCCTCCACTTCGAGGACCACCGGCCGCTGGTCACGCTGGGGCTGCGCCGGTCGACCACCGTCGCGGTGCTGCCCAGCGACCCACTGGCCCTGTCCGGCGCTCCCGAGGTGCGGATCGTCGCCGGGGAGGCCGAGTTGCTCGCCGCGCTCCGCGCCTCCCTGCTCGACGCCCACCTCGCGCCGATGATCACCGCGATCCAGGCCGAGGTACGGGTGGGCACGCGTACGCTGCTCGGCTCGGTGGCCTCGGGCATGTCGCACGCGATCCTCCGCGCCGCGGACGCGCTGCCCGGCTCGTCGGTGGAGAGCATCGACACGCTGCTGCGCGCGCTCGACCTTCGGGACCTGGTGGAGTTGGAGCCGGGGCCGACCGGCGAGCCGACCGTGCAGCGCCGCACCTGCTGCCTCGCCTTCACGCTGCCCCAGCCGAAGGTCTGCCAGGGCTGCTGCGTCCGGCAGGGCTGACCCGCCGGCTCCCCCGCCGATCCGGTCAGTCGGTCAACGACCGGACGTCCCAGACCCACACCCCGCCGTCGAAGAACGGCCGGATACCGGTCAACTCGGTCGTCCCCCGCCGCAGCGCGTCGGCGTGCCGGTGCGGCCCGAGGATCACCACGCCCGCCCGCCAGAAGCGCAGATCGTCGACGGCGTTCACCCGGCTCTGCGGCGTGATCGGCGGCACCGCCCCGGTACGGCGGATCGTGTCGAAGAAGCTGCTGGTCGGGCGGAACGGGGCGGAGAAGAGCGCGACCCCGCGCTCCTTCGAACTCGGGCGCGTGTCCGGCCCGAGGAAGTAGCCGCGGGCCAGCGGCATGTCCAGTCGGGTGGCGGCCGACCAGCGCAGCGGCTCGGCGTAGTTGGTGTCGGGCAGCGGCAGGGTCACCACACTCCGCCCGCCCGACGTGTACGTGCGCCAGGCCCCGGACGTCACGAACTGCGGGATCGGGTCGAACCGGGTCGCCGGCAGCGGGGTGGGCAGGATCGGCAGCAGCGCCATTGTCAGCACGGTGATCGTCGCGAAGCGGATCTGCGGGCGGGCCACCGGGTGGCGGGCGGCGAGCGCCCGGGCGTGCTCCGCGCCGTACGCGAGCAGCAGCCCGATGATCGGGGTGATGGCCAGCGCCCACCGGGTGGGCACCACCGAGTGCAGGATCGGCAGGTCCTCCAGGGGGGCCCAGAGGCTCGGGATCCCGGTCTCCCGCCCGTCGAAGATCACCTCTCGGCCGAGGCTGAGGATCGCGAAGAGCAACCCGAGCGCGGCGAGGCCGAGCACCACCACGCTGCGCCGCAACCACCAGACCAGCGCGAACACCAGCACGACGAGCGCCCAGCCGAAGAAGCTGTTCTCCTCGGTCGGGTTCTTCGCCAGGTGCGCGGCGGTCCGCGGGTTGCCGGCCAGCGACTCCCGCGAGTACGCCACGAACGACGCCAGGTCGCTGGAGTAGCCCCGGATCAGCCGGGACAGCCCCTCGTACGCCCCCGGCCCGAAGAACTGCACGTAGAGCGGGTATGCGAGCAGCACGAACGCGACGGCGGCGGCGACGCCCAGTCCGGCGAGGAAGGTACGGGCGTGCCGTCGGGTCTCCCGCCGACCGATGGCGAGCGCGGCCACCACCACGCCCAGCCCGATCGCGGTCATCAGCAGGATCTCCAGGTTGAGGAACGCCTGCCAGACGATCACCAGGGCGAGCAGGACACCGTTGCGCAGCCACCGACCCGGTTCGGTGAGCCGCAGGGTCCGCCAGATGATCAGGGGGACCACGAACTGGGACACGATGTTGGGGTGGGCGTTGGCGTGCGACACCATCGCCGGCCCGAAGGCGCAGAAGGCGGCCCCGAGCCACGCCGGTCCCCGGGAGCGGACCAGCACCCGGGAGAGAAGGAAATACCAGGCCACGCCGGTGGCGATCATCCCGAAGGTGAGAAAGAGCAGGAACGAAGCGCGCGGACCGAACAACAGCGTGACCGGCGTCATTGGCAGGGAAACGGATAATACGGATGTATTAGCCATCAGATTGACGCCGTCGGGCACATTCATCTGATGCGAGGTGAATGGGTACGCGAAATGCGTGAGCACCCGGGCACCGTGCGCCATCATCCACTCGAACTGCGACTGATCGGACCGGTTGTCCCGTACCCCGTTGCGGGGGTCCAGCCAGAGGCGTGCGGTGACCCAGAAACCGAGCGCCACGAAGCTGAGCACGGCCAAGGCATCGACCTGTCGCCCGCGGCGTGAGCCGTCCCGGTCGGGCCCACTCTCCGGCGCCCCGGACCGGGGCGCGCCGGCGGGGAGGCCCGATTCAGGAGTAGTCATAACAATTCGCAGCGTAGTCAGCGTATGGCACCCACGTGACATGTTTCGGGGTATTGCCGTACCATGTGCCGGGTTCGCTGACCGCCGATCACGTGCCTCCCCCGACCGCTTTTCGGCCATCACCCCGATTCTTCTGCCATCCGCGCGGATGATTCACTCTGTCGGTCCAGGCGCGGGTCTGACTTCATACCGTGAGGAATCGACGCATGGCAGAAATCACTGGGGATCAGCGCGTCCAGTCCGAGGTCCTGGAGGGCCTCGCCACGGCGGTCAACCACCGCCGCTGGTTCGTGGAGCTGGCCGTGCCCTACCTCGGCGACAACCCCATCGAGATCGGCAGCGGGCTCGGCGACTACGCGCTGGAGTGGGCCGAGCGCCTGCCCCGCTTCACGGCCACGGAGGCGGACCCGGACCGGCTGCTCCAACTCAAGGAGCGGCTCATCGACCACGCCGGCATCGAGGTCCGGCAGATGCTGCTGCCGCACTCGGAGCGGGGCGAATACAGCGCCGCGGTCTCGTACAACGTGCTGGAGCACATCGACGACCACGTGGGCGCGCTGCGCAGCATGCGCGACCTGGTCCGGCCGGGCGGCGCGGTGATCATCATCGTGCCGGCGTTCCAGTTCGCGATGAGCCCGGCGGACATCGCCACCGGCCACGTACGCCGCTACACGAAGCGGACGCTCGCCGCGGCGATGACCGAGGCCGGGCTGACGGTGGAGACGATCCACTACGCGAACGCGCTCGGCCTGCTGGGCTACTTCATGGCGACCAAGGTCTTCCGGCTGATGCCGAAGGAGGGCCCGATGGTCAAGATCTACGACACCCTCGTGCTGCCGGCCACCAAGGCCGCCGAGCAGGTGGTCCGCCCACCGTTCGGCCAGTCCGTCTTCGCCGTGGCCCGAGTCCCCGCCTGACAGCCGTCCGCGTCTCCTTCCCCTTCCCCCTTCTCCTCTCCCGCGATCTTGCAGTTTCGGCCTCTGGTCTGCGGCCTTCGCCCCTTTCACCGGGGCACAAGTGCAAGATCGCGGGAGAAGGGGGTGGGGCATTACTCCTTGATCTGGTAGGTGGGGCGGATGACGGCCCGGGCCAGGGTGTGGAAGGTCAGGTTGAAGCCGACGTAGGCGGGGCTGGCGTCCGGGGTGACGTCGAGGCGGTCGACGTCCAGGGCGTGCACCGCGAAGACGTAGCGGTGCGGCCGGTCCCCGGCCGGCGGAGCGGCGCCGCCGTAGCTCTGCTCGCCGTAGTCGTTGCGGACGCAGAACGCCCCACCCAGGTCGGCGCCCGCGCCGCCGCCCACACCCGCGGGCAGCTGGGTCACCTGGGCCGGCACGTTGACCAGCACCCAGTGCCAGAAACCGCTGCCGGTGGGGGCGTCCGGGTCGTAGCAGGTCACCGTGAAGCTACGGGTCTCGGCCGGGAAGTCCGACCAGGTGAGCTGCGGGGAGACGTTCTCGCCGCCGACGCTGCCGTGCGCGTGCCGCACGTCCATCGGCTCGCCGTTCTGCACGTCGTCGCTGGTCAGCGTGAACGACGGCACGGTCGGCAGCAGCTCGTACGGGTCCGGGGCGATGGGGCGTTCGAGGGTCATCGGTACGCGTGTCCTTCCAGGTTCGCGCAGGGTTTCTTCGCCCTTCTTACCCTGCGGCGCACCGGTAATCGACCGGAAGCGCCAGGTGTCACCGAGCCGTTCGTCTCAGCCCGTCCGCCCGTCATCTCACTACCTTTGACAGCAGGCGACCATCCGGGGAGAGACCCTCTTGACCAGAATCTGGCGCGACTTTCTCGCCGCCCTGGTGGGCGCGTTCCGGCACCGCCCGACCGGCGCGGTCACCGAGGAGCGTCGGCGCGCCGTGCAGCGGCTGGCCGAGGAGACCATCCGCGAGCACCGGCGGGCCACCGACCCGCCGAAGTGACCGGCGTACGGGGTACGGCCTGATCGACCCGGTTTCGGTGAAGTCGGGGCATCCCAGGTGCCCGGACACCCCGACTGTCGGGAAGTCGGGGTGGATCAAGCGGCACCGGACGTTCGCACTGCCCGCGTGGCGGAGGGTGTGGGATTCGAACCCACGAAGACATCGCTGCCTTACCGGTTTTCAAGACCAGCGCCATCGGCCACTAGGCGAACCCTCCCGGGCCGCGCCCCGGAGGACGCGGCCGTGCCTAGTCTGCCATGACGCGCGGCCGAGCGAGTGGGGGCCGCTCCCTGATCGCGTGGGGCGCCGATCGGTCGGCGCCCGCCCGGAGCGCGCTGACCACGGCGATCGGCACCGTCGCGGCTCCACAGTGGCCTCCTGATCGCTCGGTAGCTGAGCCGAGGACCGACCGACAGCGCCGGCAACAGCGGCGAAGCCGGCGATGCGGCTATGCGGCTATGCGGCGAGCGACGCCTTGGCGACGTCGATGGCGTCGAGCAGCTCCTCCTGGTGCGGGAACCCCTCCTCGACGACGGCGATGTCCACCCCGCACTCCCGCTGCCGCGCCCGCAGCAGCGTCTCCTCCACGGGGGCCTCCGGGAAGGCCAGCGGGTCGAGGCCGGGAACCCGGTCGACGTCCTCGACCAGGAGCCACGTGTTCTGCTCGTCGTAGCCGACCACCCCGGCGGCGATCCCCCTGGTCCACTGGTCGAAGAGCACCGCCAGGCTGGTGGCGGCCCGGACCGACGGCCAGACGTCCGTACCGATCTCGTAGCGCCAGATCTCACCCTCGCGCTCGCCCGCGAGGACGAACGTGTAGAGCAGGAAGTCGAAGTGGAACAACGGTAGTTGCCACCGCCAGGGGAACGGCGTGCCGATCGAGAGTCCCAGGTAGTCGAGCGCGTCTCCGTCCTCCGGCCAGGGCATGCGCCAGCCGGCGTTGGGCAGCAGCCGCTGGTCCGGCCACCGCTGCGCCTGCAGCCAGGTCAACTGCTCCGCCACGTGGTCGACGTCGAAGATCCGGAGGACCTGGTCCGGCGGCTGCCCGGCCGGTGCCTCGCCCTGGTCCGGCCAGTCCAGGCCGGCGGCCGTCGCCGCGGCACGGTACGCCTGGACGGCGTCGCGCAGCACGTGCAGGTCATCGAGCATCGGGAGGCTCCTCGGCCAGGCGGTCCGGCACGACGGTGAGCGGCCGGAAGGACGGGGCACGCACAGGCTAGGGGTTGAACCGGGGCCCCGGGTGCCGGGGCGGACGGATCGGGTAAGACTGGGACATGCGAGCGATCACCGTTCCGGAGCCCGGTGGACCCGACGCGCTGGTGTGGGCCGAGGTGCCCGACCCGGAGCCCGGCCCCGGTGAGGTGCTGGTGGAGGTGCGGGCCAGCGCGGTGAACCGGGCGGACCTGCTGCAACGACAGGGTCTCTATCCGCCGCCGCCGGGCGCGCCCGCGTACCTCGGCTTGGAGTGCTCCGGCGTGGTCGGCGCGGTCGGTCCGGGGGTGACCGGCTGGGAGGTCGGGCAGGAGGTGTGCGCGCTGCTGTCCGGCGGCGGGTACGCCGAGCGGGTGGCGGTGCCCGCCGGGCAGCTGCTGCCGGTGCCGGCCGGCGTCGACCTGGTCGACGCGGCGGCGCTGCCGGAGGTGGCCTGCACCGTCTGGTCGAACGTGGTGCGGCTGGCCGGGCTGCGGGCCGGCGAGACGCTGCTGGTGCACGGCGGCGGCAGCGGAATCGGCACCTTCGCGATCCAGTTCGGGGCGGCGCTGGGCGCCACGGTGCTGACCACCGCACGCGCGGGCAAGCACGACCGGCTGCGTGAGCTGGGCGCGACGCACGCGATCGACTACCGCGAGCAGGACTTCGTGGCGGAGGTGCAGCGGCGTACGGACGGTCGGGGCGCGGACGTCATCCTCGACATCATGGGCGCCTCCTACCTGGGCCGGAACGTGGCCGCGCTGGCGACCGGCGGACGGCTGGTGGTGATCGGGATGCAGGGCGGACGCAAGGCCGAGCTGGACCTGGGCGCGTTGCTGACGAAGCGGGCCACCGTGGCGGCGACCGCGCTGCGGTCCCGGCCGCCGGAGGAGAAGGCGGAGATCGTCCGGGGCGTGCGGGACGAGGTGTGGCCGCTGGTGGAGGCGGGGAAGGTCCGGCCGGTGGTGGACCAACGGCTGCCGATGGCGGAGGCGGCGACGGCCCACCGGCTGGTCGAGGGCGATCACATCGGCAAGGTGCTGCTCACGACGCGATGACGGCCGCCCCGTGGTCACCGCCGGACCCAGGTGAGGCGTCGGCCGGAGCCGGACCGTCGGACCCGGGCGGGCCGTCGGGGCGGGGCAGCATCAGCCGGGCCCCCGCACCCTCGCCGCCGAGCGCGTCACCGGGGTTGTTCAGCGTGCAGCGCTGCAACGACAGGCAGCCACAGCCGATGCAGCTGTCCAGGTCGTCGCGGAGTTTGGTCATCAGCCGGATCCGCTCGTTCAGCCGCTCGCGCCAGGTTGCCGAGAGGCGGGCCCAGTCGGCGGCGGTCGGCGTCCGGGAGGCGGGCAGCGAGTCGAGGGCCGTGCGGATCTCGTCCAGCGAGACGCCGACCTGCTGGGAGATCCGGATGAAGGCCACCCGGCGCAGCTCCGTGCGGGGGTAGCGGCGCTGGTTGCCGCCGGTGCGTTCGGCCCGGATCAGGCCCAGCCGCTCGTAGTAGCGCAGCGCGGACGGGGCCACTCCGCTGCGGGCCGAGAGCTGGCCGATGGTGATGGATTCGTGCACGCTGTCACCTTGAGTTGAAGTGGACTTCAACTTGCAGGCTAGCCGCATGACCACCACCACCGCCAATGCCACCCGGCCCGGGTCGCCCCCGCCCGCCGCCGCGACGACCCTGCCGACGCCGGTCGCGGCGGCCCTCGACCGGGTACGCGCCGGTCGCGAGTTCGGGGCCAACGTCTACTCCACCATCGACACGCTTTGGGTGCTCTACGACCGGATCCTCCGGATCACCCCCGCCACCGTCGACGATCCCGACCGGGACCGGTTCCTGCTCTCCAAGGGTCACGCGGTCGCCGGCTACTACGCGGTGCTCGCCGCGAAGGGGTTCATCCCCGACGACTGGCTGGACGGCCAGGGCGGCCCGGAGAGCCGGCTCGGCGACCACCCGGACCGGACGCTGGTGCCCGGGGTCGAGATCGGCTCCGGCTCGCTCGGCCACGGGCTCGGCCTCGGCATCGGCACCGCCCTCGGGCTGCGCGCCCAGGGTCTGCTCACCCCGCGCGTGTACGTGCTGATCGGCGACGCGGAGCTGGACGAGGGCTCCAACCACGAGGCGATCGCGTACGCGGGCGCGACCGGTCTCGACAACCTGACCGTCGTGGTGGTCGACAACCACTCGGCCACGCACGGCTGGACCGGCGGCGCGGCGGCCTGCTTCGCGGTCAACGGCTGGACCGCCGAGACCGTCGACGGCCGGGACCACGACGCCCTGCACCGGGCCCTGACCGGGCATGACGGCAACCGACCGCACGTCGTCGTCGCGGTCGTCGACGGGGAGGTGTGACCATGCGGGAGACGTTCGTGGACACCGCTACCGAACTGCTCGCCGAGGATCCGCGGCTCGCGCTGGTGCTCGCCGACATCTCGGCGGCCGCCTTCGCGCCGGCCGCGCGGCGACACCCCGACCGGGTGGTGAACGTGGGCATCCGGGAGCAGTTGATGGTGGGCGTGGCCGGTGGGCTGGCGCTCACCGGACTGCGACCGGTGGTGCACAGCTACGCGCCGTTCCTGGTCGAGCGCGCGTACGAGCAGCTGAAGCTGGACCTGGACCACCAGGGCGTGACCGCGGTGCTGGTCAGCGTCGGCGCCTCGTACGACCGGGCGGCGGCCGGCCGGACGCACCTCGCACCGGCCGACGTCTCGCTGATCGACACGTTGCACGAGTGGACGGTGTACGTGCCCGGGCACCCCGGCGAGGTCGCCGGGCTGCTGCGCGGCGCGGCGGCGGGTGACGGCTCGACGTACCTGCGGCTGTCCACGCAGCACAACGACCGGCCGTGGGGCGGCGACGGCGCGCTCAGCGTGGTCCGGGACGCCGGGCCGGGCGCGCCGCTGCTGGTGGCGGTGGGTCCGGTGCGGGACGCGGCGGTGGCGGCGGTGGCCGACCTGCCGGTGACGGTGGCGTACACCCACCGGCCGCGTCCGTTCGACGTCACGGGGCTGCGGGCGCTGGCCGGCACCGAGGTGATCCTGGTCGAGCCCTACCTGGCCGGCACGTCCAGCCGGGTGGTGTCGGCGGCGCTGGCCGACCGGCCGCACCGGTTGCTGGCTCTCGGGGTGGGGCGAGAGGATCTGCGCCGCTACGGCGCGCCCGAGGACCACACCCGGTGGCACGGGCTGGACGCCGCCGGCCTGCGCCGGTCGGTCGTCGACTTCCTGGACTCGGTGCCGGTGGCCGCCGGCTGAGCGGCGGCCGGGTCGCCGGGGGTGCCGAGCCTCAGCGGGCCGGCACGGCGGGACGGCGGCGGGTGCGCTCCCGGCCGAGGATCCAGATCGCCTCGACGCCGTCCTTCCAGGTGATCTTCTTGCCCTCTTCCCGGTTGCGGGCGCGGTAGCTGATCGGCACCTCGTAGGGGCGGATGCGGCGGCGCAGCAGCTTGCCGGTCACCTCGGCCTCCATGCCGAAGCCGCGGGAGCGGATGTCGAGCGAACGGTAGAGCGCCACCGGCATCAGCTTGAAACAGGTCTCCAGGTCGCCGATGTAGGAGTTGAACAGGACGTTCGCCGCCATGGTGACGCCCTTGTTGCCCATCACGTACCAGAAGCTGTAGGCGCTGTGGCTACCGAAGGTGCGATTGCCGTAGACCACCGTCGCGCGACCGTCGAGCACCGGGTCGAGCAGCTTGGGAATGTCCTGCGGGTCGTACTCCAGGTCGGCGTCGAGGATGACCATGTACTCACCCTCGGCGTTGTCCACCGCCGTCTTGATGGCCGCGCCCTTGCCGGCGTTTCGCGGGTGGCTGATCACCCGCAGTCGCTGGTCGTCGGCCCGGTCGAGGATCTCGGCGGTGCCGTCCCGACTGCCGTCGTCGACGACCACCAATTCGATCTCGCACGGGTAATCGACCGCCAACGCCTGCTTGAGGGCATCCGCGATGCGTTCTTCCTCGTTGTAGACCGGCATGAGGATCGAGAGCTTCACGGGATTCTCCACGGTGGCGGGCAATATATCTGGCCTAGCGTAGCCTGGCTGGTCAGCGCGGTGGTGGCCGCCACGGTAGGGCATCCGGCGTGGCGAATCCAGTTCGATGGTGTTTACTTCCCGCCATGTCGGCAGCCGGCTCCCTACTCGTGGTGGCGCCCGTCGCCGCGATGTTCCTGCTCATCGTCGCGACCCGGCCGGCCCGCGACACGGTGGTCGCGCCGCTGCGGCTCGCCGTGGTCCGGGCGGCGCTCGTCACCGGGAGTTTCGCGGTGCTCACCGTGGAGGTGCTCGGCGCGCTGCGGGCGCTGACCCGGCCCGCGTTCGCCGGCGCCTGGCTGCTCTTCCTGGTCGCCGCGGCGGCCGCGGCCGGCTGGCGCCGCCGCCGGGACGCCGCCCGCCGCGCTGACGCGGTCGCCGCCCCGCCCCGCCCCGCTCTGATCGGGGCGACCGGGGGCGCGGCGCCGGTGGACGCGGCGGGCCCGGCCACCACCGCGCCGACCCACGCCGCCGGAGGCACATCGGCCCGCGCCGGCTGGTCGGCCCGGCTCGCCGACCGCTGGCGTACGGCGGGACGCGTCGACCGGCTCCTCGCCGGCACGGTCGGCGGGCTGGTCCTGGTCGAGCTGCTGATCGCCCTGCTGGCCGAGCCGAACAACTTCGACTCACAGACCTATCACCTGCCCAAGGTGGAGCACTGGGTCGCCCAGGGCGCCCTGGAGTTCTGGCCGACCGCGATCCACCGGCAGGTCACCATCCCGCCCGGCGCCGAATACCTGCTGCTGCACCTGCGCCTGCTCAGCGGCGGCGACCGGCTGCACAACCTGGTGCAGTGGGCGGCCGGGGTGGGCTGCCTGCTCCTGGCCGCGCGGATCGCCGCGCAACTCGGCGGCGGCCGGCGGGCCCAACTGCTCACCGCGTTCGTGCTGGCCACCACGCCGATGGTGGCGCTCCAGGCGACCAGCACCCAGACCGACCTGGTGGCGGCGGCCTGGGCCGGGTGCGTGGCCACGCTGGTGCTGGACGGGCTGCGTCGGCGGACCGGGGTGGGCACCCTGCTCGGCCTCGGCGTGGCCACCGGGCTCACCGCGGTGACCAAGACCAGCGGCCTGATCGCGGTCGGTCCGCTCCTCGTGCTGTGGGGGCTCGCCCAACTGCGGCTGACCCGCCTCGGCAGCGCGGTCGACCCCGGCCGGGCCGCGTCCGACGGAGCCGCCCGGTCGGCGGGATCGCCGGTCGGCGGGGTCGCGCGTACGGTCGGCGCATCGGCGCTGATCCTGGTGCTCGCGGCGGTGGTGGTCGGCCCGTTCCTGGCCCGCGTCCACGCCGAGTTCGGTCACCCGCTCGGTCCGCCCCGGCTGCGCGAGTCGATCCCGATGGAGCGGCACGACCCGCCCTCGGTCCTGGTCAACGCGCTGCGGATCGCGCACACCGCGTTCGACACGCCGCTGGCGCCGCTGCGCCGGGCGGCCGCCGACGCGATCATCGGCGGGGCCGGGCTGCTCGGCGTCGACCCGCAGGACCGCGCGATCACCTTCGGTCGGGAGCTCTTCCCGGAGCCGGCCTGGTATCCGGACGAGGACCGGGTGGCATTCCCGCTGGCCGGATCGCTGGCCCTGCTCGGCGCGCTCTTCGCGCTGGTCCGGCCGCAGCGGATCAGCGCGGGGCGCGCCGGGCCGCTGCGGGCGTACGCGGTCGTGGTGGTGGCCGCCGTCCTGCTGCACACCGTGATGATCAAGTGGCAGCCGTGGGGGAACCGCCTGCTGCTCTACGCGCTCGTGCTGGCCGTGCCCCTGGCCGGGCTGTGGCTGGACGCGATCTTCCGGCGGCACGTCACGCGCCCGGCCGGGGCGGAGACAGCGGGGACCGGTCCCGCCACCCGGGGGCGGCGCTCGGTTGCGACGCTGGCGGCGGTGACCGTGCTGGCCGGCTCCGCCCTCGCCGGGGTGCTCGCCCTGTCGTACGGCTTCCCGCGCCGGCTGGTCGGCACGGGCTCGGTCTTCACCACCTCGGAGTGGGACACCCGGTTCCTGCGCCGCCCGCAGTGGGCGGACGAGTTCCGTTGGGCCGCCGAGGCCGTCCGCGACAGCGGCGCCCGCCGGATCGGTCTGGTCGAGCAGAACGACAACTGGGAGTACCCGTGGTGGCTGCTGCTGCGCGGCGCCGACGGCCGGTCGCCGGAGCTGGTGGCGCTCCAGTCGGTGTTGCCCGAGCGGCCCCCGGCCGATCCGTCCTCGGTGGACGCGATCGTGTGCACCGGCAGCCGGCCGGCGTGTGTGAAGCTGGTGCCGGCGGGGTGGCGGGTCGAGTACCGCGACTACGTCGGATACGCGCTGCCGCCCGGATAGTCCGAAGGGCACGGTTCGGCACACCGCGCAAGGATTACGAGACGCATTCACATCCCTGGATCCGCAGGTTACCTTCTGGTAACTCAATCGGCGTCCCACGATTGAGCGGAAAGGAGTGCGTCGATGCCTGTCTCCTCCGCCAGGCGCGAACGGGCCACCCGACGACGCGTGATCGCCGTCGCCGTCGCTGCCGCTCTCGCCCTCCCGCTGCAGGTCGCCACGGCCGCACCCGCCGCCGCGGCCGACCGGCCGGCCGTCCAGCCCCTGCCCGCCAACCTCGAGGCGATCCGCGCCGCCGAGGCCACCGCCCTCTACGGCTCGCCGGGCATCCGCCCGATCGAGCAGCGCCGCACCGCGCTGGTCACCATGGGTGACAGCGAGATCTCCGGTGAGGGGGTCGGCAACTACGTGCCCGGCACCCACCAGCCGGGCAACTGGTGCGACCGCTCGTACGACCAGGCCGTGTTCCGCACCGGCATCCCCGCCGACGAGAAGTACAACATCGCCTGCTCCGGGGCCACCCCGTGGAATCTGATCGCGGGCGGGCCCACCCAGCACAACGAGCTGAACCAGGGCGACCACCTGGCGATCAAGGCCCGCAACACACACGTCAAGCTGATCTGGGTGGTGGTCGGCGCCAACGGTGACGGCACGATCCAGTTCGGCCCCGTCGCCACCGACTGCGCCGTCCGCCGGGTCTTCTTCCAGGGCCCCTGCTACCCGACCTACACCGACCAGTGGACCGTCCGCACCGACGGCAGCCGGCAGGCGGTCGAGGACGCGATCAACGACCTCCGCAACACCATGACCGGTGCCGGCTACCTGCGGACGGACTACGAGCTGGTGCTGATGTCGTACCCCAGCCCCGGCAGCCCGGACGTCGAGGACAACCCGAACTTCCCCGGCTGGTACTCCGGCGGCTGCCTGCTCTACCTGGCCGACATGGCGTTCGCCCGGAACAAGGCGGTGCCGATGTTCGAGTCCGCGCTGCGTACGGCCGCCGCCAACACCGGCACCCGCTACCTGGACGCCAGCCGCCTCTTCCACGGCCACGAGGTGTGCACCGACAGCACCTCGGTGCGCGGCCTCTACATCGAGATCGGCATCTGGGACGAGAACGCGGCCCGGCAGTCGTTCCACCCCAACTACCGGGGCCACGGCATGTTCGCCCAGTGCATCACCCAGTTCTGGAACTCGGGTCAGCAGCGGGCCACCTGCGTCGACCCGGCGAGCACCGGCACCGGCGTGCTCTATTCGGGCCTGTTCGAGTTCAAGCAGCTCCGCAACGCCGCCACCGGCGGCTGCGTCGACGGCAAGGGATACGACTCACGCAACGGCACACCGCAGCAGTCGTACGGCTGCCACGGTGGGCGTAACCAGGGCTTCTGGTACGACGCCACGCGCCAGTCGCTGCACTCGGAGCTCTCCCACGACCGGTGCCTCGACGTGGCCAACGGGTCGCTGACGTCCGGGACGGCCGTGAACATCTACGACTGCCACGGCGGCGCCAACCAGAAGTTCGTCTTCGCCGGCAACCAGCTCAAGCCGGCCGGCAACAGCAGCCTCTGCGTGGCCTTCGACAACCCGTTGCTGGGCACCCCACGGCTGCGGCTGGCCACCTGCTCCAGCAGCACCCGCCAGCAGTGGTCCTTCCAGTCCCGCACCTTCGCCAACCCGGTCGGCTACGGTCACGACGACTTCATCGGCTCCCGGGTCTACTGAGCACACTCGCACCCGGCGGGAGTGGCCGTACCCGGACGGGCACGGGCACTCCCGCCGTGCGTCAGCCCGCTACTTCCGCCGAGGAATCACGATCAGGCGCGCCGTCGCCGCGTCGCCGTCCTTCGCGCCGGCCACACCCAGCGTCGTGCCCACCTTCACCTCGCTGGGCTGGACCGTCGTACGCCGCTCGACCACCCGCAGGTCGTCGCCGAGCCGCCAGGTCAGGCTGAACCCGTCGGTGGACTTCACCGTCACCGAGTCGCCGTCGATCGCGGTCACCTCGCCGCGCTGCACGACCACCGTCTTCGTACCGCCGTCCCGGGTCTGCACCACCGCCTCGCCGTGCATGGTGTTCCGCCGCAGCAGCACCCGGGCCTGACGGCGCTTGCGCAGCTCCTCGGCGCGCTCGCGGCGCGGCTTGTCCGCGCCGGCCGTGGGCGTGGGCGCGGCCGAGGGGGAACCGGCGACCTCCACCACGTCCAGGTCGTCGGCGTCGAAGCCCATCGCGGTGAGCGCCTGGCCCTCGGCGCCCATCGCCGCGGCGACCTCCACCGCGGTCTCCCGCGTCGGCTGCCCCGCCCGCTCGGTCACGCCGCAGCCGCTCACGCCGAGCGTGACCGCCGCCAGTAGCGCCGTACCGGCAGCGAATCCCCACCGTGCCATGACTCTCCTCCCGTCGCGCGGTAGCCCCGCCACCCGTGGACCCGGGGCCGTCGATGTGCCCAGGCTCCCGCACCGGCACGAGCGGAAGATCAGGCCGATGTTCGGGGCAGGTAAGGATCCGGGGGCAGTCGGACGGTGAACGCCGCCCCGCCCTCCGGGGCGTGCCCGGCCACGATCTCGCCACCGAGGCGACGGACCAGGCCGGCGGCGAGCGCGAGCCCGAGACCGCTGCCCACCTTGCGCACCCCGCGGTACCGCTGGTGCAGCGCGCCGCGTTCGAACGCCACCGCCAGGTCGTCGTCGGTGAAGCCCGGGCCGCCGTCCCGCACCTCGACGATCCCACCGGCCGTCGGGTCCGGGCCCGCCGGCCGGACCGCGAGCACCACCGGCGCCCCTGGCGGTACGACCCGCAGCGCGTTCTCCAACAGCCCGTCCACCACCTGCCGGATCCGGCCCGGATCGGTGTACGCCGGCACCGGGCCGGCCGGAGCCTCGACGCGGAACGCGACACCCACCGCGGCACACCGCCCGGTCCAGGTGCGCTCGACGTCGGCGGCCAAGCCGGTCAGGTCGACGGCCACCGGCTCCAGCGGAAAGTCCGCCGCCTCCAGCCGGGCCAACGCCAGCAGGTCGCTGACCAGCCGGTCCAGGTGCTCGGCCTCCGCCAGCACCGTACGCCCCGTCCCGGCCGCCTCGTCGGGTGCGATCACCCCATCGGCCAGCGCCTCGGCGTAGCCCCGGATCGCCGTCAACGGGGTGCGCAGCTCGTGCGACACGGAGAGCAGGAACTCCCGCTGCCGCCCCTCGCTCGTGGAGAGCGCGGCGGCCAGCCCGTTCAACGCCTCGGCCAGGTCGGCGACCTCGTCCGGCGGCTCGACCGGCACCCGGACCGCCCGGTCACCGGCCCGCAGCCGGGCCGCCGCGGTCGCGGCGGTGCGGATCGGCCGGGCCAGCCGGCGGGCGAGCAGGAGCCCGGCGCCCACACCGGCGGCCAGCCCGGCGAGCAGCGGCACCCAGAGGCTGACCAGCACCTGTCGCCAGACGCCGGCGGCCAGCGGTCGGGCCAGCACCACCCCGTTGCCGCCCGGCAGGGCACGCCCCTCGACGAGCGCCCGCCGCCCGTCCACCAGCCGCCGGGCGGAGACGTTGCGTCCCTCGGCGACCCGCTGCACCACCCGCGGCGGCAGACCCGACCGGTCGACCGCGCCGCCCCGGATCAGGTAGGCGTCGATGCCCTGGGTCCGCAGCTGCCGGATCAGCCGCTCCTCGTCCGCGCTGCCGCCCCGGTCGACCCGGGTCCGCAGCACCTCGGCGGCGAGGCGGGCCTGCGCGGCCAGCGCCTGCTGGTCTCCCCGCTCCACGCCGCGCAGCCCGACGGGCACCGCGACGATCGCGGTGACCAGGACGGAGACCAGCGCCACCGCGCAGGTGACCAGCACCGCCCGGGCGGTCAGCGTCCGGCCGAGCCGGGGCCGGGGCACGGCCGGTGGCGTCGTGCCGAGCACCGGCAGGGCGACGGTGGGTTCACGCATCGGCCGCGTACCCGACGCCGCGGTGGGTCCGGATCACGCTGGCGGCGCCGAGCTTCGCGCGTACCTGCGCCACGTGCACGTCGACGGTCCGGGTGCCGGCGTGGGCCGCGTAGCCCCAGACGCCGGCCAGCAGCTCCTCCCGGGTGAAGACCCGGCCGGGGCGGGCCATCAGGTGGGCGAGCAGGTCGAACTCGGTCGAGGTGAGCTGGACCGGATGACCGGCGGCGGTCACCGTGCGGCGGGCCGGGTCGAGCGTCACCGCGCCGAGGACCCGGGGCCGGCCCAGCTCGTCCGGTGGCCCGGCCGTGCGCCGCAGCACCGCCCGCACCCGGGCCACCAGTTCACGCGGGCTGAACGGCTTGGTCACGTAGTCGTCGGCACCCAACTCCAGGCCGACGATCCGATCCACCTCGTCGTCGCGGGCGGTGAGGAAGATGACCGGTGTCCAGTCGCCGGCCTCGCGCAGCCGGCGGCAGACCTCGGTGCCGGGCAGGCCGGGCAGCGCGATGTCCAGCACGCACGCCACCGGGCGCAGCCGTCGGGCGGCGGCCAGGCCCGCGTCGCCGTCCCGTTCCAGGTGTACGCCGAAGCCGTCCCGGCTCAGGTAGAGCCGGACCAGGTCGGCGATGGCCGGCTCGTCCTCGACCACGAGAACGAGCCCGCGGTTCGGTGGCTCGACGGTCACCGGCCCATGATTGCCGACGGGACGGCCCGGGCGCCGGTCCGGTGATGTTCGGGTTCGGTAAAGGCCGCGCTCAGCGGATGACGGCCCTGCGGGGGCGGCCGCCGGGCCGCCGGCTCAGCGGACGACGGCCGGGCGGAACGTGGCGGGCCGGGCGCCGGCCGGCGGCTCGCCGATCGTGGCGACGATCCGCTCCTTGGCCGCGCGCAGGCGGGTGCGGAAGGCGTGGTTGAGCAGCGCGTCGAGCTGCCACACCTGCTTCGGGTGGGTGGTCCGGATCAGGAACCGCTCGCGGACACCGTCGATGGCGGTGGCCGCCAGTTCGACGGAGCGCAGCCGCGCGTCGGGGCTCCACGTGACGTTGCTCAGCTCGCGCAGCTCCGTGTTGAGGTGCAGCCGGAGCCGGTGCAGCACCCGCGTCTGCTGGGTGACCACGAGCCGGCGGTGGGTGAGCAGGAGCAGGTACTCGCCGCCGACCGGACGGTCGGGACGGCTGCACCGGGTGACCAGGATGGTGGCATCGCCCGAGCCGACGCAGCGGCGGAACACGGGCATGTGCCGGCTGACGGTCTGGACCGCCAGACCGGCCTCGGCGGCGGCCGGAAGGAACGTTCGGGAGAAGACGTCCATGCCCTGCCCAACGACCTCCGGACAGGGGTGACGTGGGTCACGCCGGGATTTTGCAACTTCCACGCCCACGGTCGCACCGGATGTGCGACGTGGCGGGCGGCTCAGAGCAGCTCGACGATGGTGGCGTTGGCCATGCCGCCGCCCTCGCACATCGTCTGCAGCCCGTAGCGGATGCCGTTGTCCCGCATGTGCTGAAGCATCGTGGTCATGATCCGCGCTCCGGAGCCGCCGAGCGGGTGCCCGAGGGCGATCGCGCCGCCCCGAGGGTTGAGCCGGTCCGGGTCCGCCTCGGTCTCGGCCAGCCACGCGAGCGGCACCGGGGCGAACGCCTCGTTCACCTCGTACACCCCGATCTCCTCGATGCCCAGCCCGGCGCGGCGCAGCGCCTTCGCGGTGGCCGGGATGGGGGCGGTGAGCATGGTGACCGGGTCGTCGGCGGCGACCACCGCGGTGTGGATGCGGGCGAGCGGACGCAGCCCGTGCCGGCTGGCCCAGTCGGAGGTGGTCACCGCGAGCGCGGCGGCCCCGTCGGAGATCTGCGACGCCGATCCGGCGGTGACCACGCCGTCGGCGCGGAACGGGGTGGCGAGCTCCCCCAGCTTCTCCAGGGAGGTGTCGCGACGGATGCCCTCGTCGGCCGCGAACTTGCCGCCGTCGGCCAGCACGACCGGCGCGAGCTCCGGGTCGAACGCGCCCGCATCCTGCGCCGCCGCGGCCTTCTCGTGGCTGGCCAGCGCGAACTCGTCGAGCTGGGTGCGGGAGAAGCGCCACCGCTCGGCGATCAGCTCCGCGCCGACGCCCTGGTTGAACGGGAGCGGCGAGTCCTCGGCGAAGCCCTCCACACCCCGGTAGCGGTCGCGGATCTGGTCGCTGAACGGCGTGCCGCCCGCGACGCTGGAGCCCATCGGCACCCGGGTCATCGACTCGACCCCGCCGGCGACCACCAGGTCGGCCTGTCCGGACAGGACGGTCGCGGCCGCGAAGTGCAGGGCCTGCTGACTGGAGCCGCACTGCCGGTCGAGCGTGGTGCCGGGCACCGACTCCGGCCAGCCGGCCGCGAGGACGCCGTTGCGGGCGATGTTCCACGACTGCTCGCCCACCTGTGACACACAGCCCCAGAACACGTCGTCGACCTGGGTGGGGTCGATGCCGGTGCGCTCGGCCAGCGCGCGCAGCACGTGGGCCGACAGGTCGACCGGGTGCACGCCGGCCAGGCTGCCCTTGCGCCGACCCACCGGGGTACGTACGGCGCCGACGATAACCGCGTCACTCATCTTTACTCCCCGGTAACTTGGGCTGCCCCGATAGTACGTCGTCCCGCGACCGCCCGTCGGCCCCGACCCGGTGCGGTCGGCGCTTCCGCTGGCATGCTGGTCGGGTGGATGAGGCCTCCCCTTCGAGCCAGTGGCGGGTGCCGGTCAGCCTGCCGGTGGCGAAGCTCGTCGCCGGAGCGTTGTTGCTGGCCTTGGGCCTGCTCTTCGCCGACGGCGATGCGGTCCGGCTCGCCCTCGCCGGTCTGGCCGCGGCCGGGCTGGTCGGCTGGGCGCTACGCGACCTGATCGCGCCGGTCCGGCTCGCGCTGGACGACAGCGGCGTCACCGTCGTCCACGGTTTCGCCGGCCGGCGGCACCTGCCCTGGTCGGCGATCGAGGCGATCACCGTGGACCGCCGACCGCGGCTCGGGCTGACCACCGAAACCCTCGAAGTCGACGCGGGCGAGTCGCTGCACCTGTTCGGCCGGTACGACCTGGGCGCCTCACCCGCCGAGGTGGCCGCGGCGCTGCGGACCGCCCGCCGCGCCGCCGACGCCTGACCGCACCCGTCGCCGGGGCCGGCGGCGCGGGCACGGGCGGCGCTGGCGCGGGCGGCACGGGCGCGGAGGGCACGGGCGCGGAGGGCGAGCGACCAGGAGTGCCGCGAGCGCTATGACTGAGAGGCATATTTATGCCGCTCGGTCATAGCACTCGCGAGACTTCATGCCCCCGCAGCCGCTTGGCGCCCACCCGTCGACCGCAGCCCGGCAGGCGTGAACCCGCGAGCGGAGCCGGCAGACGGCAGGCGGACCCTTCAGCCGGCGATGAGCTGCGCGGTCCGGATCAGCGCCACGCCGATCAGGGCCACCACGATGATCGCACCGCCGGCGAGCTGCACCAGCGAGCGGCGGGACCGGGGGGCGTACGCGAACACCAGGGCGGTCAGCGCACCGATCACCAACCCGCCCAGGTGACCGGCGACGGAGATCCCCGGCACGGTGAAGGTGAAGATCAGGTTGATGACCAGTACCGGCAGGATCGCCGAGGTGTCCCGGCCGAGCCGGCGCATGATCACGAAGATCGCGGCGAAGAGCCCGAAGATGGCCGTCGACGCGCCGACGGTCGGCGGCTTGGTGGGGGCCGAGATGAGGTAGACCGCCACGTTGCCGCCGAAGCCCGCGATCAGGTAGAGGGCGAGGAAACGGAGCCGGCCGAGCACCGCCTCCAACTCCCGGCCGAGCACCCACAGCGCCCACATGTTGAGCAGCAGATGCAGCACGCCGTAGTGCAGGAACATGGCGGTGATCAGGCGGTACCACTCGCCGGCCGCGATACCGTGCACCGGGCCGAACGGCACGTAAGAGGCGTAGCCGAGCACGCCGCCCCACAGGGTGAGCGGGGTGCTGCCACCCAGCAGGCCGCCGAAGCCGGACCCGCCGACCGCCGCGTCCCCACCCCGGTCGGCGGCGATGGAGATGACCATGAGCAGCACGTTCAGCGCGATCAGGGTCTTCGTCACGTAGCCGTGCCGGCCGGCGGCACCGCCTCCGAAGGCGGTGCGCGCCGGCCGGACGCTGCGGCGTCCCTCGCTGACGCACTCCGGGCACTGGTGCCCGACCGAGGCCGCCCGCATGCAGTCCGGGCAGATCGGCCGCTCACAGCGGGTGCAGCGGACATACGTCTCCCGGCCCGGGTGCCGGTAGCAGACGGGGGTGGTCGGCGGCGACTCGCTCACCGGCCCCGCCCTCCGGAG
Organism: Micromonospora sp. NPDC049366; assembly: GCF_044466625.1. Taxonomy (NCBI): domain Bacteria; kingdom Bacillati; phylum Actinomycetota; class Actinomycetes; order Micromonosporales; family Micromonosporaceae; genus Micromonospora; species Micromonospora sp. NPDC049366. Next base: position 78,362 of record NZ_JBITMV010000020.1, read on the forward strand.
CGCTCAGTCATGCGAGCAAAGGTACCGCGCTGTCGCCTCAGTCAGCGCTGCCCTCGATCTCGACCCGCTCGATGACGACGTCCTGGAGGGGACGGTCGCTCGGGCCGGTGGGGGTGTTGGCGATCGAGTCGACGACCTTCGCCGACTGCTCGTCCGCGACCTGACCGAAGATGGTGTGCCGGTTGTTCAGGTGCGGCGTCGGGGCGACGGTGATGAAGAACTGCGAGCCGTTGGTGCCCGGCCCGGCGTTCGCCATCGCCAGCAGGTACGGCCGGTCGAAGCGCAGCTCCGGGTGGAACTCGTCGGCGAACTTGTAGCCCGGCCCACCGCGACCGGTGCCGGTCGGGTCACCCATCTGGATCATGAAGCCGGAGATCACGCGGTGCGAGATCGTGCCGTCGTAGTACGGCCCGCTGCCCGGCTGACCGGTGCGCGGGTCGGTGTACTCGCGCTTCCCCTGGGCCAGTTCGACGAAGTTGCGGACGGTCTTCGGCGCGTGGTTGGGGAAGAGCTCCAGACGGATCGGGCCAGCGTTGGTGTGCAAGGTGGCGTAGACAGCCTCGGCCACGGGTACTCCTCACTCGTTGGTCAGTTCCATGCGGATCCTCCCATGTGCCCGATCTGGCATCGCGGAGGCATCCGAAGGTGGAGGATGACGAAGGAACAACTCCCAGGAGGTGGGACCGTGTTTGGAAGGGGACGGCGAAAGTCCCAGGGGCGGCTGGCCCGGGCCGAGCTGAACCAGAGCATCAACCATCTGATGCAGGCGGCCGCGTACGCCGCGAGGGGCGCCGGTGCGACCGTCGGCCCGCGGGTCCAGGCGGCCCGGGACTACGTCGGACCGACGGCGGTGAAGGTGCGTGACCGCGCCGCGACCGGCTGGGGGACGACGCTCACCTCGCTCGCACCGCTCGCCGTGGCCGCCCGCGACGGCGCCGTGCAGGCGGGTTCGATGACCAGGAAGGCGAAGTCGAGGAACATGCGGATCACCGGGAAGAAGAAGCAGTCGCGTCGACGCGGCTCGATGATGACCGGCCTGCTGGCTGCGGGCGCGGTCGCCGGGCTGGCCGGCGCCATGGCCATGCGCCGCCGCCGCGAGCAGCAGGAGTGGGCCGAGTACGACCCCACGCGCAGCCTGGAGCCGGTGCGCGACGACATCGACACCATCGAGGTGCAGACCCGCTCGACGCCGGGCGGGGCCAAGATGGCCGACGCAAGCGCGTCCGGAGTGGGCGGTGGCCCGGTCGCCGCCGGCAGTTCGGCGGTGGCGGGCGGCGGCAGCGCGTCCACCACCTCGCCCACCAGCAAGTCGAAGATCCAGCCGACCGACAAGGTCCCCTCGGCCGCCGAGGGCGCCAAGGAGGTCTCCGGCCGCCCGGCCGACGACCTCACCAAGGCGCTGGGCAAGGACACCGCCCGCACCAACGGGCGCCGCTGACCGCGGCGACGGCGGAAAGCGCCGGCGAGGCGGGGTGGACCCCCGCTACGCCGGCGCTTCCACGTTCCGGGGAGAGACCCGCCCCGACGGGCCGGCAGGTCAGAGCCAACCGTTGCGGCGGAACCAGCGGTAGAGGCCGAGCGAGATGCCGAGCATCAGGGCGAGCACGACCGGATAGCCGTACGTCATCTTGAGCTCGGGCATGTTGTCGAAGTTCATGCCGTAGATGCCGGCGATGGCGGTCCAGACCGCGGCGATGGCGGCCCAGGCGGCGATCTTGCGCATGTCGTTGTTCTGATCGACGGTGACCTGGGCGAGCCGCGCCTGGAGGATCGAGTTCAGCAGGTCGTCGTACGAGTTGACCTGCTCGACGGTGCGGCTCAGGTGGTCCTGGACGTCCCGGAAGTAGCGCCGGATCTCCTTCGGCACCTCCCGGTTGACCTGGGAGGTCAGCGTGAGCAGCGGGCGTTGCAGCGGCACCACGGCCCGCTTGAACTCCACCAGCTCGCGCTTCATCTGGTAGATCCGCTGGATCCGGCCGCTGCCGTTGCGGTCGAAGACCTGGGCCTCCAGCCGGTCCAGGTCGTCCTCGATCTGGTCGGCGACCTCCAGGTAGAGATCGACCACCCGGTCGGTGACCGCGTACGCGACGGCCCACGGGCCCTGGAGCAGGAGGTCCTGCTTGCTCTCCAGGTCGGCCCGCACGGGCGAGAGTCGGCAGGCGTCACCGTGCCGGACGCTGATCAGGAAGTGCGGGCCGATGAAGAGCATCACCTGCCCGGTCTCCACCACCTCGGAGTTCTCGGTCAGCTCGGCGTGCTCGCAGTAGCGGGCCGTACGCAGCACCAGGAAGCTGACCTCGCCGAACTGCTCCAGCTTGGGGCGCTGCTCGGCCTTGACCGCGTCCTCGACGGCGAGCTCGTGCAGCCCGTACGTCTCGGCGATGGCGGTCATCTCCGCCAGCTCCGGCTGGTGCAGCCCGAGCCAGACGAAGCCGTTCTCCTCCCGGCGGGCGGCCGCCAGCGCCTCGGCGTAGGTCCACTCGCCGGGCTGCCGCCGGCCGTCGACGTAGAGCGCGCAGTCGATCACGCCGCTGCGTCCGCCGGCGCCGGTCGGCTCCGGGGTGGGATGGGAGCCGTCGGCGTTGAGGATCCGGCTCATCGCCCGGACCGGGGCCGCCCAGGCCCGAGGCAGGACCCGTGCTCCCTGCTGCGGGGCCGTCCGCCCCTGCTGTGCCCGATCGGTCATCGCTCCCCCTCCCCGCGCTCCGCTGCGGCTTGCAGGTTACGCCGCATCGAACGGTCACTGCCCGTGACGTTCGTCGGGGGTGGCGCCGGGCGGGCCGGGTCGCATCGGGGGATCGAGGGGGACGACGCGGCCCGCCCGGCGCCCTGTGGGGGCGGGGGATCATGCTGGTCACGCCACTCTTCGCGCGGTTCTCGGCGGTCCGGCCCCGGTCAGTGCCCGGTGGCGGCTCGGAGCCAGGGCCGTGACGTCCGCTACACGATGTGAGTAACGCTCGCAGCATTGTGGGCCGCCGGCCGCCCGGGCGGGAGTCCCGAGACGGCCGGCATCGTCGTTTTGTCGGAAACCCGACAGAATTATCAGCCGCGCGCGGCCGCCACCGCCTCCGCCAGCCGCCGGACGCCCTCGTCGATCTGGTCGACGGTGACGGCGGAGAAGGCGAGCCGCAGCGCGTTGCGCCCGCCGTCGACGACGAAGTCGCTCCCCTTGACCACGGCCACGCCACGCTCGGCGGCAGCCGGGGCGACCCGGTCGGCCAGCACGTCCGCCGGGAACTCCACCCAGAGGAAGTAGCCGCCGTCGGGCTCCACGAACCGCGCCTGCGGGAGGTGCCGGCGCAGCGACTCGGCGAGCACCCGGGCCCGCTCGCCGAGCGCGGCCCGGACCGTGTCGATCGAGCGGTCGATCTGGCCCGAGACGCAGAACTGGTGGACGATCGCCTGCGCGACCATGCCCGGCGAGATGTAGAGGCTGGTGGCCTTCTTGGCGATGTCGGCGATCAGGTTCGCCGGGCCGACCAGGTAACCGACCCGGACGCCGGGGCAGACCGTCTTGGTGAAGCTGGAGGCGTGGACGACCACGTCCCGGGTGTCCAGCGAGAGCATCGACGGCAGCGGCTCGCCCCGGAACCGGATGTCCGCGTACGGGTCGTCCTCGAAGATCGTGAACTCGTACTCGGCGGCCAGGTCGAGCAGCTCGCGACGCTTCTCCAGGGAGAGCGTCACACCGGCCGGGTTCTGGTAGTTCGGGATGATGTGCGCGAGCCGGGGGCGGACCCCGGACTCCAGCAGCTTGCGCAGCTCGGCGGTGTCGAGGCCATCCGGCTGGATGGTGACGCCGTGCAGCTCGCTGCCCATCCGCTGGAGGTTCTGCAGCGTCCGGTCGTACGTCGGTCGCTCGACCACCACCGCGTCACCGGGGCGGACCAGGTGGTCGAAGAGGAAGGCGTCGGCCTGGAGCGAACCGTTCGTGACCAGCACCTGCTCCGGTGTCACCCCGTGCTTCTCCGCGATCCACTTGCGGAGCGGGAGGTAGCCGACGGAGGTGCCGTACGCCGTGACCCCAGCGGGATCGGCGTCGAAGGCGCGGACGGCGGCGGCCTTGAGCCCCTCGACATCGACGATGTCCAGCGACGGAGCCCCGCGGGCGAAGGAGATCAGCTGCTCGGCGGTCATGGCTGTTCAGCGTACGGGCGGCTGCCGGGACCACGCGGACGGCACGGCGATGTCCGCATCCTGAGCCACCGGGTCGGGTGACCCGGGGCCGCCCGCCGGTCGGGAAGTCAGGCCGGAAGGGCGAGCGGGTCGAGCTGCGGCGCCCGGGAAAGCGCCTCCACGTGCAGGCCGAGCTCCGCGCGCCCGTCGGACGGACAACCCCGGCCACCCCGACGCGTCGCGATCAGGCGCCTTGTCCGAGATCCGCCGCTCGTAGTCGGTGCACCGACTGTTGCATGATCCAGCTCGGCACAGGCGCTGTCACGGCACGCACGATCTCCCACCCCGCGCGGCCGTACATCTCGACGTTGCCGGGGTTGCTGGTCACCAGCACCGCCGGCACGCCGTCTGCCGCGGCGCGCCGCAATCCGGCCCCCATGACGGCGTGACCCCAGCGACGGCCGGCATAGTTCGGGTGCGTGCCCAGAACACCGAGGTACCAGAAGGGACCGGCCGGCCGGATCTGTCCGCCATCCACGACGAGCGACTGTCCGGTGATGTACGCGGCCTCGTCGCTGGCGAAGAACAAGGCGGCGTTGCCGATGTCCGCGACACTGCCGAGTCGCCCGGCGGGGATCGAAGCGCCCATCTCGTCCAGGTACGCCTGGCCCAGCTCGGCGAGACCTTCGGTGACGATGTTGCCGGGCAGCACCGAGTTGATCGTGATCTTCCTGGGGGCCAGCTCCATGGCCGCGGGCTGTCCCCAGCGGCTTGAGCACGTTGTTTCGGGCCGGGACCGTCAGCGGTCGCGGCCCTCCTGTTCGGGACAGACGCGGCTCAACGCGCGGGTTCAGGGCTGAGAGGACCGTCACCACGACGACTCACCGGCCTGCTGGTGTGCCGACAAGGCCGTTCGGGGACGGGGGCGGGTGCGCGGGCCCAGCACGCAGCGGCCCGCCTGATGTGAGAGCGCCGCTGACCCCGGCCGGAGACACCGGGCCGGGGCCGCAGCGACCGCCTCAGCTCGTGCCGACCATCCGGTTGTCGGCCCAGACCCGCATGATGTCGCGTACCGAGATCACCCCGGCCACCTCGCGGCCGTCGAGCACCACCAGGTGCCGGAAGCCGCCCCGGGCCATGGCCGCGGCCGCCTCCTCGACGGTCCAGTCCGGACCCGCGTAGACCACGTCCCAGGTCAGGTGGGCGCCGGTGCGCTCGACGTCGCAGTCGAGGCCCGCGCCGATGGCGTTGAGCACGTCGCGTTCGGTCATGATGCCGACGCCCTCGGAGTCCGGATCGATCACCACCGCGGAGCCGATCCCGCGCTCGGACATCATCGTCGCCGCCTGCCGGAGGGTGTGCTCCGGACCGACGACGAGGACCTGGCTGGACATCGCTTCCCGCACCTGCATCACACATCACCCCTTTGGGACGGTGGCATCCGGTAGGGACATGGTGGGCCGTCGATGTTACCGGGGCAAGAACCAGGGCCGTCGGGTTCGCGGGTGACGTCCGAGGCGGAGAGCGGCGCCGAAGATACGCTGAGTGAGCGCCGGGTGAACCCCGGTTGACCGTTGGCGGGCCGGCAGGCGGCGCTATCCTCGCCCGGTGACACGCAGTCGACCGATGGAGGAAACCGGCATGATCGGGATGGTGCTCGCGGCCGGGGCCGGACGCCGGCTGCGGCCGTACACCGACACTCTGCCCAAGGCGCTGGTGCCGGTCGACGGCGAGATCACCATCCTCGACATCGCGCTCGGCAACCTGGCCGAGGTCGGGCTCACCGACATCGTGATCGTGGTGGGCTACGCGGCGGACGCCGTCCGCGAGCGCCAGGCCGCGCTGGAGAAGCGGTACGGCGTGACCCTCACCCTCGTGCACAACGACAAGGCCGAGGAGTGGAACAACGCCTACTCGCTGTGGCTGGCCCGCGAGTACTTCGCGCGGGGCGTGCTGCTGGTCAACGGCGACACCGTGCACCCGGTGAGCGTGGAGAAGACCCTGCTGGCCGAGCGGGGGCCGGGCATCCTGCTCGCCGTCGACACGCTGAAGCCGCTGGCCGAGGAGGAGATGAAGACCACCTTCGACGCGGCCGGGCAGCTCACCCGCATCACCAAGCTGATGGACCCGGGTGAGGCGTACGGGGAGTACATCGGCGCGACGCTGATCGAGCCGCAGGTGGCCGACGCGCTCGCCGACGCGCTGGAGACGACCTGGCGGCGCGACCCGAACCTCTACTACGAGGACGGCTACCAGGAGTTCGCCGACCGGGGTGGCGAGGTGCGGGCGGCCCCGATCGGTGACGTTCCGTGGGTGGAGGTCGACAACCACGCCGACCTGGCCCGGGCGCGGGAGATCGCGTGCCGCTACTAGCCCGTACGGTCAACACCCCGCTGCTGATCGAGGTCCGGCGAGGGGCGGTGGCCGACCTGGGCCCACTGCTGGTCGACAAGCGCATCTCGGCCGGCGGTGATGTCGCCGTGGTGGTCGGGCCGGGGCAGGGCGAGAAGATCGTCGAGCTGTGCATGCCCAGCCTGGGGTCGGCCGACGTCTTCACCGTGGCCGGCGGCACCATCGACGCGGCGAACGAGCTGGGCGACCGGCTCCGCACGCGCTCCTACGACGCCGTGGTCGGCATCGGCGGCGGCAAGACCATCGACACCGCCAAGTACGCGGCCACCCGGTACGGCATCCCGATGGTGACCGTGGCGACCTCCCTCGCCAACGACGGGATCGCGTCGCCGACCGCCTCGCTCGACCACGAGGGCGGCAAGGGCTCCTACGGCGTCCACATCCCGATCGCCGTGATCGTCGACCTGGACTTCGTGGAGAACGGGCCGGACCGGCAGACCCAGGCCGGCATCGGGGACGCGGTCAGCAACCTCAACTCCTGCGCCGACTGGGAGCTGGCCCACGAGGTCCGCGGCGAGCCGATCGACGGGCTCGCGGTGACCCTGGCCCGGACCGGGGCCGAGGCGTTGATCAACCACCCCGGCAAGATCACCGACGACGGTTTCCTCACCACGCTCGCCGAGGCGCTGATCCTCGGCGGCATCGCCAGCTCGGTGTGCGGGTCGACCCGCCCGGTCAGCGGCGGCGACCACGAGATCTCGCACGCGATCGACCACCTCTTCCCCGGCACCGCCTCACACGGCGAGCAGGTCGGGCTCGGCGCCCTCTTCTGCACCTTCCTGCGTGGCGAGACGGAGCGCTTCGGCCAGCTCGCCCGCTGCCTGCACCGCCACGGCCTCGCCACCACCCCCGCGGACCTGCGGCTCACCGACGACCAGTTCGTCGAGGCCGTGCGGTACGCCCCCAACACCCGGCCGGACCGCTACACCATCCTCGAACACCTCGAGCTGTCCGCCGACGACCTCCGGACCCGGCTTGGAGACTACGTTGACGCCCTCCGTGACCACCTTGGCTGAGCCCGTCCGGCCGACCGCGGCCGACTTCCACCGCACCAACCGGGGCGGCGGCCTGTTCAGCGAGTCGATCAGCCAGTGGATCGGGGCGTCCTTCGCGGTCGCCGCGCACCGGCTGGGGCTGCGCCCGACCGCGCTGACCATCACCAACCTGGTGCTCGGGCTGGCCACCTCGGTCACCGTCGTCGCGCTCGCCGCGCCGGTGGCGCGGGGCGACGTACCGGCCTGGGTCGTCGGGCTGCTCGCGCTGGTCGGCTGGCAGGTGGCGTACGCGCTGGACTGCGCGGACGGGCAGCTCGCCCGGGTGACCGGTCAGGGGAGCGCGGCGGGCGCGCGGGTCGACGTGCTCTGCGACGTGGCCGCCCAGATCGCCCTGGTCGCCGCCCTCGGGGCGACCGCCGTGGCGCAGCACCCGTCCACCCCGAGCTGGTTGGTCGCCGCGTTCGCCGGCACCTGGATGGTCAACCTGGTCACCTCGGTGATGCAGGCCGGCCCGAACGCGGCCAGCATGGTCACCTCCACCTCGCTGCCCGTACGCCTGGTGAAGCTGGTCCGCGACTACGGCGCGGTGATCTTCGTGGCCGCGCTGGTGCTGCTCCTCGCGCCCGCGCTGGCGCTCTGGGTGATGGTCGCGTTCACGATCGTCAACGGCGGTTTCCTGCTGGCCAGCATCGCCTTCAGCGCCCGGGCCAGCCTGCGCTGACCAGGATCTATCGGCGGACCCCCGCGTAAATGTCGACGAGCTGCTTCGTGACCACGTCCGGGTGGAAGGTGCGCTCGTAGCGCAGCCGCGCGGCCTGGGCGAACGCCGGAGCGCCGGCACGGGCCAGCGGCAGGGCGGCGGAGAGCGCGTCCGCCTCCGGCGGCACCACCCACCCGGCCTCGCCCGCCACCACGCCCGCCGGCACGGCGGTCGTCCCGGTCGGCGGTACGGGGACGGAGTGCGTCTCGGCGGCGCCCGTGCCGGCGGGAACGCGCGGCGTGTCCGCGCCGACCAGGTACGGGATGCCACCCAGCGCGGTGCCGAGCACCGGCCGGCCACTGGCCAGCGCCTCGATGATCACGGTGGGCAGCACGTCGTGCCAGGTGGAGGTGGCCAGCACGACGGCGGTCGACTCCAGCGCGGCCCGGACACCGGCCCGGTCCAGCGGGCCGAGGAACGTCACGTCCGTACGCTCGGCGGCGGCCGCCTCGGCCAGCGGGCGCGACTCGCCGTCGCCCGCGATACGCAGCGGGCCCAACGCGCCGTCCGGGTGCCGGCGCCACGCCTCCAGCAGCAGGTCCAGCCCCTTCTCGGGGGAGAGCCGGCCCAGGAAGAGGAACCCGTCCCCCAGCGGCGCCGGGCGCCCCGGGTCGGGGATCCCGTTCGGCTTGACCACGATCCGGTCGGCCGGGACGCCGTAGTCGCGCAGGTGCGCGGCGACCGCCGAGGTCAGCGCCACGAACCGGTCCACCGACCGCCAGGTGGGTCGGTGCACGGCCAGGGTGGTCGCCATCAGCGCGCTCTGCGCCCGGGAGCCGCGGTAGCAGCGGTGCACGACCGCCGGGACGCCGAACGCCCGGCCCCGGCAGTCCTGGCAGATCATCCCGTCCCGGAAGTAGAGCCCGGAGGAGCAGACCTGGCGGTAGTTGTGGACGGTCTGCACGACGGGAACACCGTGCCGGTGGGCGGTGCGAACCACCCAGGGCGACAGCAACGGGTACGGATTGTGCAGGTGCAGCACGTCCGGCCGGTGCTCGGTGATCAGCCGGCTCAGGTCGTGCTGCGCGGCCGGAGCCCAGATCGGCGAGATCGGCAGCAGCGCCTTCGCCGCCTTCGACATCGACGGGATCTCGTCGGAGCTGCGGATGAACGGCAGCACCTCCACGCCGGCCGCGGTGAGCTGGTCGATCTCCGCGTCGACGATGGTGTTCTCGCCGGACGGCTGCGCCTGCCGGTACCGGTTGTGCGCCACCACGATTCTCACGGGAAAGAAGGCTACCGTTGGCTGGTGCCCGAACTACCGGAGGTTGAGGCGCTCGCGGGTTACCTGCGGCAGCGCGCGGTGGGGCGGCGTGTCGACCGGCTCGAGGTCGCCGCGATCAGCGCCCTGAAGACGTACGACCCGGCGCCGACCGCGGCGACCGGGCGGACGGTGGTCGACGCCCGCCGGCACGGCAAGTTCCTCGACGTGGTCTTCGACGGCGACCTGCACCTGGTGGTCCACCTGGCCCGGGCGGGCTGGCTGCACTACCGGGAGGCCTTCCCCTCCACCACCCCGCTGCGCCCCGGCAAGGGCCCGATCGCCCTGCGGGTACGCCTCGACGACGGCTCCGGCTTCGACCTGACCGAGGCCGGCACCCAGAAGAAGCTGGCCGCCTACCTGGTGACGGACCCGGGGACCGTCCCGGGGGTCGCCAAGCTGGGCCCGGACGCGCTCGCCGCCGACCTGCCGACCTTCGCCGAGCGGCTCCGCAGCCGGCGGGGCCAGGTCAAGGGGGTGCTGACCGACCAGGCGGTGCTCGCCGGGGTGGGCAACGCGTACTCCGACGAGATCCTGCACGCGGCGAAGCTCTCCCCGTTCGCGCTCACCGACCGGCTGACGGACGTCCAACTGGCCGCCCTGCACGCGGCGACCCGCCAGGTGCTCGGCGACGCGGTGGAGCGGTCACTCGGCCAGCGGGCGGCGGAGCTGAAGGGCGAGAAGCGCTCCGGGCTGAAGGTGCACGCCCGCACCGGCCTGCCCTGTCCGGTCTGCGGGGACACCGTCCGCGAGGTCTCGTTCGCCGATTCGAGTCTGCAATACTGCGCCACCTGCCAGACCGGCGGCAAGCCGCTCGCTGACCGACGGTTGTCCCGGCTCGTACGGTGAGTGAGACCACCCGCCGGTTACCGAGCGGATTCGCCCGGAGAACGACGAAGGTCCCGCTCGGCAGTTATTCCGACCCCGCCATCCATCGGTATAGTGGCCCGGTCCCCGGCTTCTGAGATGACCTGGAGCCGGCCAGATCCCCCGCCGGCACCAACGGCGCAAACTCCTCCGGGTCGGCGCCCGGCCGGGGCCCGCGTGGGAGACTGGGACGGTGGGCGACTCGAGCCCTCACGGCGAGTGAGCGGCACGTGTCATGCGGGAGGACATGGGTGAGGTGACGACAAGCCTCCAGCGCCCGGTAACCAACGAAGGCCGGAGCAAACTCGTGCGGCACGTCGACAGCTTCGAGATCCAGCCGCCGGCACCGCCGTCCCACAACGGCGTACCCCGGTCGGCCTGGGCCCGGGCCCGCCGTCGTGTCTCCCGCTGGCACCGTCCCTACACCGCCATCCTCGTGTTCCTCGACGCCGCGGCGGCGGCCTTCGCCAGCTTCACCGCGATCCACACCTTCGACCAGGCCCGCGCGGGCTTCTACAACGCCCAGCAGGACCCGTCCTGGTTCTTCACGGTGGCGTTCGTGCTGCTGCCGCTGGGCTGGCTGGTCATCCTCTGGGGCAACCGGGCGTACGACCGCCGCTACCTCGGGCTGGGCCCGGACGAGTTCAAGCGGGTGATCCGCGCCGGTGTCGCGGTGGCCGCGACCGTCTCCTTCCTCGCCTTCGCCACCAAGACCGACCTGTCCCGTTACACGGTCGGCACGGCGCTGCTCGGCGCCCTGCTCCTGATCCTGCTCGGCCGCATCCTCGCCCGCTTTGTCCTGCACGTCGTGCGGCGCAACATCGGTCAGGGCGGCCACCGGATGGTGCTGGTGGGCACCCTGCCGGAGTGCCTCGAGGTGCACCGGGCGGTCACCCGCAACCCGGCCGCCGGCCTGGTCCCGGTGGCCATCCACGTCACCGACGGCTACGCCGCCGCCCGGGGCGTGGAGACCCCGGTGCCGGTCTACGGGGGCCGCGACGTCCTCGCCCTGGTCCGCGAGGTCGGCGGCGACACCATCGCGGTCTGCGGCTCGGCCAGCGCCGAGCCCGGTGAGCTGCGCCGCCTCGCCTGGCAGCTGGAGGGCTCCGGGGTCGACCTGGTGGTCGCGCCGCAGCTCACCGACATCGCCGGCCCCCGGGTGCACATCCGGCCGATCGAGGGCCTGCCGCTGCTGCACGTCGAGGAGCCCACCCTGTCGGGCCCGGCGCTGCTGGTGAAGAACCTGATGGACCGGGTGGCCGCGGGCCTCGGGCTGCTGCTGCTGATCCCGGTCTTCGTGGCCATCGCGATCGCCATCAAGATCAACGACCGTGGTCCGGTCTTCTTCCGGCAGCCGCGCGTGGGCCACGAGGGGCGCACCTTCCGGGTGTGGAAGTTCCGGACCATGTACGTCGACGCCGAGGAGCGGTTGGCCAGCCTGGTCGACCAGAACGAGACCGACGGCATGCTCTTCAAGATGAAGCAGGACCCTAGGGTCTTCCCGGTGGGTCGCTTCCTGCGCGCCTCCTCGCTGGACGAGCTGCCACAGCTGATCAACGTGCTCTGGGGCGAGATGTCCCTGGTCGGGCCGCGCCCGCTGCCCGCCGACGACGGCGACTTCCTCGGCGACGTCCGGCGGCGGCTGCTCGTCCGGCCCGGCATGACCGGCCTCTGGCAGGTCTCCGGTCGCTCCGACCTCTCCTGGGACGAGGCGGTCCGGCTCGACCTCTACTACGTCGACAACTGGTCGCTCGCGTACGACCTCAGCATCCTGTGGCGCACGGTGGGCGTGGTCGTCGCCCGGAAGGGCGCGTACTGACGGGGCTGGCGTAGCCGCCCCCCAACCGCCAGGATCTGGGCGTGGGTGGCAACCTCTCGGCCGTCTTCGCCGTCCTGTCGCTCGTCAGCGCGCTCGCGGCGGCCCTGTACGCGGTGGTCCGGCTGCGCGCTCGGCGGGGCATCGCCACCGCCACCCAGCGGGCCACCTACGAGGTGCTGCACACCGCGGGGCTCGCCGCCGACCCGCTGCGGGCGGGCCTCACGCCGGCGGGGGCGGCGAAGGCCGTACGCCATCTGCGGGCCCTGGTGGGCGCGGTGGGCCTGGCGCTCACCGACCGGGCCGAGTTGCTCGCCTTGGACGGGCGCGGGACGCACCACGGAGACCAACTTCTCGCGGCGGCCCGCCGCGCGGTGGCCACCGAACGCTCGACCGTGCTCGGCGACGCGGAGCTGCACTGCGACCGGGTCGACTGCCCGGTCCGGGGCGCGGTGGTCGCCCCGCTCACCGGCGCGGACGGGCGGGTGGTCGGTGCGCTGGTCGCGGTCGCCGACGGTCCACCGGCTCCGGGCCTGGTGCAGGCGACCCTGGAGACCGCGCACTGGGCGGGCAACCAACTCGCCCTGGCCGAGCTGGACTCGTCCCGCGAGCGGCTGGCCCGCGCCGAGATTCGGGCGCTGCGGGCCCAGATCAGCCCGCACTTCATCTACAACGCGCTGACCGCGATCGGCTCGTTCGTCCGCACCGACCCGGAGCGGGCCCGCGAGCTGATCCTGGAGTTCGCCGAGTTCACCCGCTACTCGTTCCGGGCGCACGGCGAGTTCACCACGCTGGCCGAGGAGCTGCGCTCGATCGACCGCTACCTCACCATCGAGCGGGCCCGGTTCGGCGACCGCCTCCAGGTGCGCCTGCAGATCGCCCCCGAGGTGCTGCCGGTGACCCTGCCGTTCCTGTGCCTGCAACCGCTCGTGGAGAACGCCGTCCGGCACGGGTTGTCCCGCAAGCCCGGCACGGGCATGGTGAGCATCGAGGCCCGTGACGCGGGCGCCGAGTGCCACATCACGGTGGAGGACGACGGGGTGGGGATGGATCCGGCCACGCTGACCGCCGGCATCGCCGAGCTGGCCCGCAGCACGGGCGATCCGGGGGACGACTCCGGCCAGCACGTCGGGCTCTCCAACGTCGACGAGCGGCTCCGGTCGGTCTTCGGGGACCGGTTCGGCCTGGTCGTCGAGACGGGCCTCGGCTCGGGCACGAGGGTGAGCATGCGGGTGCCGAAGTTCCACCCAGGCGTCCGGGCGGGCTCGTGAGCGCGAGGAGTGAGCCGGGCTTGCGAGCCCCGCAGCCGCGAACAAAGGTGACGCCGTGAGCGCGAGGAGTGAGCCGGGTTTGCGAGCCCCGCAGCCGCGAACAAAGGTGACGCCGTGAGCGCGAGGAGTGAGCCGGGTTTGCGAGCCCCGCAGCCGCGAACAAGGGTGGCGCCATGCACGAGCGGCTCGGCCCGGTGAGCGCCTCGGGGTTCCTGCGGGTGCTGGCGGTCGACGACGAGCCGCCCGCGCTCGACGAGTTGGCCTACCACCTGCGGGCCGATCCCCGGGTGGCGCGGCTGCACACGGCCGGTGACGCGACCGAGGCGCTGCGGCTGCTCCGCGACGGCGACGTGGACGTGGTGTTCCTCGACATCCGGATGCCGGGCCTGGACGGGATGGAGCTGGCGCGGGTGCTGCGCCGGTTCGCGCGCCCGCCGGCGATCGTGTTCGTGACCGCTTACGACGACGGCGCGGTCGACGCGTTCGACCTGGGGGCCACCGACTACGTCCGCAAGCCGGTACGCGCGGAGCGGCTGGCCGAGTCGCTGCGCCGGGTGATCGGCTCCCGGGTGGTGCCGTCGCACCCGGCGGCGCTGGCCCGCGCCGAGGAGGACCCGACGATCCCGATCGAGCTGGCCGGCACCACCCGGATGCTGCCCCGCTCGGCGGTGCGGTGGGTGGAGGCGCAGGGCGACTACGCCCGGCTGCACACGGCGGACGGCTCGCACCTGGTCCGGGTGTCGCTGGCGACGCTGGCCGAACGCTGGGCGGACGCCGGGTTCGTCCGCGTCCACCGGTCCTACCTGGTGCAGTTGAAGCTCATCGCGGAGCTGCGGCTGGTCAACTCCGGCTACGTGGTGGTGATCGACGGCACCGAGCTGCCGGTGAGCCGGCGGCACACCCGGGAGCTGAAGGACAAGCTGGTCCGCGCGGCGAAGCAGGACTGGAGCCGCTGAGCCGGCACGCGGTCGGGCTGGGTCGGCTGTCAACCGTACGACGAGTGGTCGCACGTCCCGCTTGACCGTACGGTGTACGGTAGAGCGTACGACGAACGGGAGGCCGTTATGTACGACGCCGACAGCGAGTTCGACGGCCAGGTGGACCGCCTGGTGGAGCTGGGCTACCCGGGGCTCGCCGGCATGACCGAGGACGACTTCCGCGGGCTGGTCGCCCCGCTGCGGGCGGCCGCCGCCGAGGGCACGGCCGGCCTGCCGGCGCCCACCGAGGGCCGGGTGCCGTTCCTGCTGGTCACCACCCGCGAGCTGATCCCGGTGCAGGAGCGGCTGGCGCTCACCACGCTCGACGGCAAGCGCAAGCCCGGCGTCCTCGACCGCAACTACGCCGAGGACGACCTGCCCCGCTTCGACCCGATCAAGGAGCTGGAGGTGCCGGAGAGCCCGGCCTACCTGCTCTTCGACGTCGACCGGGGCGAGGACCTGGTCAACCTGGCCCCCGCCGCCGCGATGGAGGTCATCACCGGCAAGGACCGGTTGCCGCTCACCATCGACGAGGGGATCGCGTTCGTCACGCTGTACCCGTCCGCACTGGCGAAGAACAAGTGCTTCTCGCTGGTCGGGTCTCGCTGCGGCGACAAGCGGGTGCCGGCGATCTGGATCAGCCAGGGCGGGCCGAAGCTCGGCTGGTGCTGGTACGGCAACCCGCACACCTGGCTGGGCTCCGCCTCCGCGCGTCCGGAGCGCGTCGGCCTGTCCTGACCGATCGGACGGTCGGCCGGCTGACCGAGCTCGGGTGGGGCCGACCACCGGCCCCGCCCGATCGTCATCTCCACACTTCGTTCACAACGTGAGCCACCGATCTCCACGCCGCCTCCCTACAGTCAGGCCCCATGAGGGAGCGCCGGGTGCTGGTGGTGGAGGACGAGCGGACGATCGCCGAGTCGGTGGCCGCGCGGTTGCGCGCCGAGGGCTTCACGGTCGACATCGCCGGGGACGGCCCCAGCGCCGTAGAGCGGTTCCGGGCCGGGCAGCCCGACCTGGTCGTCCTCGACGTCATGCTGCCCGGCTTCGACGGCCTGGAGGTGTGCCGGCGGATCCAGGCCGACCGGCCGGTCCCGGTGCTGATGCTGACCGCGCGGGACGACGAGACGGACCTGCTGGTGGGCCTCGCGGTCGGGGCGGACGACTACCTGACCAAGCCGTTCTCCATGCGGGAGCTCGCCGCGCGGGTGCACGTCCTGCTGCGCCGCGTGGACCGGGCGTCCGCCGCGCCGGCGCCCACCCTGCGACTGGGCGACGTCGAGATCAACCAGGCCGAGCGCCGGGTCCGCAAGGCGGGCGCGGAGGTCCACCTCACGCCGACCGAGTTCGACCTGCTGGTGCACCTGGCCGGGCGGCCCCGGACGGTCCTGCCCCGGGAGGCGCTACTCGCCGACGTCTGGGGCTGGGCCGACGGCTCCGGCACCCGCACCGTCGACAGCCACGTGAAGGCGCTGCGCCGCAAGCTCGGCGCCGACCTGATCCGCACCGTGCACGGCATCGGCTACGCGCTGGAGGTGCCGGCGTGAGCCCCACCGTGGTCGCCCGGATGGACCGGGTGCTCGAACTGCTCCCCCGACCGCTCGACCCGGTCCGGTCGATCAAGCTGAAGCTGGGGATCCTCGTCGTCAGCTCCGGCGCCGCCGGGCTCTCCTACTTCTGGTACGCGATCGGCTGGCTGCCCATCCGGACGGCGGCGACGGCCATCTTCGTCGCGCTGCTCACCTCGCAGGTGCTGGCACACGGGATGACCTCGCCGCTGCGGGAGATGACCGCCGCCGCCGGGGCCATGGCCCGCGGCGACTACACCCGACGGGTACGCCCCACCGCCCGGGACGAGGTGGGGGACCTGGCCCGGGCGTTCAACAAGATGGCCGAGGACCTACACGCCTCCGACCAGCGCCGACGCGAACTCATCGCGAACGTCTCGCACGAGCTGCGTACGCCCATCAGTGCCCTTCAGGGGGTGCTGGAGAACATGGTGGACGGTGTGGCGGCGCCCGAGCCGGCCACGCTGCGGACCGCCCTCGCGCAGACCGAGCGGCTCGGTCACCTCGTCGCGGACCTGCTGGACCTGTCCCGGCTCGACGCCGGCGTGGCGTCGCTGCGACGCGTACGCATCGACGTCACCGAGTTCCTCGACGAGGCGGTCGAGCACGCCACCGCGAGCGCCGCCGGAGCCGGCCTCGACGTCCGGTTCCGGCTGCGGGAGCTACCCGCGCCGCTGACCGTGTACGCCGACCCGTGGCGGCTGCACCAGGTCTTCGCCAACCTGCTCGACAACGCGGCCCGCCACAGCCCGGCCGGCGGCACGGTCCGGATGACCGCCGAGCAGCGGGCCGGCGAACTGTACGTCGAGGTGAGCGACGAGGGCGAGGGCATCCCCCTGGCCGAGCGCTCCCGGGTGTTCGAACGGTTCACCAGGGGCGACCGGGCGGCCGGTGGCGGCACCGGCCTCGGCCTCGCGATCGCCCGTTGGGTCGTCGAGCTGCACGGCGGACGGATCCAGGTGCTCGACCCGGCCACCCCCAGCCCCGGCGCGGGGCCCGGCTGCCGCATCCAGGTGGCCATCCCCGGTGCCGGACCGATCGGAGAGAGGACGGCATGACCGACCCGCACGAGCCCTCGCCCAGCCGCCCCGGGGCCGGCCCGACACCGGGGCGGTCAGTGCCCTTCCCCGCACCGGGTCAGCACGCGGCACCGCAGCACGCCCCCGGCCCCACACCGGGTCAGCACCCGGCGCCGCAGCACGGTGCCGGTCCGGGAACGCCGAGCCCGTGGTCCGGGGCCGCGCTCGGTCGTCCCCCGGCCGGGCCGGTCACGGGATCCGTCGCCGGTGGACCGGGCTGGGCGGGCCAGTGGGGCACGCCGCCGGTCGCGGCCGCACCACACCCGCCACGGCCGCCCGCGACCCCGTCGGCGCTGCGGGTCCGCTGGCCCGGGCCGGCCGGCGCCGCCGACCCGGTGGTCCTCGGCCCGGTGGCCGCCGCCGCGGCCGTCGCCGCCTCCGTCGTGCCGTTCGACCGCCCGGGAGTGGGCTGGTTGCTGGCCTCGCTGGTCGGGACCGGCGCACTGGTCACGGCCGCCGTCGTGCGCCGCCGCACCGCCGCGGCCGAGCCTGCCGACTCTTCCGATCGGGCCGGCGGGGCACCGCCGACAGCCACACCCGCCGGGCCCACCCGGCCGGGCGGCACGGGGTCACCGACCGGCACACCCGCCCGGATGAAGCCGACGGAGCCGAGCCCGCCGACGGCAACGAGCCGGCCGTCGGCGGTAACCGGGCCGGGCAACCAGATGACGACGGGCGTCGGCCCGACCGGGGCGGCGACCGAGACGGCGACCGGGACCGGGCCGGCGACGGGGACCGGGCCGTCAGAAGCGGCGCCGGGTGGGGCGGGTGCGCCCGCGTCGACGGCCACAAGCCCAGACGGGGCGGGTGCGCCCACGTCGACGGCCACGAGTCCAGGCGGAGCGGCTGCGCCTGCATCGACGGCCCCGGCCGCGGGCGGCCACGGAGGGTCGGACGACGTCCGTCCCGGTGCCACGGGGGCATCGGGGCGGGCGGTCCGGCTCGCCTGGGCGGTCGCCACGATCGCGCTGGTCGGGGTCGGCTCGGTGCGGGCCGCCGGGTGGCTCTTCGTTCTCTGCCTGCTCGCCGCCGTGGTCACCGCGGGCCTCGCGCTCTCCGGTGGTCGTACCCCGGTGGGGATGCTGGTGTCGACGGTGCTCCCGGTGGCGGCGGCGACGCGGGCGCTGCCCTGGGCGGCCCGCGGCCTGGCCGACCGGCGGGCGGACGGGCGCGGTCTGGGGCGGATCGTCGCCACCATCGCGGTCTCGGTCGGGCTGCTCGCCGTCTTCGGGGTCCTCTTCTCCTCCGCCGACGCCATCTTCGCCGACCTGCTGACCAACCTGTTGCCGGACATCTCGGCGGCCGGGGTGACGACCTGGACGGTGCGGTGGGCGCTGATCGGTGCCGGGCTGCTGGGCGGGGCGTACCTGGTGACCCGCCCACCGGCCCTGGACGGGCTGCGCGGCGCGCCGGCCCCGACGGTCCGCCGGCTGGAGTGGGCGTTGCCGCTGGCCGCGCTCGACGCGCTCTTCGCCGCGTTCGTGCTCGTGCAGCTCACCGTGCTCTTCGGCGGCTCGGACCACGTGCTGCGCACCGCCGGCCTGAACTACGCCCAGTACGCGCGCGGCGGCTTCTGGCAGCTGCTCGCGGTCTCCGCGCTCACCCTGCTGGTGATCGGCGGGGCGGTGCGCTGGGCGCCGCGCGGCAGCCGGACCGACCGGGTGCTGATCCGGGTCCTGCTGGGCCTGCTCACCGCCCTCAGCCTGGTCGTCGTGGCGTCGGCGCTGTATCGGATGCAGGTCTACACGGAGGCGTACGGGGCGACCCGGCTGCGGCTCTTCGTGTCCACCGTCGAGCTCTGGCTCGGGCTGCTCTTCGTCCTGGTCGGGGTGGGCGTTCTCCGGCCGCGCGGCGGATGGCTGCCGCGACTGGTGGTGGGTACGGCGGTGGTCGCCCTGCTCGGCCTCGCGGCGATCAACCCCGACCGGTTCATCGCGGAGCACAACGTCGACCGTTACCGGGAGACGGGCCGGCTGGACGTCGGCTACGTCGCCGGACTCTCGGCGGACGCCGTACCGGCCCTGGACCGGCTGCCCGAGCCGCTGCGGTCCTGCGCGCTGCGGAGCCTCGCCGCCGCCGCGCCGGAGTTCGGCCTGGGGACGGCGAACCTGGGTCGGGCCCGGGCTCGGGCGTTGTTCGCCGCGCGCCCGGTGTCGGAGTGGGCGAGCTGCCCGGAGGCCTACCGCTGGTGACCTGCCCGGGGGCGGTTGTCCACAGGGGCGAGCCGTTGTCCACAAGTTGTCCACAGGCCGATCGACACCCTTGACATTCGGGCCGATCGGGCGAGACTGCCCAGGTGACCGCTGCCGACGACCGCGTACCGGCGCCGCGGGCCCCGGAGCCGTCCCCGCGTACGCGGATCGTGCTGGCCGAGGTGACCCGGCGCGACGATCGACTGCTGCGGACCCGCACCGAGCTGACCCAGCAGACCCGGGTCGGTGAGGCCCTGGTACGCGGTCTGGTGCGGGCCCAGCTGGCCCTGGCGCTGCGGCTCTCGCTGGTGGTGGCGATCGGCCTGGGCGGCCTGCCGTGGCTGTTCGCCATCGCGCCGTCGGTCGGGCAGGTCACGGTCTTCGGGGTCAACCTGCCCTGGCTGCTGCTCGGGGTGGTGAGCTTCCCGTTCCTCATCGCGGTCGGCTGGTCGTACGTGCGGCTGGCCGAACGCAACGAGCAGGACTTCACCGACCTGGTCCAGCGGCCGGAGCGCTGACGGTGGAGAACGGGCTGGTCGTCCCGGCGATCGTCGCGGTCACCCTGGTCACCGTCGGCATCGGCTTCTACGGGCTGCGGCTGGCCCGCACCACGTCCGACTTCCTGGTCGCGTCCCGGGCGATCAGCCCGACCTGGAACGCCGCCGCGATCGGCGGCGAGTACCTGTCGGCGGCCTCGTTCCTGGGCGTTGCCGGCCTGATCCTCAAGTACGGCGTCGACGTGCTCTGGTATCCGGTCGGTTTCGCCGCCGGCTACCTGGCCCTGCTGCTGTTCGTGGCCGCCCCGCTGCGCCGATCGGGTGCGTTCACCCTGCCCGACTTCTGCGAGCTGCGGCTGGGCTCCCGTCGCCTGCGCATCCTCGCCACCGCGTTCGTCATCTTCATCGGCTGGCTCTACCTGGTGCCGCAGCTCCAGGGCGCCGGGTTGACCCTCGCCACGGTGGCCGGCTCCGCCTACCCGGTCGGTGCCGTGCTGGTGGCCGTGGTCGTCACCGCCAACGTGGCGCTGGGCGGGATGCGGGCGATCACCTTCGTCCAGGCGTTCCAGTACTGGCTGAAGCTGACCGCGCTCGCCGTACCCGCGATTTTCCTGGCCCTCCAGTGGCAGGCCGACGCGCGCCCGCCGGTGACCCCGCCGGACGGGCCGGCGTTCCGGACCGCCACCACGGTCGTGGTCGAGCACGCGGCGACCCTCACCCTGCCCGACGGCACGTCCCGGGAGGTACGCCCCGGCGACGAGCTCTCCTTCGCCGCCGGCGACCCGGTGCCGAAGGTGTCCGGGGTGGCCATCGACGCCGACGACTGGCTGCTGCCCAGCGCCGCCGGGGACGACGACCGGGGGCTCTTCGCCACGTACTCGCTGATCCTCGCGACGTTCCTGGGCACCATGGGGCTGCCGCACGTCCTGGTGCGCTTCTACACCAACCCGGACGGGGCGGCCGCCCGGCGTACGACGCTGGTGGTGCTGGCGCTGGTGGGCGCCTTCTACCTGCTGCCCACCATCTACGGCGTGCTCGGCCGGATCTACACACCACAGCTGCTGGTCACCGGTCAGACCGACGCGGTGGTGGTGCTGCTACCCGAGGCCGCCCTCGGCGACGGCGTCACCGGCCGGCTGCTCGCCGCCCTGGTCGCCGCCGGCGCGTTCGCGGCGTTCCTGTCCACCTCGTCCGGCCTGCTCACCAGCGTGGCCGGGGTGATCTCGACCGACGTGCTCGGCCGCGGGTCGGTCCACGGCTTCCGGCTCGCCACGGTGATCGCCGGGGCGGTGCCCGCGGTGCTCGCGCTGAACGTGTCCGGGTTGGACGTCTCCCAGGTGGTGGGGCTCGCGTTCGCGGTGGCGGCGTCGAGTTTCTGCCCGCTGCTGGTGCTCGGCATCTGGTGGCGGGGGTTGACCGATCTCGGGGCCGCCGCCGGCATCCTGGTCGGTGGCGGCGCGGCGATCGGCGCGGTGCTGGTCACCGTCCTCGGGCCACCGCTGGACGGCTGGCCGGCCACACTGATCGCGCAGCCCGCGGCGTGGACCGTCCCGCTCGCCTTCGCCGTGATGGTGCTGGTGTCGATGGCCTCCCGCCGCCGCCTCCCCGCCGACGTGGGGGCCACGATGCTCCGCCTGCACACCCCCGAAGCCCTACGCCTCTGACCCCCTCCCCCGCCGCCCGCGAGGGGGCGACGGGGGAGGGGGCAGGCGGGTCAGCAGGTGGGGGTGGCGGTGCAGAGGCGGGCGGCCACCTTTCGGGCGTAGGGCTTGGCCTCGTCCGGCGTCGGCTCCTCGGCCAGCCAGACCTGCGCCACTAGGTCACCCTGCCGGACGAAGAGCCAGCGGCTCTGGCGGCCGTCGATGGACGATCCGACCATCAGCGACTCGTCACCGGCGAGCCCGGTTGCCAGGATCGACAGGGAGTCGCCCGCCCGCGCCGGACGGCAGCCGGTGACCAGTTCACGCACCCGGTCCATCGCGGTGGCGGCGTTACCGCCCGAGTGGCGGGTCACCCGCTCCGTCATCGAGCTGGTGGGCGAGTCGAACGAGACGCCCCGCCGGGCCACCTCGCCTGGTGTGATCGACGGGGACCGGTTGCCGCAGTAGATGGTCACCGACTCCAGGGTCCAGTCGCCGTCGAGGTCACTTCCGCTGTTTCGGAAGCCGGCGGGCAGGTCCGCGAGTTGCAGCATCGCGGCTGCCGGGATGCTCCGGTCGGTGGACCCGTCGGTCGGGCGGCCACTGGTCTTCGCCGGGCTCGACGGGGTGCCCTTGGTCGACGGTGAGCCGGTGGGGTTCGGGGAGCCGGTCGCGTTCGGGGCGGTCGACGGGGTCGCGCTCGGGGTCGGGGTCGGAGTCGGAGTCGGAGTCGGCGAGCCGGTCGCCGGTGGAAGCGGCGGGGCCGCGTCCGGGCCACCGGCGAAGGCGACCGCGCCGGTGGCGACCACGGCCACCGCGACGACCCCGGCGAGGCCGGCCACGATCCGCGTACGCCGGGTGCGCTGCCGGCCACGGTGACGCACCTGCTCGGTGGGAGCCCAGATGAGGTCCCGCGTGTCGTGAAGCATGTCGGTGAACAGCTGGTCAGGCATGGGTGACCTCCTCGGGGAGGGCGGTGTCGAGCAGGGCGGCCAAGGCTTTGCGGCCCCGAGCGAGTCGGGCCTTGACGGTGCCGGTCGGTGTGTTGGTCTGCGCGGCGATCTCGGCGACCGACAGGTCGGCCAGGTGGTGCAGGACGATCGCCTGCCGCTGCTCCTCGGGCAGCCTGCGGAGCGCCGTCACCAGGGCGACCGTGTTCTCCGACGGTGGCCCGACGCTGACGTCCCCACCCTGCCGGCGGTATGCCGCCAACCCGTTTCGCATCTTCCGCCATCGGTTGACCAGGAGGCGGTAACCGACCGTCCGCACCCACGCCTCCGGGTCGCCGTACCCGCTGATCTTCGTCCAGCGCTGCCAGGCCCGCACGTACGCCTCCTGGGCGGCGTCCTGGGCCTCGGCCAGGTCACCGCCGAGCGCGTAGAGCACGGTGACGACGCGATGTCTTGTCGCCCGGTAGAACTCCTCGAATCCGTCGTCCCTGTCCAATGTCCCTCCCCGTCGCGATCCTGCCCCTATCACCCGCCGTGGCGGGGTCCGGTTGCAGGCGACCCGGACACGGCGGCAGTCGAGAGGCGGACAGTGGCCGGCAGGGGGTGAGCCTCGGGGATGACGACACGTCATCCTCCGGCCGGAGCGGTAGCTGGCCCCTGCCCGATACGGTCGGACGCATGACTGGTGAGCACCCGGCGCTCGCGCTGCGCGGCCTGGCCAAACAGTTCGACGGCAAGGTCGCGGTGGCCGGCGTGGACCTGGACGTACCGGCCGGATCGTTCTACGGCCTGCTCGGCCCGAACGGCGCCGGCAAGACCACCACCCTGTCCATGGCGGTCGGGCTGCTCCGGCCGGACCACGGCCAGGCCTGGGTGCTCGGGCACGACGTCTGGGCCGATCCGGTCCGCGCCAAGCATCTGCTCGGGGTGATGCCCGACGGCGTACGCCTCTTCGACCGGCTCAGCGGGGCGGAACTGCTCGCGTACCACGGCCTGCTACGCGGCATGGACCCGGCGGTGGTCGACCAGCGTGCCGCCGAACTGCTCGACGTGCTGGCGCTCGGCGACGCCGACCGCACCCTCGTTGTCGACTACTCGGCCGGAATGAAGAAGAAGATCGGCCTGGCCTGCGCGCTGCTGCACGGGCCGCGCCTGCTGGTGCTCGACGAGCCGTTCGAGGCCGTCGACCCGGTCTCGGCGGCGCTGATCCGCGACATCCTCCAGCGGTACGTGGGCGGCGGCGGCACGGTCGTCTTCTCCAGCCACGTGATGGAGGTCGTCGAGCGGCTCTGCTCGCACGTGGCGATCCTCGCCGAGGGCACCATCAAGCGGGTCGGCACGATCGGCGAGGTCCGCGGCGAGCGCTCCCTGGAGGACGTCTTCGTCGAGGTGGTCGGCGGGCGCGTGGCGACCGGCGAGGAGTTGGCGTGGCTGTCCAACTGAGCGCGCCGACCGGCCCGGTCCGGCCGGTCCGCGCCCGGCACTTCGTCCGCCTCAAGCTGCGGGTGATGGGCAACAACTTCCGCGGTCAAGGGTGGCGTGTCGTCCTCTTCGTGCTCGGGGCGATCGCCGGGCTCTGGTTCGGCGCCAGCGGGCTCTTCGTGTTCGCCGCCCCCGGCCTGGCCGACGGCGGCCGGTACGCGTTCCTCGTCGCCGCCCTCGTCGGCGGTCTCCTGGTGCTCGGCTGGCTGCTGCTCCCCCTGATCTTCTTCGGCGTCGACGAGACCCTCGACCCGGCCCGGTTCGCGCTGCTGCCCCTGCCTCGCCGCACCCTGGTCACCGGGCTGCTCGCCGCGGCCCTGGTCAGCGTGCCGGTGATCACCGTGCTGATCGCGCTCGCCGGGCTGGTGGTCAGCGCGTCGGCGCTCGGCGGCTGGTCGGCCGGCCTGGTCGCCGCCGTCGGCGTGCTCGCCGGCCTGGTGCTCTGCGTCGCCGCCAGCCGCGCGGTGACCAGTGCCTTCGCCACGATGCTCCGGTCCCGGCGGGTCCGGGACCTGGCCGCCGTGCTCCTCGCGGTCGCCGCCGCGCTGATCGGGCCGGTGCAGATCTTCGGGCTCGCCGCGGTTCGGGACACCGACTGGGAGCGCCTGGACGGGCTGGCCCAGGTGATCGGCTGGACCCCGTTGGGCGCACCGTGGACCGTCGGGCTCGACGTGGCGCAGGGGCGGCCGTGGACCGTTCCGGTCAAACTGCTGATCACCGTCGGCACGCTCGTGTTGCTGCTGCTGTGGTGGTCACGCTCGCTGGAGTCGGCGATGGTCGGCGCGGCCAGCGCCGGCCCCGCCCCGGCCAGGCGTGGTGCCGTCGGCGGCGCGGTGGCTCAGCTCTTTCCGCGGGCGGCCGGCTGGGCCCGACGGGACAGGTTCGGCGCGCTGGTCGCCCGGGAGTGCCGCTACTGGTGGCGCGACGCCCGACGGCGGGCCAATCTGATCACCGTCGCGGTGGTGGGCATCTTCGTGCCCCTCGTGGTCAACCTGGGCGGCTCCGGCTTCACCGTCGGCGCCGGCGAGGGCCTGGCGGTCGGTGGGGGCGAGCTGTCACCGGTGCTGGTCAGCCTCTCGATGTTGTTCGTCGGGGTGCTGGCCGCGCTGACCCTGGCCAACCAGTTCGGCTTCGACGGCAGCGCGTACGCCGCGCACGTCGTGGCCGGGGTGCCCGGGCGGTTGGAGCTGCGCGCCCGGTTCACGGCCTTCTCGACGTACGTGCTGCCGATGCTGGCGGTCGTCGCCGTGGTGATCCCGCTGGTGCTGGGTGAGCCGGGCTGGATCGGCCTGACCGCCGGCGGTCTGCTCGCCGCGTACGGGGCGGGGCTGGCGGTGACCGGGATCGTCTCGGTGCTCGGGGCGTACGCGCTGCCCGAGACGAGCAACCCTTTCGCGCTGAACACGGGTGCGGGAGTGGCGAAGAGTTTCCTCAGCCTGCTGGCGATGGTCGGCTCGGCCGCGGCCGGCGTGCCGATGGTGCTGGCCGCGCTGCTGCTCGGGGACGTCTGGCTCTGGCTGGCCCTGCCGGTCGGCGCCGCGTACGGGATCGGTGCGGCACTGCTGGGCAGCTACGTGGCCGGGGACGTGCTGGACCGGCGCCAGCCGGAGCTGCTGGCGACGGTGACGCCGCGCCGCTGAGGAGGCGGTGCCGGAGCGGCACGCCGCTGGTGGCGGCCGGGCTCGTCGGCACCCGAACCGGGGGTCTCCCCGACAATCCTCGACGGTGGTCCTGCGGGTCCCGTTACGGTGCGCTCAGCCGCGTCCCGAGGAGTGCCGTCATGAGCAGTGCCACGCGCTACCGGACCGTGACGGTCGACGGACTGTCCATCTTCTACCGGGAGGCCGGCGCCCCGGATGCGCCGGTGCTGCTGCTCCTGCACGGCTTTCCGTCCTCGTCGCGGATGTTCGAGCCGCTGATGGACCGGCTCGCCGACCGGTTCCGGTTGGTCGCGCCCGACTATCCGGGGTTCGGGCACAGCGACGCGCCCGACCCGGCCTCGTTCGCGTACACCTTCGACCGGCTCGCCGAGGTGACGGCGCGCTTCACGGCGGCGGTCGGCATCGACCGCCACCTGCTCTACGTGCAGGACTACGGGGGACCGGTCGGCTTCCGGTTGGCCCGGTCCGCGCCGGAGCGGCTCACCGGGCTGATCGTGCAGAACGCGGTCGCCCACGAGGTCGGGCTGGGCCCGCTGTGGGAGAGCCGGCGGGCGTACTGGCGGGACCGGGCCGGCCACGAGGCCGCCGTCCGCGACAACTTCCTCTCCTACGACGCGGCCCGCACCCGGCACGTGGGCAGCGATCCGGAGCCCGAGCGCTACGACCCCGACCTGTGGACCGACGAGCACGCCTTCCTCAGTCGGCCCGGGCAGGCCGAGATCCAGCTCGACCTCTTCTACGACTACCGGACCAACGTGGCGTCGTACCCCGCCTGGCAGGACTGGCTGCGCCGGACCCGGCCCCGGCTGCTCGTCCTCTGGGGTCGCTACGACACCTCGTTCCAGGTGGCGGAGGTGGAGGCGTACCGCGCGGACGTCCCGGAGGCCGAGACGTACGTGCTCGACGGTGGCCACTTCGTGCTGGACACCCGCGCGGACGAGGTGGCCGCACTGGTGCGCGGCTTCGCAACCACCGGCCGCTGAACCGGTCACCCGGCACAATGTTTCACGTGAATCATGAGCCGGGCGCCGAGATCCACCACACCGACCCGTTCGCCGTGCCGAGCGGCCAGCGCTCGCCGGTGCGCCGGCTGCGCGGGCGGCTGGTGGCGCCGGTGACCCTGTGGACGGCGCCCGGACCGGCCGGTCTCACGGTGTCGTCGACGCTCGTGGCGGAGGGCGAACCGGACCGGCTGCTCGGCCTGATCGACGCCGAGTCGGACCTGTGGGCCGCGGTCGAGGCCGCCGGGCGGTTCGCGGTGTCGCCGCTGGCTCCGGCGCACCGCCAGCTCGCCGACCGGTTCGCCGGTCTCTTCCCGTCGCCCGGCGGCCTCTTCACGGCCGGGACCTGGACCGACACGCCGTACGGGCCGGTGCCGACGGATGCCGGCGGGTGGGCCGGGTGCCGGCTGGACACGGCACGGGAGTACGGCTGGGCGCTGCTGGTCGAGGCGACCATCGAGACGGTGGAGCTGGTGGACGAGGCCCTGCCACTGCTGCACTACCGGGGCCGCTACCACGAGCTGACCTGACCGTCACCGACCGCTGAACGGGGTGACCTGCGTCACTCGGCGCAGCCAACCCGCCGTTCGGCGCAGCCGCCGACCGGGGACGATCTCGCCCTTCCGCGTCGGGGACCGCGCTTTCTACCGTGCGCGAAAAATCCCCGACGCCTGTGAAGGTGGTGATCCACAGATGTCCACGGACACACCCGCGACGACCGCGTCCGAGCCGGACCGGTATGTCGCCGTACAACGGTCGGACGAGTTCGCCGGGCTGCGTCGTACCCTGCGCGGCTTCGTCTTCCCGATGACCGTCGCGTTCTTCCTGTGGTACGCGCTCTACGTCATCCTCTCCGCCTACGCACGGGACTTCATGGGCGCGAAGCTCATCGGCAACATCAACGTCGCGCTCGTCTTCGGCCTGCTGCAGTTCGTCTCGACGTTCGCGATCGCCTGGCTGTACTCCCGGTACGCCGACCGGAAGATCGATCCGGTCGCCGACCGGATCCGCGCCGAGATCGGGGAGGTGGAGAGTGAACACGGTCCTCGCGGCTGAGGCGGGCAACACCACCGCCCGCAACCTGACCATCACGCTGTTCCTGGTGTTCGTGGCGGTCACCCTGGCCATCACGATCTGGGCCAGCCGGCAGACCAAGACCGCCACCGACTTCTACGCCGGTGGCCGGTCGTTCTCCGGCTTCCAGAACGGCATGGCGATCGGCGGCGACTACATGTCGGCCGCTTCGTTCCTCGGCATCGCCGGCATCATCGCCCTCTACGGCTACGACGGCTTCCTCTACTCGATCGGCTTCCTGGTCGCCTGGCTGGTCGCCCTGCTGCTCGTCGCGGAGTTGCTGCGCAACTCCGGTCGGTACACGATGGCCGACGTGCTGGCGTTCCGCATGCGCCAGCGTCCGGTGCGTACGGCCGCCGCGGTCTCCACCATCACCGTGTCGATCTTCTACCTGCTCGCCCAGATGGTGGGCGCCGGCGCCCTGGTGGCGCTGCTGCTCGGCATCCGTCCGGGCACCACGTTCCTCGGCATGGACGCGGACGCCGCCAAGGTCGCCACCATCATCATGGTCGGCGCCCTGATGATCATCTACGTCACGGTGGGCGGCATGAAGGGCACCACCTACGTACAGATCGTCAAGGCGTTCCTGCTGATGGGCGGCGCGCTGATCATGACGCTGCTGGTGCTGGCGAAGTACAAGTTCAACCTCTCCTCGCTGCTCGGCGACGCGGCGGCGTCCTCGGGCAAGGGGGCGGCGTTCCTCGAACCGGGGTTGCGCTACGGGGTCGAGGTCGCCGGCAACTCGACGCAGACCTTCTACAACAAGATGGATCTGCTGTCGCTCGGCATCGCTCTGGTGCTCGGCACCGCCGGCCTGCCGCACATCCTGATCCGCTTCTACACCGTCCCCACCGCCAAGGCGGCCCGCAAGAGCGTGCTCTGGGCGATCGGCATCATCGGCACCTTCTACCTGCTGACCCTGGCGCTCGGTTTCGGCGCCGCGGCACTGGTGGGCAGCGAGGCGATCACCGCGCAGGACCGGGCCGGCAACACGGCCGCACCACAACTCGCCGAGGCGCTGGGGGTGGACTTCCTCGGTGGTGATCTCGGCGGGGCGACACTGCTCGCGGTCATCGCCGCGGTCGCCTTCGCCACGATCCTGGCGGTGGTGGCCGGGCTCACGCTGGCGTCGTCGTCGAGCCTGGCGCACGACTTCTACGCGAACGTCCTGAAGAACGGGCAGGCGTCGGAGCGGCAGGAGGTACGCGTCGCGCGGATCTCCGCCCTGGTGATCGGCGCGGTCTCGATCGCCCTGTCGATCTTCGCGCAGAGCCTGAACGTGGCGTTCCTGGTGGCGCTCGCGTTCGCGGTAGCCGCGTCCGGCAACCTGCCGGCGATCCTCTACAGCCTGTTCTGGCGGCGGTTCAACACCTCCGGCGCGGTGTGGGCCATCTACGGCGGTCTCCTCGCCGCGGTGGTCCTGGTCTTCTTCTCGCCGGTGGTCTCCGGGGCGCCGACCGCGATGTTCCCCGACCACGACTGGCAGTGGTTCCCGCTGTCCAACCCGGGCCTGCTCTCCATCCCGTTCGGCTTCCTCTGCGGATGGATCGGCACGCTCATCTCGAAGGAGCACGACGAGGACAAGTACGCCGAACTGGAGGTGCGCGCCCTCACCGGCGCCGGCGCTCACTGAGAGCCGCTGGTCAGGCACCCCCCGCCGACCAGCACCCCGGGCCCTCTCCCGTTCCGGGAGAGGGCCCGCCTCGTCCGGTCGGTTCCCGCGCGGTCGCGCGGGCAGCGTCGTCGCCTCCCGCGCGACCGACGGGCAGCGTCGTCGGCGAGGCCGGCTCACCTGCACGGTCGCCAGGGCGGGGGCCGGCGACGCTGAGTAGGCTGACCGGTATGAAGGTTGCAGCCCGTTTCGGCCCCGGTCACCGCATCCTCGTCACCGGGGGTGCCGGATTCGTCCCGTCACACCTGGTCGACGCCCTGATCGCGCGGGGCTGCACCGTGGTCGCGCTGGACAACTTCGTCACCGGTTCCAAGGAGAACGTCGCGCACCTGCACGACACCCCGACGTTCACCCTCGTCGAGGCGGACATCTCCGAAGGGCTGCCGACCCACCACCCGGCGCTGGCCGAGCGCTTCGACGCGATCCTGCACATGGCCTCGCCGGCGAGCCCCACCGACTTCGAGAAGCTGCCGGTCGAGATCCTCCGGGTCGGCTCGGTCGGCACCCTGCACCTGCTCGACCGTGCGCTCGCCGACGGCGCCCGGTTCCTGATGGCCTCCACCTCCGAGGCGTACGGGGACCCGAAGGAGCACCCGCAGCGGGAGACCTACTGGGGCAACGTCAACCCGATCGGCATCCGCAGCGTCTACGACGAGGCCAAGCGCTTCTCCGAGGCCGCCACGATGGCCTACCACCGCAGCCGGGGGCTGGACGCCGCGATCGTCCGGATCTTCAACACGTACGGCCCGCGGATGCGGCCCGACGACGGCCGCGCCATCCCCACCTTCATCTCCCAGGCGCTGCGCGGCGAGCCGCTCACGGTGCACGGCACCGGCGACCAGACGCGCTCGATCTGCTACGTGGCGGACCTCGTCCGGGGCATCCTGCTGCTGCTCGACTCGACCGAGACCGGCCCGATCAACTGCGGCACCGAGCACGAGATGACCATGCGGCAACTCGCCGAGACGATCGTGTCCCTCAGCGGAAGCAGCTCCGAGGTGACCTACATCACTCGCAGCGCGGACGACCCCGAGATGCGCCGGCCGGACCTGACCCGCGCCCGCGAACTGCTCGGCTACGAGCCCTCGGTGACGCCGGAGGACGGTCTCGCCCGCACGATCGAGCACTTCCGCGACCGCCTGGGCGGCTGACGACCGCGACCCGCGCCCCGGCGCCGGTCCGCGCCTGAGAGCGACCGTGGCTCAGGCTACGTACCCTGAGTGACATGTCCGCGTCCTCGTCTGCCGGCCTTCCGCTCCCGCACCTGCACCGCAGCTCCGGGCGCGCGTCCGTCCCCGGACGCCCGCGCGGCGCCACCGGCCGCGCCCGAGCGGCGGAGACGCGCCGGTATCCGTCGCCCGACGAGGGGCCCGGCGGTCCGTCCGGTCCGTCCGGGCCGGGCGGTCCGGGTGGTCCCGGTGGTCCCGGCGGTCCCGGCGGTCCCGGCCGGCGTGGCCCGCGACCCCGGTGGGGGCGGATCGGCCTGGTGGCCGGGGTCGCGGTGCTGGTGCTCGCGCTGCTCGGCGGCCTCGGCGGCTGGCTCTACGTGCGCAACCTCGACAAGGACCTGGCGCGCACCGACCCGTTCTCGGAGATCACCGGTGGGCGGCCGGCCAAGCCGGTGGAGGGCGCGCTCAACATCCTGCTCGTGGGCACCGACTCCCGGGACCCGGACGCCCCGGTCGACCAGGCCGGCAAGTGGCGCACCGACACGATCATCGTCATGCACGTCCCGTCGGACCACCAGCAGGCCTACCTGGTCTCGATCCCGCGTGACCTGTACGTGCCCATCCCCGAGTCGGCCGGCGCCGACTGCTCGGCGGCTCGGCGCGCGAAGATCAACGCGGCCTTCGCGTTCGGCGGGCTGCCGCTGGCCGTACGCACCGTCGAGTGCTTCACCGACGTCCGGCTCGACCACGTCATGGCCATCGACTTCGCGGGCTTCAAGCAGGTCACCGACGCGCTGGGCGGCGTCGACCTGAAGGTGGAGCGGACCATCACCTCGATCCACAAGCCCTACCGGACGTTCACCAAGGGCGTCAACCACATGAACGGCGCCGAGGCGCTGGACTGGATCCGGCAGCGCAAGCAGTTCCCGGACGGGGACTTCGCCCGGATGCGCCACCAGCAGGAGTTCCTCCGCGCCCTGATGGACAAGGCGGCGAGCAGCGGCACGCTGAGCAACCCGCGGAAACTGAACGCGTTCCTCCAGTCGGTGACCGACGCGGTGACCGTGGACCGGGGTTTCTCGTTGATGGACATGGCGGTCGAGTTCCGCAACCTGCGGGGCGAGAACCTCACATTCGTGACCAGCCCGAACTCGGGCAGCGAGACGATCAACGGGGAGTCGGTGGTGGTGTCCGACCGGGAGAAGGCGCTCGCGATGTACCGCGCGCTCTCCGCCGACACCATGGCCGACTGGATCAAGGCCAACCCGCCGAAGAACACGGACGGTGGCTGACCGGTTTCGGAAAGCCAACCGCCGATCGGTCGGCTAAAGACTGTCCGATCGGACAATCTGCCTGGGTGAGCCGCAGAGCGAACAGAACATGGCCGATACACGAACTCGCCAGGTCGGGGAAGTGTCCGTACAGTGGTGCCGCCCCCTGATCACGTGAGCTGGAGCAGGCATGCCGGTTCAGACCAGCCGTCGCCCACCATCCCTGGACGCCGCCCGCCCACCGGCCGGCGGCTCCGCAGCCGTGCCCCCGCAGCGGGGCGCGGGCGGCGCGGGCAACGGCGGCGGCGGAAAAGGCGGCCGGCCGACGAAGCGCAAGCGCCGCAAGGATCCGCTCTGGGCCCGACTGACCGTGGTCTTCGGCGCGGTGCTGATGATGACCAGTGGCGTCGCCATCGTCGGCAGCAAGGCGGTCATCAGCAGCGCCACTGGTGACATCGCCCAACGCAACCTGCTCGGCGAGGCCGGCAAGACCGACGCCGAGGGCGGCGCCGACCTGGACGGCCCGATCGACATGTTGCTGCTCGGCGTGGACGCCCGCGAGCGGTGGGCCGCCGACGACGTCCGGTCGGACAGCATCATCGTCCTGCACATCCCGGCGACGCACGACCAGGCCTACCTGATCTCCATCCCCCGGGACACCGAGGCCCAGATCCCGCCGTTCAAGAAGAGCAACTGGCCGGGCGGCACCGACAAGATCAATGCGGCCTTCCAGATCGGCGCCCGCAACGGCGGCGGCTGGGAGGGCGGCGCCCAGTTGATGGCGCAGACCATCAAGCGGCTCACCGGGGTGAGCTTCGACGGCGCCGCGATCATCAACTTCGGCGGCTTCAAGAACATCATCGACACCCTCGGCTCCGTGCGGATCTGCGTGAGCCAGGAGGTCAAGTCGCACCACATGTCGTACGTCGACGGCAAGCCGATGTGGAACGCGGACGCCAAGAAGACCGGCAAGCGGATGACCCCGGTGGTGCACAAGAAGGGCTGCCAGGAGATGGAGGGCTGGGCGGCGCTCGACTACTCGCGCCAGCGCTACGGCCTGAAGAACAGCGACTACGACCGGCAGCAGAACCAGCAGCAGCTGATCAAGGCGATGGCGAAGAAGGCCACCGAGAACGGCACGCTGACCAACCTGGGCAAGCTCCAGGCGCTGATCAAGGCGGCCGGCAAGGCGTTCGTCCTGGACACCGGCGGCGTGCCGATCGAGAACTTCATCTTCACCATGCGCGGCGTGAGCGGCAACGAGCTGACGATGCTCAAGACGAACAACGGCACCTTCAACGGCGACGGCAACGGCAAGGAGCTGCTGAGCGCCGAGACGCTGGCGATGTTCGAGGCGGTCAAGAAGGACAAGCTGGCCGAGTTCGTGTTCAACCACCCCGAGGTGATCTCCACCCGCAAGTGACCGGCGACTGCGGACGTCGCCGAAGTCGGCGAAACGGACCGGCCAGGCCGTCACTTTCCGTAGCCTGACGTGAGCAGGACTCATGTCAGTGGCTACGGGGAGGCGTTACGTCCAGGGCAGGCCGGGACGGCGAGCGGGCGGACACCTCGGCCGCTCCGCGCCGCCGCGCACGCTGGCCCCGCATCCTGCTCGGCATCGGTCTGACCCTGGTCGCGCTCGCCGGGCTCGCGGTGGTCGGGCTCCGGGCCCTCACCGACCGCTACGACCGCACGGTACTCAAGGAGCAACTGCTCGCGCCGGACGCCCGCGCCGGGCGCACCGACCTCTCCGGCCCGCTGAACTATCTGCTCATCGGCACCGACCGGCGGCCCAACGACACCAACCCGGAGCAGCGCGCGGACACCATCCTGGTCGTGCACGTGCCCGCCGGCCTGCGCCAGGCGTACCTGGTCTCCATCCCCCGCGATCTCCTCGTCACCATCCCCGCCGGCTCCGGCTACCGCGGGGGGCAGGACAAGATCAATGCCGCGTACGAGCACGGCGGCGGCGGGGAGTCGGGAGCCCAACTGCTGTCGTCCACCCTGAGCCGGCTCACCGGGCTCCGCTTCGACGGTGCCGCCCTGGTCGACTTCGCCGGTATCCGTCAGGTCGTGGACCTGCTCGGCGGCGTCCGGATGTGCGTGGACGGCGAGGTGCGCTCGATCCACACGAACCGGGTCTTCACCCCCGGCTGCCACCAGATGAGCGGTGCCGAGGCGCTGGACTACGTCCGCCAGCGCTACGACCTCCCCGGGGGCGACTACGACCGGCAGCGCCACCAGCAGCAGTTGCTGCGCGCGCTGCTGGACCGGGCCTCCGAGACCCGGCTGCGGAACAACCCGGTCAAGCTCGACCAGGTGATCCGCGCCGTCGGCGGCTCACTGACCGTCGACACCAACGGGGTGGCGCTGGAGGACCTGCTCTTCGCGCTCCGTGGACTGCCCCCGGACGCGCTACGCGGTGTGCAGGTGCCCTCGTATCCGCAGGTCATCGACGAGGTGTCGTACGTGGTGCTGGAGAACGGCGGCAACGGGCTCTTCGACGCCGTCCGGGGCTCGGCGAT
This sequence comes from Micromonospora sp. NPDC049366, assembly GCF_044466625.1. NCBI lineage: Bacteria > Bacillati > Actinomycetota > Actinomycetes > Micromonosporales > Micromonosporaceae > Micromonospora > Micromonospora sp. NPDC049366. The sequence continues at coordinate 112,618 of NZ_JBITMV010000020.1, forward strand.
GCCGGCCTGGGTCGGCGCCAATCCGCGCTGGGTGGTCAAGCTGTGACAGCGCCGACGGCCCGGTCTGCGCCGAACCGCCCGCCGAGGATCTAGGCTTGGTACCCGTGTTCGGATCCCAGGTTCCCACCGTGACCGTCAACGAGCTCGACGACGCCACCTACCTGCTCGACGTCCGGGAGGACGACGAGTGGGCCGCGGGGCACGCGCCGGGTGCCCACCACCTGCCCATGATGGAGCTGCCGGCCCGGATGGCCGAGGTGCCCACCGACCGGGACGTCGCGGTGATCTGCCGCTCCGGCGGACGCTCCGCACAGGTCGTCGCGTACCTGATGCGCAACGGCTGGGACCAGGTGCGCAACGTGGCCGGCGGCATGGGTGACTGGGCCGCCGCCGGGCGTCCGGTGGTCGGCGACGACGGGCAGCCGGGCCGGGTGCTGTAGGGCGGGCGGGATGGGCGACCAACCCCTGGTGTTCGCGCACCGCGGCGCCTCGTACGACCTGCCGGAGCACACGCTCGCGGCCTACCTGCAGGCCCTCGCCGAGGGCGCGGACGGGCTGGAGTGCGACGTCCGGCTTACCCGCGACGGTCACCTCGTCTGCGTGCACGACCGGCGGTTGGACCGCACCAGCAACGGTCGCGGCCTGGTCAGCGCCCGCACGCTCGCCGAGTTGGAGGCGCTCGACTTCGGCTCGTGGCACCCCGGGGGCCTGCCCGTCGACACCGACGAGCCGCCGGACGACTCCCGCACCCGCCTGCTCACCCTCGAACGGCTGCTCGACGCGGTGCTGGCCGCCGGTCGGCCGGTCCGGCTGCTGATCGAGACCAAACACCCCTCGCGGTACGGCGGCGACGTCGAGCGCAAGCTGGTCACGGTGCTGCGCCGCTACGGGCTGGCCGAGCCCGCACCGGACCACCCGGTCCAGGTCACCGTGATGTCCTTCTCGCCGCTGGCCGTCCGCCGCGTCCACGAGCTGGCGCCGACCCTGCCCACCGTGCTGCTGCTGGAGGTGCTTCCCCGCTGGCTGCGGCTGGGTCGGCTGCCCTTCGGCAGCCGGATCGCCGGGCCCGGCATCGGGCTGGTCCGGGCCCGCCCGCAACTGCTGCCGGCACTGCGCGCGGCCGGCAACCAGGTGTACGTCTGGACGGTCAACGAGGCGGAAGACCTGGACCTCGTCCTGACCGCCGGGGTGGACGGGATCATCACCGACCGACCTGCGCACACCCTGGCTCGACTCGGCCGCTGACCGCACCGGCCGGAGGGCGCCGGGCCACGGCCAGGTGTCGGCCGGCACGGCCGCGCACGTGTGGCGGGCCCCGCCAGCGCGGGTGCGGCCTGCGGCGGGGCCTGCGGGTGCGGCCGGCCACGGTCCCGCGGGTGCGGCCGGCCACGGTCCCGCGGGTGCGGCCGGCCACGGTCCCGCGGGTGCGGCCGGCCACGGTCCCGGGGGTGCCCAAAACGGTGACGCCGGGGCACACTCGAGGACATGCCGGAGCGCATCGACTTTCCCGCTCTCATCGCCGGCCACACCGTCGTCATCGAAATGATCAACTCGGGTGACGCGGGCCTGCCCGTCCTCACCCAACTGCTCCGGGTGGCCCAACCGGCGCTCGGGGCGGCGGCCATGGCGTTCCTTGAGTTCGGGCCGACGGGCGGCCGGGTCATCGCCGCGACCGGCGCCGCCGAGTGGACGGTCGGCCGGCCCCTGCCGGTCAACGACCCGACGACGGTGTGCCTGCTCACCGGCCCACGCGTGCAGCAGGTACGCCTCGACGAGCTGGACGGCAAGCTCACCACCGAGCTTTCCGAGCGCGGCCTGCACCACATGGTGGTGTCCCGGGCCGAGATCGGCGGGCACACCGTCGGCAGCCTGCACGCCCTCTACCGCGACGGCGACGACGGACCGGACGCCCGGCAGCACGGCGTCGTCGCGTACCTCGCCTCCTGCATCGCCCACATGTACGGCGACCAGAGCGGGCTGCCGGTGCACGGCGACGGCCCGGTCGTCGCGGCGCTCGCCGACGGGCTGGCGGTGGTGGACCGGGACAGCTACGTCCGGCTCTGGAACCCGGCCGCCGCGCAGGTGACCGGCCGCCCCGCCAACCAGGCGCTCAGCCGACCGCTGCCCTTCCCCATCCCGCCCTCGGGTCAGGTGCTCGACCACCGGCTGCCCGACGGTCGCTGGCTGCGGATCACGTCCGGAGAGCTGCCCGGGCCCGGGACGCTGCGGGTGGTCACCTTCCGCGACATCACCGACCAGCAGCGCCGCGACCACGAGCGCGACCTCTTCGTGGCGGTGACCAGCCACGAGCTGCGGACGCCGGTGACGGTCATCAAGGGGTACGCCGACACGCTGACCGACCACTGGGAGTCGCTGACCGAGACCGACCGCCGGCAGGCCGCGCGGGTGATCGGCCAGCGGGCGAACGAGCTGGCGCGGCTCGTGGACCGGCTGCTCTCCTCCGCCGCCGAGTCCGGGCCCGGCGACGAGCCGCCCGCACCCTTCGACCTGGGCGACGCCCTGCGCTCCGCGGTCCTCGACCTCCCCGCCGAGCTGCGTCACCGGCTCCTGCTCGACCTGCCGGCCGACCTGCCCAAGGCGCTCGGTCACCGGCCCAGCCTCGCCACCGTGCTGACCGAGCTCGCCACGAACGCCGGAAAGTACTCGTCGCCCGGCACCGGGATCGAGATCAGCGCCCGGGCGGACGGCCAGATGGTCTCGTTCCGGGTCAGCGACCGGGGCATCGGCATCCGGCCCGAGCACGTCGAACGCGCCTTCGACCGGTTCTGGCAGGGCGAGTCGGGGGACCGTCGCGGCTACCCGGGTGCGGGGCTCGGCCTCTATCTCGTCCGCCGGATCGTTGAACAACAGAATGGATGGGTATCCCTCCGACCGAGGACCGGTGGCGGTACGGTCGCAGAGGTGCGGCTGCCGCGCGGATGACGACCGGCGCGGGCCGCGAGGGCGTGAAGGGACGCAGGTGGGGACGGGATCCGGCGAACGAGCGTGGTGCGTGGTGGTGCCCCACCACGCTACCGGTGCCCGCCTCGCCCGGCACCGGCTCGCCGACGAGCTGACCGGCCTGGTGTCCCCCGCGCTCCTGGCCGACCTGGTCGCCGTCCTGGCCGAGCTGGTCGGCAACGCGGTCCGGCACGCCCGTCCGCTGCCCGGCGGGGTGGTGCGGGTCGCCTGGCGGCTGCGGGAGACCGTCGACGGTCCCCGGGTGCAGCTCCGGGTCACCGACGGCGACACCGGCGAGGGCCCCCGGATGCGGGCGGCCACCACCGACGCGGCCGACGGTCGCGGGCTGCACATCGTCGCCGGCTTGGCCACCCGGTGGGGGGTCGACCGCGACGGGCTCGGCCAGAGCGTGTGGGCCGAGTTCGAGCCGACCCCGGTGGGCCGACCCGACCTGGTGATCGCCGGCTGACCCGGTGCCGTCCGCCGGGCCGCCGCCCTCATCGAAGGCGCCCCGGAGGCGGGTCCTCCCCACGGCGGGCCGTCGGGGCCTCTAGGCTGTCTCGCCGTGAGCAAGCGTCGAAAGAACCAGCGGGCCGCCGAGACCACCCCGAAGCGGGAGAAGGTGCGCGACATCTTCGTGCCGCGACCGTTCGAAGGGCTGGTCGACGAGCCGGAGTGGATCGCCCTGCGCGAGCTGGTGCCGGCCGCGTCCGCGCCGCTGCGGCTCGCTCCCGACCTCGTCGAGGAGTTCGGTGACCGTCCGGTGACGCTGGCCACCGTGCTGCCGATGGCCGCCCCGGCGATGACCAAGGCGGACGGGCGGGTGTTCATCGGGCTCCAGCGTCACATCCAGTCCGGCGACGTCTCCCGCGACCTGGCCGAGGCGCTGCTCTGCGCGCTGCGCACCGAGCCGGGCAGCCAGGTGGCCGTGCCGCCGCTGCCCGGCCCCGGCCCCCGCCTCCAGGACGTGCTGGTGGACGGCCCGCTGGAGATCACGATGCACGACGGGTTCGACTTCTGGCTCGACCCCGGCGCGACGGACGACCCGACCGTCCAGGCGTCCCTGGAGCGGGCGAACGCCGCGATCTACCCGACGGTGCGGATGAGCGCGGCGAAGGCCGCGTACTGGTGCCAGGTGCCGGAGAAGGCGCACGTGCGCTGGGTGCTGCCGGAGGAGGAGGACACGGCGCTCGACGCGCTGGCCCGCCTCGGCGCTGCCGGCTCGCTGCCGCTCGGCGACGGCACGCGCTTCGCGGGCATGTTCCGCGCGCACGGGCGCCTGGTGCCGGTCTGGGACCTGCCCGAGCAGACGCCGGCCGGCGAGTGGGAGGAGCCGGTGGCCGAGTTCGCCAAGCGCTACGCCGAGGCGGTGGCCGAGGGTGGCCCACTCGACGCCGCCGCGCGGCGGGCCCGCCAGGGCCTGCTCGGCCGCCAGCTCACCCTGCGCTGACGGTCCCCCGGGGCGGCGCCGCGCCGCCGCCCCGGTCCGGGCAGACACCGCAGCCGCCCGTGCCCCGCGGCGGGGCGTGGCGGTCAGCCGCCCAGCGGCTCCCGCACCAGCGGGCAGGACATGCACCGCGGGCCACCTCGGCCGGAGCCCAGTTCCGACCCGGCGATCGGGATAACCTCGATGCCGGCCCGCTCCAGCTGCGCGTTGGTCTCCACATTGCGCTCGTAGCCGACGCAGAGCCGGGGTGCGATGGCGAGAGTGTTGTTGCCGTCGTCCCACTGCTCACGTTCGGCGGTGACCGGGTCCAGGCCGGTGTCGATCACCCGGAGCTGGTCCAGGTCCATCGCGTCGGCGGCGGCCCGCAGGAACGGCGCGGGACCGTCGACCCGGGGGTCCTCTCCGTCGGCACCGGCGATCACCGTGTACGCGGAGAGCGTGTCGGCGACGTTCGGATACATCAGGACGGCGTCGACGTCGACCATGGTGCAGACCGTGTCCAGGTGCATCGTGGCCCGCTCCTGGGCGATCGGCACCACGAGGATGGTGTGGGCGAGGCCGGCGGCGAAGACCTGACGGCCGAGCCGCTCGGCGCCGGCCGGGGTGGTCCGCTCGCCCACCCCCACGGCGAGCACGCCGGGCGCCAGCAGCAGCACGTCGCCGCCCTCCAGGTGCTCCAGGCCCGGGTCGTACACGAAGCCGGTGCCGGCGAAGCGCGGGTGGTGCCGGTAGATGGCGTGGGTCAGGGTGCTCTCCCGACGGCGGGCGGTCATGGCGAGGCTGGTGACGCCGACCCGGTCCCGGATCCAGAGCGACGAGTCGCGGGTGAAGAGCAGGTTGGGCAGCGGGTCGATGACGAAGTCGTGCCGGTCCATGAGGGTGTAGACGAGCCCGCCCGGGCGTTCCGCGCTGATCCGCAGCTCCTCGTGGGCGAGGCCGGCGATGAGTACGTCGGCGAGCGCCGCCGGGTCCAGGTACGCCAGATGGTCGGCGACCCGGGCCCGCAGGCTGTCGCCCAGCCGGGGCGAGCGGAGCACCTGCTCGGTCAGCTCGGCGCGGGCGTCGGCCACGGCGAGCGTCTCGGTGAGCAGGGCGGCGAGGTAGAGCACCTCCACCCCGCGCTCGCGCAGTGCCGCGGCGAACGCGTCGTGTTCCTCCTGAGCGCGACCGACCCAGGGGATCGCGTCGAAGAGGAGCGAGTCGTTGTTGCGCGGGGTCAGCCGGGCGAGTTCCCGCCCGGGGCGGTGCAACAGCACGGTGCCGAGCCGACCTACTTCGCTGTCCACATAGTGGGTCACGAGGGCAGCCTAGGGCAGGGTTTGGCGGTATCCGAGAAAAGAACTGTGGATGAATATGGCATTCATCCACAGTCACTCCGGCGCTCCACCTTGCCGACCCCCCGGAGTGGCAACGTAGGGTAGTGGAGACATAACTTCGAGGGACCTTTTGCCGGAGGTCGCGATGACTGTCTTCCCCGCTCGTCGAGCCGTTCCGACCGCTCGGGCACTGCCGCCCGCCACGGTGCCACACCCTCGGGTGGAGTCGCCGGGGGTCCTCGACCCGGCCCGTCCGACACCGTTGGAGTGGGCCCGCCGTCGGCGGGCAGAGCGCGGAGCCCGACGACTCGAGGCGGCGGGCGCCCGCGCCCTCGGCCAACTGGACCATCTCGGGCCGGGCTGGCACGTCATCGAGTGGCCCCGCACCGACGCGGTCGACGTCCTGCTCGACCGCCCGCACGAGGAGCGCGCCGGCTTCCTCGCCATCGGCCCGAGTGGCCTCTTCGCCGTCACCATCGCCGACCACGGCCGGGCGCGTGTGCTCGTCGCCGGCGACGTGGTGCAGATCAACGGCAAGCGGCCGCCCTACGTGGCGGAGGCCCGCCGCGACGCCAAGCGGGCGAGCAAGGCCCTCTCCGACGCGGTGGGGCTCCCCATCCCGGTGACGCCGGTGCTGACCTTCGTCGGCTCCGGCGTCATCAGCGTCTACGGCCTGCCGAAGGACTGTCTGATGGCGACCCACCGCGAGCTGGACCGCCTGCTGGTGGCCGGCGGCAGCCGGATCAGCCCGGCCACCGCCGAGAAGCTGTCCCGGGTCGCGCAGCACCCGAACACCTGGCTGAACGGCACGTACCGTCCAGCCGCCGACTACCGGTGGTATGACGACGGCCGAACGGCCGCTGACAAGCCGGCGAACCGCCGGTAACGTCAGCCCGGACGTCACGTGTATCGCCGCTGTCGGCGGCGCGCGTCCACGCAGTCGCCGACCGTTCCGCTCGGGCCTCGGTCCGGCCGTAGGCGGGTCGGTGGCCGCGGCGCGATCGACGATCGTCCGGGCGACCGGCTAGCGTGGACAGTCTCAGGGTGCACATAGGAGGCGCGGTGGCCCACGTCGAACTCTCGCTCTCGGAAGTGTTTCCGCCGTCGGCGGGGGCCTCGACAGCGCCCGGGTTCGACAACTTCGGCCAGTGGTGCTCCACGGTCACCCAGGCCGATGAGCCCTGCCTGCTGATCGACGCCGAGACCACGGTGGTGGCGATCTCCGCCGCCGGCTGTGAGCTGCTCGGCCTCGGCAAGCCGGAGGACCTGATCGGCCTGCCGCTGCTCGACGGCGGGCTGCGCCTGGTCGACTTCACGGCCTACGGTGTCGAGCTGACCGAGCAGGAGGTCGACAAGATCCCGCCGCTGCTGGCGCTCTCCTCGGGTCGGCTCGCCCGTGGCCTGCTGCGGGTCCGGGCGGCCGGCGACGACGCTCCCGACGCGACGGTCGACGCGATCTCCACGCCGGTGCTCACCGACGGGGCGGTCGCCGGCTCGCTCACCTTCTTCTCAGGCGTCTGACCTGGGCAAATCTGACAATCGCCGCACGCGGCGTACCCGGACGGACCGGTTCCGAGGCCGTAGGGTGCCCTCATGCTCGATGTCGATCTGCTACCGGAGGAGTACGCCGTGTGTCGGATGGCAGCCGGCACCGCCCTGCCGCCCGCGCTGTCGAGCGGCCTGAACCACGCCGACGTGGTGACGGTCAGCTGGACCACCGACGGGATCTCCGTCATCTGCCCACTGGACCGGGCTCCCGAGCAGGCGGTGGTGGAAACCGCCTGGCGCTGTCTGCGGGTCTCGGGTCCGATCGGCCTGGCCGTCACCGGCACGCTCGCCGCCCTCGTCGACCCGTTGGCCGGCGCCCGGGTCAACGCGGTCGCCTTCTCCACCTTCGACACCGACTACCTGCTCGTCCCGGCCGTCCGGCTCGACGAGGCGACCACGGCGCTGGAACGCGCCGGACACCGGGTCTCCGGCTGACCTTCACCACGGCCACGGTTCCTCCTACGATGGGCTCGGCCACCCCGGCCGACCACCCCTCCGCCCCCAGGACCGGTCCGTGCCGCGCACCCCACTCCGCCACCCGGCGTCCCCACGCGCCGACCGCACGTCGGCCCCACCCGCTCTGACGCGCGCCCGGAGCGCCGACGAGATCCGGCCGTCGACATCGCCCGCCTCGACACGCCCTCGGCGCGCCGACGGGGCCGGCACGCCGACCCGGCCCGCCGTGCCCCTCTCGGGCAGCGACAGCGCCCGCACGTCCCACGAGCACACCGGCCGCCGGCCGCGCCGCGCGGCGGTGGTCCTGCTGGCCGTCCTCGCGCTGGCCGGCTGCGGGGCGCCACCCGAGCTGCGAAACTTCGCGCCCACCGCACCGCCCCACCCGACGTCGGTGCCCACCCCGGCGGCGCCGCCGGCCACCGGCCTGCCGTCGGGCGCGCCGACCGTGCCGGCCACCCCGACCACCGACGCCGGGCTGGTGGCCACGGCCTGCCGGGGCGGGCCTACCGGCTCCCGGATCATCTCCCTGCTCCGCGGCCGTGCCGGGGTGCTGCCGAACGACGTCGGGGTCCGCGTACGCAGCGGGCCGCTCTGTGCCGCGGACTGGCAGTACACGGTGCTCGACGTGACCGGTCACGAGGAGCTCCAGGTGGTCACCCGGGAGCGGTCGGGGACGCTGGAGCTGGTCACCGCGGGCACGGACGTCTGCACGGCCGAGGTGCGGGTCGCCGGGCCGATCGGGCTTCGGGGCTTGGCCTGTGACGGCGGCACGGTGGGCGTACCGGGTGCGTAGGCTGGTCGGCATGCCGGGAACACCGCCGACGCGCTTCGTCTACCTGGGCCCTGAGGGCACCTTCGCCGAGCAGGCGCTGCGCACCGTCCCCGCCGCCGAGCGGGGCAGCCGCACGCCGGCCCGCAGCGTCGGGGAGGCGCTGGAGAGCGTACGGTCCGGTGACGCCGACGCGGCGCTGGTGCCGCTGGAGAACTCCATCGGCGGCGCGGTGGGGGTGACCCTTGACGAACTGGCCGAGGGGGACCCGCTGGTGATCACCCGTGAGGTGATCCTGCCGGTCGAGTTCGTGCTCGGCGCCCGGTCCGGCACCGACCTGACCACGATCCGGAGCGTGGCGGCGCACCCGCAGGCCTCCACCCAGTGCCGCAACTGGCTGCGTACGCACCTGCCGGACGCCGTGGTGGTCGACGTGCTCTCCAACGGCGCCGCCGCGGCGGGCGCGGCCGGCGGCGACTACGACGCCGCCATCTGCGCGCCGATCGGCGCCACCCGGCACCGGCTGGCCGTGCTGGCCGACAAGATCGCCGACCATCCGGACGCGGTGACCCGCTTCGCGCTGCTGTCCCGCCCCGGTCCGCCCCCGCCACCGACCGGCGACGACGTCACGTCGCTGGCCGTCTACATCGCCCACGACCGGGTGGGTGCCCTGCTGTCGGTGCTCATGGAGCTGGCCGTACGCGGCGTCAACCTGACCCGGATCGAGTCCCGGCCGACCGGTGAGGCGCTCGGCCGGTACGTCTTCTTCCTCGACTGCTCCGGCCACGTGGCCGACGTCCGGCTCGGCGAGGCCCTGCAGGGGCTGCGCCGGGTCTGCGCCGACGTCCGCTTCCTCGGGTCGTACCCCCGTCACCGCTGGGCCGAGGCGGGGGGCGACCGACCGGTGCCCGCGCCACCCGGCCTGTCCGACACCGACTACGCCGACGCGGCGGCGTGGCTGGCCCGGCTGCGCACCGGCGAGCTCAGCTGACCGGCCCGCACGGCCGGGACGGGCGGACGCCGCCCCGGCCGGAGCAGCCGCCCGTCAGCTGAGCAGACCGCCGAGCAGGCCGCCCTGCTGCTCCTGCGCGCCGCTGCCCATGACCGGCGGCTCCTCGGACGGCTGCACGACCACGAAGCCCTGGCCGGCGAAGCTCATCGTGAACGACTCGCCGGTGCGCCGACCGAGCAACGTGCCGAGGCCCAGCTGCTCCGCGCGGTGGTAGCCGGTCTGGAGGTTGGCCGACCAGCACACCGCCGCCTGCGGGTCGACGTAGGTCGGCTGGTCGACGTTGAGCACGACCGGCGTGCCCTTGGTGGTGATGGCGATCCGACCGTGGCCGGTGAAGACGCAGTTGAAGAGGCCGGACGACGACGCCATGCCGGCGCCGCCGACCATCCTGATGTCGTACTGGAGGGAGGAGTCGAAGGCCAGCACGCTGGAACCGTTGATGGAGAGGGCGTCCCCGGGCTCCAGGTCGATGATGTGGACGTCCTTCGCCAGCTCGGCGAGGAAGACGTCGCCCTGGCCGCTCACCCGCATCAGCGGGACACCCTCGCCGGTGAGCTTCTGCTTGAGGAACTTGCCCAGCCCGCCCGAGCCGAGGGCCTGGAACTGCACGTTCCCCTGGTAGGCGACCATGGACCCGACCCGGGCCATCGCCTCGCCGTTGAGCTCGATCTTCAACATCTTGGAGTTCTGCAGCCGCATGCCGGGCTGTGCGGACTCCTGCTCCAGGTTCTCCGCGGAGAACAGCGCGCTGCGCATGGGTATTTGCCTCCTGAGGTCGCGTTGCCTGCCACGACGGTAGGGGACCGTCGCAACGCCGGACCGTCAGCGCGGCGGTGTGGCGCGGCCGGCGCCGGGCGTACGGACGACGCCGTCAGGCCCACCCCAGGGCGTGCAGCCGCTCGTCGTCGATGCCGAAGTGGTGGGCGATCTCGTGCACCACCGTGACGGCGATCTCGTCGACGACGTCGTCGTCGTTGTCGCAGATCCGCAGGATGGGATGGCGGTAGATGAAGATGCGGTCCGGCAGGACTCCGGCGTAGTCCCAGCCGCGCTCGGTGAGGGCGTGCCCCTCGTAGAGCCCGAGCAGGTCCTCCTCGCCGGGAGGCGGGTCGTCCTCGACCAGGATGACCACGTTGCTCATCAGGCCGAGCAGCTCCTCAGGCACCTCATCGAGGGCGTCGCCGACCAGCTCCTCGAAGCGCTCGCGGCTCATCTCCACCGGCACTCCGCCATTCTGCCTGATCCCGACCGGCACCGGGCCGGTCGGAGATCCACGTGCGGCCACGGGCAGGGGTGGCGTCCGGGTGGGACGACCCCTGCCGTGACCGTACGGCTCGCGGAGTGCGGGTCAGGCGCTGAGGCGGGCGGTGAGGGTGATCTCGGCGCCCGGGGAGAGCAGCCGGGAGATGGGGCAGTTCGCCTTGGCGGCCTCGGCGAGCTTCTGGAACTCGCTCTCGTCGATGCCGGGCACCTGGCCCACCGTCTCCAGCTCGATGCGGGTGACGGTCATGCCGGCGTCGGTCTTGTCCAGGTGGACCTTGGCGGTGGTCTCGACGGACGTCGCCGTGGAACCGGCGTCGGCGAGCGCCTTGGAGAAGGCCATCGAGAAGCAGCCCGCGTGCGCGGCGCCGATCAGCTCCTCGGGGTTGGTGCCCTCACCCTCCTCGAAGCGCGACTTGAAGGAGTAGTTCCCCTCGAGTCCGCCCTTGCCGGTGCGGATCGTGCCGGACCCCTCGGTGAGGTTGCCCTGCCAACGTGCGGAAGCGGTACGGATAGGCATGCTGCGACGCTATCGGAAAGCCGCCCGGGCTGCGACGAGCTCACCCAACGCCCGTGCTGCGATCCCCGTCACCGGCGTGCCCCTGTGCCAGAATTCCGGCAGGCGCGTGACCGGCGGAAGGGGTTCCCCGATGTCCCGAGAGCTGCCCATCCCGCGGCAGGACGACCGGTCCGACGGCTCGGCCGTGGTCGAGTGGGGTGCCGCCGAGCCCGGGCCGACGCCACGGCCGGGGCGGTCGCTCGCCGGGCTGGCCCGGGACCGCCGGGTGCCGCCCCTGCTCGCCGGGCTCGGCGCGGTCGCCGCGACCGCCTCGCTGGCCGGGGAGTGGCTGGTGATGACCCTCCCCAACGGGGGCCCGACCGGCGACTCCCTCCGGGTGCCCGCCGGCCTCGCCGAGATCGGCAACCTCGGCACCGGCTACCTGGTCGGGCTGCTCGTGCTGGTCACCGCGGTGGCGCTCGCGCTCCGGGGCACCCGGAGCATCCGCGTGAACGCCCGGGTGGCCGGGCTCGCCCTGGCCGGCGCGCTGCTGACGCTGCTGACGGCCACCGCGATCACGTTGGACGACACCGGGCAACGGGCCCGCCTCTACGCGCCCGACGAGGGCTTCGAGATCGAGTACGGGCGCGGGCTCGTGATGGCCTTCGTCGCCTGCGCCCTGCTCGGCGCGGCCCTCTGGCTGATCACCGAGGTCACCCCGGCCGACGACGGTGAGGACGACGTCCCCGCCGGGCCGGTGTTCCGCCGCCGTGGGCGCGGACCGAGCCCGGCCGAGCGGGACGACGTGCCCCCCGCCCCGGCCGACCTCACCGTGCAGCCGACCATCCCGTTCGCCCGGCCGGAGTCGTCGATCTGACGTCCCGGGCCCACCCGGCGCCCCGTTACCTTTTTGATCGTCCCCAGCCGGGGACCCTCGGTCGCCCGGCCTGGTATGACTTCCTGCCCCTGTCGTTCGGATGATCCGGGGGGTG
>NZ_JBITMV010000021.1:0-97317 GCF_044466625.1 Micromonospora sp. NPDC049366
AAAGCCCCACTTACTCGGGTAGAAGTCGCCGTACTTGCTGGCCATTCTCTTGCCTCCTTCTGGTGCGTGCAGCCTGATGGGCCGCACGAGTCCGCCGACCGACGTCAGGTTCGGACACTCTGGCCGAACATTGGTGAGATCGACTTATACGGCGAACTGCCTGAAAGCATCACAATGGGCGCTCGGTCTCGCAGGTGAGCAGTGCCAAAGAATGTCTTCGCAGCAAACCGTTGGTTCGACAATACATCTGCTGGACAACGCGTCCACCCTTCGTGACCCACGTCTCGGGTGCGCTGCGGACGGGCGATAGGTTGTCGATCATAAGTTTTGCCGCATACACTATTGGCTGTCCAGCTACTTCAAGAGCGGGGAGCACGGGCGATGCCCGACTACGGTCACGACCTGCTGTTCGGAACCTTCATCACGCCCGGCGCCGACAACCCTGACCGGGCGGTGGCGCTGGCCGAGCTGACTGAAGCCGTCGGCCTCGACCTGGCCACGTTCCAGGACCACCCGTACAACCCGGGCTTCCTTGACACCTGGACCTTGCTGAGCTGGGTGGCCTCGCGTACGCAACGGCTGCGGGTTTCGGCGAACGTGCTCAACCTGCCGATGCGCCCGCCCGCGGTGCTGGCTCGCGCCGCGGCCAGCCTGGATGTGCTGTCCAAGGGCCGCTTCGAGCTGGGCCTCGGTGCGGGCGCGATGTGGGACGGCATCGAGGGCATGGGCGGCCGCCGCCTGACACCTGGCCAGGGCGTCCAGGCACTGCGCGAAGCCGTCGACATCCTGCGCGGCGTCTGGGACACCTCCACCCAGACCGTGTTCCGACAGGACGGCAGGTACTACACCGTCCCCGGGATGCAGCGCGGCCCCGCACCCACGCACGACATCGGAATCTGGCTTGGTGCCTACAAGCCCAAGATGCTCGAGCTGACCGGCGCCGTAGCTGACGGCTGGCTTCCGACGCTCGAATACCTGCGGTCACCGGACCGGTTCGCGGCCAACCGACTTATCGACGAGGGGGCGGAGAGGGCAGGCCGCGATCCGCGCGAGATCCGGCGGCTGCTCAACCTGTTCCAGGTCGACTTCACCGACAACAGCCGCGGATTCCTGCAGGGCCCGCCGGAACAGTGGGTCGAACAACTGTTGCCCATGGTGCTCGACGAGGGCTTCAGCGCGTTCATCATCGGCCGCGACGACCCACGGCTCATCCAGACGTTCGCCCAGGAAGTCGCACCCGCCCTGCGCGAAGCCGTCGCCCGAGAACGAGCGAGTTCGGGCACCCCGAGCGGACCGGTCCGTCCGGCGGCAGTGATAGCCCAGCGCCTGCCCGGCCTCGACTACGACGCCCTGCCCGCTCCCCTGGCCGCCCACGCCGTCGAACCCGGCGACCGCGACTACGAGCGGGTCCGGCACAGCTACATCCGCCGCGGATCACCCGCGCTGGTGCTGCGGCCCGGCGACGCCGGCGAGGTCGCCGAGGCGATCCGGTACGCCCGTGGCCAGGGCGTGCCGCTGTCGGTGCGCAGCGGCGGGCACGGCATCAGCGGCCGCTCGACCAACGACGGCGGCGTCCTTATCGACCTGTCCCGGCTCAATCAGGTCACCGTGCTCGACCGAACCAGGCGCCTCATCCGCCTCGAGCCCGGTGCCCGTTGGGGCGAGGTCGCCCAGGCTCTCGCGCCGCACGGGCTGGCCATGAGCTCCGGCGACTACGGCGACGTCGGCGTCGGCGGCCTGGCCACCACCGCCGGCGTCGGTTACCTCGCCCGCAAGTATGGGCTCACCATCGACCACGTCGTGGCGGCCGAAATCGTCACCGCTGACAGCCGCGTCCTACGCGTGGACGCCGACCATCACGCCGACCTGTTCTGGGCCGTACGCGGCGCGGGCGGCAACTTCGGCGTCGTCACGGCCCTCGAACTCGAGGCCTACGAGGTCGCTGACGTCGCCGTCGCCCAACTCACCGTCGACGCCGGCGACACCGCGAGCCTGCTCACCCGTTGGGGCGCCCTCGTCGAGCAGGCGCCACGCGAGCTGAGCAGCTTCCTGTCGGTGTTCGCCGGCCCGACGGGTCCGATCGCCCAGGTCACGCTGGTTTATGCCGGAGACGACGTCGAGGCGGCGCAGGACGCGCTCACCCCGTTCGTCGACATCGGGCCGATCCTCGGGCAGCAGGCCCAGCTCATGCCGTACGCGGCGCTGGTCGCCCCGCCGCACAACCGCCACCACGGCCAGGGCCTGGACGACACCCGCAGCGGCTTGCTGCACCACGTGACCGCCGAGGCCGCGACCAGCATGCACACGATGATGCACTCCGGCGACGTGTCGGTGCTGCAGATCCGCAGCGTCGGCGGTGCCGTCAACGACGTGCCACCCGAGGCCACCGCGTACGCCCACCGCAGCCAGAACTTCTCGGTGCTCGCCGCGACCAGCCCTCAGCAGGTGGCCCAGCTCGACAAGCACTGGGCCGACCTGCACGCCCACCTGGACGGCATGTACCTGAGCTTCGAGACGCGCACCGACCCGGAACTGCTGCGGGAGGCGTTCCCCGAGCCGACTCTCAGCCGGCTACGGAAGCTGAAGGCCGAGTACGACCCCGACAACGTCTTCAACCGCAACTTCCCCATCCCTCCGGATCGCGAAAGCGCACAAGCACGCTGAGCCGCGTTCGTGGAACGGCGACACCACCCGAAGAAAGGGAACACCATGCAGATACGAGCCGCAGTGTCGCCTGGACCAGGCGAGCCCTTCGCATTCGAGAACCTGCAACTCGACGAACCGCGCGGGGACGAGGTACTCGTGCGAATCGTCGCAACCGGCATCTGCCAGACCGACGCACACGCCCGCAACGGGCACATGCCCGTACGTCAGCCGATCGTCCTGGGACACGAGGGCGCGGGTGTCGTCGAGCAGGTCGGCCCCGACGTCACCGACCTGCGACCGGGCGACCATGTCGTGTTGTCGTTCCAGTCCTGCGGGGTGTGCCCGCAGTGCCTGGCCGGCCACCCCGCGTACTGCGAACAGGCCATGCCGGCCAACTTCTCCGGCGCTCGAATCGACGGAACTCGCGGGCTGCACCGTATCGATTCGGAGGCTGAGGAGGTGTCCGGGCACTTCTTCGGCCAGTCTTCCTTCGCCACTCATGCACTGGCCACACGGCGCAACACCGTCAAGGTCGACAAGGATCTTCCCCTTGAGCTTCTCGGCCCGCTCGGCTGCGGCTTCCAGACCGGGGCCGGTGCGGTGCTCAACTCGTTCGCCGTGTCCGCCGGAGATTCGATCGCCATCTTCGGTGTCGGCGCAGTCGGGTTCGGCGCGCTCATGGCGGCACGTCTGGCGGGAGCAACCACGATCATCGCCGTGGACGTCAACGCCCAACGCTTAGCGCTGGCAACGGACCTGGGCGCAACAAACACCATCAACGCTCGCGAATCGGATGTCGCCCGAACAATCCAGGAGATCACCGGCTCAGGTGTCGCGTACGTGGTCGACACCACGGGACGCGCCGACATGCTCGACCACGCCGTCGACGCCCTGCGACCCCTGGGCCGGGTCGGGCTGGTAGCAGGCGGAGCACCGGACACCGCCGTCCCCGCGGGGAAGCTTGCCTTCGGCAAAACCGTGTCGGGGATCGTTCAGGGCGACGCGATACCACAGCTGTTCATCCCTCGGCTGGTCGAGCTGTTCAGGGCGGGTCGCTTCCCCATTGATCGGTTGGTGCGTTTCTACGACTTCGACGACATCGAGGCAGCGTTCGCCGCAGCTGCCAGCGGGGAAGCCGTGAAACCGGTACTCCAGGTGGCACCTGTCGGAGAGCAAGCTCACAAGCCATAGGCGCCGCGACGGCCTGGATCTAGAGCGTCGTCCCCCAGACGGTCTCGGCGCCCGAGTGACCGGTCAGCACGACGTACACCAGCGAAGCGATCGCCAGCGCGACCACCGCGACCGACAGAATCGGGGTGACCAATGCGGGCAGCTTCGGCACCCGCGGGTGGCCGCTCGTCACCGCCAGCAGCAGGAGAGCCACGATGCCGAGCGGCAGCACGAGCCGGAACAGGATGTCCCCGTACCGGGAGTGCTCGAAGATCTGGTCGAGGACCGGCCCCTGGAAGCCGCGCGCCACCAGGGCGTCGGTGAGCGCCTCGCCGGACTCCACGGCGACCCACGCGGTCACCGGAGCGATCACGGCCAGGATCCCGACCGCCCAGTCCAACCGCCGCCGCCAGCGCGGCACGGCGACGAACGCCACGGCGAGCAGCGCCAGCAGCGGCACGAGCACCACAACCGCGTGCACCACCAGGACGTGGATCGGCAGGCCCTGGATCTGCTCGAACATCGGTACCTCCGGTAAGGATCACGGTCGCGGCTTGCCAGCCTACGGCTCATCGGCCGGCGCGCCCGGCTCTCGTCCGGCTACACGCAGGCCGTCCGGATCCGGTTCAGCCGCGGCCCGCGGCCGAAGCACCGATCTCCGCCCAGCCCTGGCCCTCGACCGGTTGTCGACGCCCGTCTCCCGTGCTGTCATTGGCGCATGTCCGGTGGGGAGGAGCTGCTCCGGTCGCGTGGCCTGCGGGTCACCCGGCCGCGCCTCGCCGTGCTGGAGGTGCTCGCCGGCGGCGGCCACCTGGAGGTCGACGAGATCACCCGCCGGGTACGGGAACGGCTCGACTCGGTCTCCACCCAGGCGGTGTACGACGTCCTCGGCGCCCTGTCCCGGGCCGGCCTGTCCCGTCGGATCGAACCGGCCGGCAGCCCCGCCCGGTATGAGGCCCGGGTCGGCGACAACCACCACCACGTGGTGTGCCGGGGCTGCGGCGAGATCGCCGACGTCGACTGCGCGGTGGGCGAGGCGCCCTGCCTCGATCCGCAGACGACGCACGGCTTCGCGGTCGACGAGGCGGAGGTCACCTTTTGGGGTCTTTGTCCCGCCTGCCAGGCCCGCCGCGCGGCCGACGAATGACCCGACGAGCGACCCCGGCGTGGCACTCTTGATCGGTGGACTCCGATGACCTCGGCCTCTTCGGTCCGGGTTCGGTCACGTGGAAGGTGCACGAGGAGCCGATCCTGATCGTCGCCGGCCTCCGCTCGCTCTACCTGCAGGCGCTGCACCCTCGCGCGATGGCAGGGGTGGCGCAGAACAGCGACTACCGCACCGACGCCTGGGGTCGGCTGGTCCGCACCGCCACCTACGTCGGCACGACCGTCTACGGCACCACCGCGGAGGCAGAGGCGGCCGGGGAGCGGCTGCGCCGCCTGCACGCCCGGCTGCGGGCCACCGACCCGGTGACCGGCGAGCGGTTCCGCATCGACGACCCCGACCTGCTCCGCTGGGTGCACGTCGCCGAGGTCGAGTCGTTCCTCGACACGGCCCGGCGGGCCGGGCTGCCGCTGTCCGCGGCCGAGGTGGACGGCTACTACACCGAGCAGCGCCGGGCCGCCGCCCTGGTCGGCCTCGACCCGGCCACCGTGCCGGGCACGGCGGCGGAGGTGGCGGACTACTACCGGGCCGTACGCCCGCAGCTGCGGATGACCCGCGAGGCCGCCGAGACCGCGCTCTTCCTCACCGCGCCGCCGCTCCCGTGGAAGCTGGGCCTGCCGGCCCGGCTCGGGTTGACGCTCGGGCCGCCGCGGTGGGCGTACTTCGGCGTCGCCGGCACGGCCCTGGCGCTGCTGCCGCCCTGGGCCCGCCGGATGTACGGGGGCCTCGGGCTGCCCACCACCGACCTGTCGGCCGACCTGACCGTGCGTGCGCTGCGCCTGGCGCTCACGGCGCTGCCCCGTCGCTGGCGCGAGGGGCCGTTGCAGCAGGCCGCCAAGGAGCGGGCCGCCCGCCGGGCGGGGGCCCTGTCGGACGCGGCCACGCCCTCATCCGCCACCAGCGCGACACAGACCCCGGCCACCGCCGGCTGAGCCGGACCGGTCGTCAACGCCGCCGACCGTCGACGGCCGCAGGCCGCCGGCCCGGGTCAGGCCCCGCCGGACTCCGGCTCGACGGTGCGCTCGACCGCCGCCCACGGCTCCTTGCCGGGCAGTTGGGCGCCCGTCGAGCAGGTGCGTCGATAGTCGCACCAGCCGCACCGGGGGCTCGGCTCGGTCGGGAACGCCTCGTCGGGGTCGGCCCCGTCGGCGACCGCCCGCTCGGCGGCCATGATGTCGCGGGCGGTCTCCTCGGCGCGACCGAGCTGCCGCGCCAGGGACTCGACGGTGTGGTCGTGCCCGGCCACCGTGCCGGTCGGCAGGTGGTGCAGCTCGACCCGGCGGCACGGCCGGCGGAACACCCGCTCCGCCGCGTAGGCGTAGAGCGCCAGCGCCTGCGAGCCCCGCGCGTCGTCGGCGTCGAGCCCGGTGCGGCCGGTCTTGTAGTCGACGATCACCAGCTCGGGGCCGGCCGGCCCGGGGCGGGCGTCGATCCGGTCGGCGCGCCCGTTGAAGGCCAGCACGGCGGTCTTGACCGCCACCACCCGCTCCACGCCGAGCGGGTCGACGTCGGGCTCCAGGGTCTCGACGTAGGCCTCCAGCCAGCCGAGCGCCCGCCGGTAGGCCGCCCGCTCCTGCTCGTCGTCGCGGTAGCCCTCGCGCATCCACGTGCCGCGGAGCAGCCCGGCCAGCGCCTCCGGCCGGCGCCGGTCGAGCGGCAGCGCATACCAGTTGCGCAGGGCCGTGTGCACGCTCGCGCCGAGCGAGTTGTGCGCCCACGGCGGCCCCTTGGGCGGGGCGGGCCGGTCGACGTAGGCGTAGCGGTAGCGGCGCGGGCAGTCGACGTAGGTGCCGAGTTTGCTCGGGGTGCAGACGAAGAGCCGCTCCGGCATGCCCTCGAAGCCGAGCTGCTCGGGCTGCGCCTGCCGGGGACGGGGGGCGCGCCCGGAGGATGGCCGGTCGGCGGGAGTCGGTCGTCGCACCCCTGAGATCCTGCCACCCACGTACGACAGCCGACGCGGGGCGCTCAAGCCATGTTGATGTACTGCGTGACGAACGCGGCCACCGCGTCCGCGATGAGTTGCACGGCGATTGCGGCCAGCAGCAGGCCGGCGATGCGGGTGAGCACCTCGATGCCACCGGGCCGAAGGATCTTGACGATGCCTCCGGAGAAGCGCAGCGCGACCCAGACGGCGATCATCACGGCGATGATCCCGGCGGCGATCGCGGCGTAGTCGGTGGCGCCCTCGGCCTGTTGAACGAAGAGCATGGTGGCGACGATCGCACCGGGTCCGGCGAGCAGGGGCGTGCCCAGCGGCACCAGCGCGACGTTGGATGTGGACGTCCCGCTCGGCTCGTCGCCCTTGCCGGTCAGCAGTTCCAGCGCGACCAGCACCAGCAGCAACCCACCGGCTGCCTGGAGCGCCGGCAGGTCGACGTGCAGGTACTCGAGGAGGGTCTGCCCGGCCACCGCAAAGATCACGATCACGCCGAGCGCCAGGGCGACCGCCTGCCACGCCGCCCGGTGCCGGTCCCGCGCCGGCAGCGGGCCGGTCAACGCGACAAAGATCGGCAGCATGCCCGGCGGGTCGGTGATGACCAGCAGGGTCACGAAGACCTCGCCGAAGAGCTTCAGATCCACCTGATCAACTTATCGGCGCCGTTCCGGCGCGATCAGGGGATCAGCCGGAAGCGACCTCGGTCACCCCGCCGGACTCGGCGACGATCCGCTCGTACGCCTCGACCCCGGTGGTGAACGCCCCCAGCTGGACCGTCTTGTGCGTGCCGTGGAAGTCGGACGACCCGGTGACCAGCAGCCCCAGCTCGGCGGCGAGGGCGCGGACGTGCGCCCGCTCCGCCGGCGAGTGGTCCTCGTGGTCGGCCTCCAGGCCGGCGAGCCCGGCCGCGGCCAGGTCGGCGATCAGCTCGTCCGGCACCACCCGGCCCCGGCGGGTGGCCCGGGGATGGGCGAACACCGGAACGCCCCCGGCCGCACGGACCAGCCGGACGGCGTGGAAGACCTCGATGTCCTCCTTGGGCAGCCGGTAGCGCTCCCCCAGCCAGTCCGGCCCGAACGCCTCGCTGGTGCTGCCGACCAGGCCGGCCCGGATCAGCGCCTGCGCGATGTGCGGACGCCCCACGGTCCCGCCGCGCGCGCCGGCCAGGATCTCCGGCCAGCTGACGTCGACGCCGTCGGCGCGGAGCAGGTCCACGATCCGCTCACCCCGCTGCTCCCGCGCGACCCGCACCCGGGCCAGCTCGGCGACCAGGTCGGGGTGCTCGGGGTCGAAGAGGTACGCCAGCAGGTGCAGCGGGACGGCCGGCTCGGCGCCGAACCAGCGGCAGGAGATCTCGGCGCCCCGCACCAGGCGCAACCCCGGGGGCAGCGCGGCGAGCGCCGGCGCCCAGCCGGCGGTCGTGTCGTGGTCGGTGATCGCCACCACGTCGAGGCCCGCCTCGGCGGCGGCGCGGACCAGCTCGGGCGGGCTGAGCGTGCCGTCGCTGGCGGTGGAGTGGGCGTGCAGGTCGATGCGGGCCGGCGGGTTGGTGGACGGGCTCACCACCGCGACGCTACCGGGGTCAGGAGCGGGTCACGATCACCGGTGGGTTGGTCGGGGCCGCCTCGGGCACCGGGTGGGCCTCGGCCCGCCCGCCGCGCACCACGTCGTCGACCCGCAGCCGGAGCAGCTTGCCTGCGGCGTCCACGTACGCCGCGCTCTCCTCGGACGGCCAGATCACCGCGCCGGTGAGCGGCGGACCGGCGGGGAATGCCGTCTCGACCGCCTCACTGCCCAGCCGGTCGAGGTCGAACAGCAGGGCGCTGGCCGTGCGGCCCTGGTCGCCGTTCACCAGCAGCCACCGTCCGTTCGTCGAGACCGCGCCGAGCCCGTCGCCGCTCAGCTTCGGCCCGCACCCGGTGGTCACCGGGTCCAGGCCCCGGCTCGGGTCGAGCAGGGCCAGGCAGGGACGGTCGGGGCTGCTGCCGGCGATCTGCGCGATCACACGACCGTCCGGGAGCACACCGTAGACGTGCAGGCTCTTCCCGTCGGCCCGATCGGCGTACAGCTCCGACCCTGGGGACCACAGGACATGCCCGGGCCGGTCCGGGTTCAGTCGCACCAGCACGGCGTCACCGACGAACCCGACCGGCCGGGCCGTGGCCGGTGCCGGCGTTCCGACCGGCGCGATGAGCTGGGCACCGACGACACCCGCCGCGAACAGCTCGTTGCCGTCACGCCACGCCACGGAGTGGCCGTCGGCGGAGATCATGATCGCTTCCGTGCCGGCCAGCAGCACCTGGACGAGGCCCTCCGGGCTGACGGACCAGAGCGTACGGCCGGCGGTGGTCGGGGCACCGACGACCAGCCAACCGGCGTTGTCGGGCAGCCGCTGGGCTCGCTCGGCCGGCCCGACCCCTTCGAGGGGCAACCGCTGCCCGTTGGCGGCGGTCAGGACGCCGCCAACGATCATGTCGATCCCGACCGGCGGCCCGGGAAGCTCCGCCGACTCGGACGGGAGCCCGTCCGGTCGACCGCTGGCGTTCGGGTCGCCGAGCACCACCGTCGTCCGGGTGGGGCGGTTCTGGTCGATGGTGAGCTGGGCGATCCCGGTGCTGACCGCGACCGTGGCGACCGCGGCCATCGCCAGCCCGGTGACGGTGCGTCGGCGCTGGACCCGGCGGGCCCGCCTGATGGCGACACCGGCCGGGTCGACGGCCGGCGGCCGGGGCACGGCGACCTGTCGGGAGAAGGACTCCCGCACCGCCCGTTCCAGCTCGTCCTGCGTCACGTGGAATGGACGCGTCGGGGTGTCGGTCAGGTTGTCACTCCGACGCGGGTTGCCGCTCACCGCTGCTTCCCGGTGGCGCTGACTTCCCGGGGTCCGGCCTCGGTCCCGGCCGGGAGGGCGGCCGCGGGCACGGGGGCGCCCTCCTCGGCCGCGCCCAGGGAGGCGGTCGTGGGGACGGCGGCGTCCCCGACCCGGGTGCGCGGGACCGGCGTGCGGCGGGTGGGTGCGGCGGCCGGCGCCGGCGCGGCGCCGGGGAGGGTCGAGGTCACGGTCGGTTCGAACGGAGTCGTGTCCGCGGCCCTCGACGGCGACCTCGGGGGTACGGCCGGCCGGACCATCCGGGACGGCCGCTCCGGTGCGGCCGGCAGGTCGAGTGCGCTCTCGGCGCCCATCCGTCGACGCAGGGTGGCGAGGGCACGGGAGGTCTGGCTCTTCACCGTGCCCGTCGAGATGTCGAGCAGGGCGGCGGTCTGCGCCTCGGACATGTCCTCGTAGAAGCGGAACACCAGGATCGCGCGCTGCCGGGCGGGCAGTGCCCGCAGGTGCCGCCAGAGCAGGTCCCGGTCGAGCTGCCGCTCGAGCTCGTCAGCCGCGGGCCGCTCCGGGAGCACCTCGGTGGGCCGCTCGCCGTGCCAGCGCCGCCGCCACCAACTGGTGGATGTGTTGACCATCACACGTCGGGCGTACGGCTCGATCGCCTCGATCCCGCCGAGCCGCTTCCAGGCCAGGTAGGTCTTCGTCAGCGCGGTCTGGAGCAGGTCTTCGGCGGTGGCCCAGTCGCCGGCCAGCAGGTAGGCGGTGCGCAGCAGCGCACTGGAGCGAGCCGCGACGAACTCGCGGAACTCCTCCTCCAGTGGATCCCTGCCCACCACCTACTCACCCCCCACGACGTGGCCGTCCTGGCAGGCTGCCATGGCCGGGACGCACCTGACCACGGTAAAAGGTGCTCAGTTCATCCTATCTTCGGACCGATTCGGTCAGGCGCCGTCATCTGCCTTGGCCTCGTCCTGCTCCTTGCCCAACCGGGCCTCGACGGCCTGCGGCTCGTACATCTCTTCGACGACACGCAGGTAGAGCTCGTTCGGGTTGGGAAGATTCTTGATCTCCCGAAGCGCCTGCTCCTGGCCGGCGGACTCCAGCACGAACGTGCCGTAGTTGAGCGCCCGGCCGCTGGGGGTCTGCTCGTACTTCATGTCGGTGACCCGGACCAGCGGCATCATGGCGACGCGGCGGGTGATGATCCCGTTGACCACCATCACCCGCTTGTTGGTCAGGATGAAGCGGTCGTACCACCAGTCGGCGACCTTCCAGGCCACCCACCCCATCACGGCGAACCAGAGCAGCACCGCGACGGTCGTGAGCGCCCCGACATCCTGACCGGCGAGGAAGCCGGAGAGGTAACCGAGGACGAAGGTCGCCGCGATGCCGATCAGGATCGGGGTGGCGAGGTGGATCCAGTGCCGCTTCCACTCACCCCGGAAGCGCTCGGTGGGGAAGAGGTAGCGGGCGACCAGGGAGCTGGGCTCGTCCTCCAGCGGCAACACCCGCCGGGGGGCGTTGCCCGCCGCGTCGGCGCGCAGGCCGGCCAGCTCGTCCTCGGAGATGATCGGCGACTGGTGGCCGGCCTCCGGATCGTTGATCCAGGCCCGCCCCGAACGGCCCTCGCCGGCGTACGCCGGGCCGTCGCCGTAACCGACGTCGTCCGAAAGGGAGGGACCGTCGGAGAGGCCGGGACCGGAGCCGTAGCCGGGGCCTTCGTCCGGAGGCACCCGGGGAATGGGCTCGGTGTCGCGCTCCCGACGCTCCCGGTCGGGGTCGTCGGGGTCGAACGGTGGGCCGGAGGGGCTACCCATCGACGATCAGGCGACGAGGCTGGTGAAGAAGTCGCCGAACCCCTGGGCGATGTCCATGATCCCGCCGCCCAGCGACTTGAACACGTCCGCCGCAGAGTTTGGCCGGTAGGCGACGAAGAAGATCAAGAATGCGATACCGGCCCAGGTGAGGACCTTCTTGACCATGGCGGGCCATCCTCTCGCGCGGCGCCGGGTCCCATTACCGCAGCGGCACCCAGAGTATCAGTGTGGTGTCGTACAGTGAATATCTGCGTCCGTTCTCCGTCATTCCGGGAGCCATGTCAAGCCCTCCCGTGCAGATACGGAGACGGTGCGCCGTACACGAGCTCGGGTGGCGTCCACTCGGCAAGGTCGTGCAACTCCACGTCCTCCGCGAGCAGATGCCCCGCGCTCGCCGGCCAGGCTATCGCATGCAGCCACATTCCCCGAGCCTCGCCGGCGTACGCGCTTCGATCCGTCGGCGAGTGCACGAGCCACAGTGGAGTAGGGTGTCCGGCCGCCCTGATGCGGGCCTGGCCGACGTGCTCGGGGTGGCCCGGCCCGGGATCGGTCAGCGCGTCCGCGATCTCCGGCCCGGGATCGGGCCCGACCAGGCCGGCGAGCCGGGTGCCCAGACCGACGCCCGGCTCCTCGGCCACGAAGACCAGGTCGGCCGGGCCGCCGCCGAGCGGCGCCGGACCCGCGCAGGCGACCGCGGTGGCGCGTACGCCGGTGCGGTCGTCGCCGGCGTAGGCCACGCCCGTCATCGTCCACCCCGGCGGGAGCGGCCACGGACACCACAACGGCGCGGGCCGCCGCCGGGGCGGATCGGCGGTGCCCAGAATCCGTTCCACCACGCTGGCGACGATCTCGGCTCCGATGTGCTCCGGCACGTGCAGCGGCGACACCGGCCCACAGCGCACGCACCGCGTCTCGCTGTGCATGAGGTCCGGTGGCCGGACCGGGCCGCCGCATCTGGGGCAACTCACCGCGACACTCACATCCCCACCGTCACCCCGCGAGCCGGGACCGTCAAGCGGAGCGGCGGTTTCCGACCCGCCCGGGCCGCACCGGCCGGTCACGGGCCCCGCCGAGCGGCGCAGGTCGGGCGGGGCGGCGGGGCGCGCCGGACGGCGCGTCGCGTCGAGGTGGGCGGGTCAGGCCGGCGGTGGGCCCGCGTGGGCCCGGATCCAGGCGTGCATGGCGATGCCGCTGGCCACGCCGGCGTTGATGGAGCGGGTGGAGCCGTACTGGGCGATCGAGAAGAGCTGGTCGCAGGCCGCGCGGGCCGGGTCCGACAGGCCGGGGCCCTCCTGACCGAAGAGCAGGACGCAGCGCCGCGGCAGGGTCGTGGTCTCCAACGGACGTGAACCCGGCAGGTTGTCGATGCCGACGACCGGCAGGTCACCTCCCGCCGCCCACGCCACGAACTCCTCGATCGTCTCGTGGTGCCGGACGTGCTGGTAGCGGTCGGTCACCATCGCACCGCGCCGGTTCCACCGCCGCCGTCCCACGATGTGCACCTCGGCGGCGAGGAAGGCGTTGGCGTTGCGGACCACCGTGCCGATGTTGAAGTCGTGCTGCCAGTTCTCGATCGCCACGTGGAAGTCGTGCCGGCGCCGGTCCAGGTCGGCCACGACCGCTTCGCGCCGCCAGTAGCGGTAGCGGTCGACCACGTTGCGCCGGTCGCCCTCGGAGAGCAGCTCCGGGTCGTATCGCGGGTCGTCCGGTGGGTCCCCCGTCCAGGGGCCCACACCGACATCGAGCTGGTCACCGGTCACAGTCCGGAGAGCGTACGACCTCTCGGAACCGCCGCCACCACACGCCCTCCGGTGGGCCGGTTCAGCGCAGGCCCAGAGCGTCGCCGAGCCGGTCGAGGAACCGGCGGTCGGCCGGCGCCGGTCCCATCTCGGTGAGCAGCACCCCGCCGACCGGCACGGGGCGGCAGACGCGGGCGGCGACCGACTGCACCCACTGGCGGTACGCGGCGGAGTCGGCCGGATCGGCCCGGCGGCCGAGCACCCGGACCGCGGCCCGGCAGGACGCGAGCAGGTCCACCAGGTCCGCGCCCCCGTCACCGGCGGTCGGCGGCCCGGCGTCGTGGCGGGCGTAGATCGCGGAGACCACGGCGCGGACCAGGTCGCTGTCGAAGGAGCGGCCGGCGGCGACCGCCTCCAGGCCGGCGAGTCCCTCGGGTACGCCCCGCCGGGGCCGGCCCGGGCCCGGCGCGGCGGCGACCACGATGACCTGGCCGGGCAGGCTGGTGAGCAGATCCCACTCGGCGGCCGAGTAGACGGCGGTGGTCAACGGTGCGGCGCGGCGGCCGGCAGAGGACGGCTCTCCGGCGACGGAGTGGCTCATGGGAACCTCCGGCGCCAGCATATGCCCCGGATCGCGAAGAGAGCCCCATCCGACCGGAACACGGCGGGCCGAGCCGCGGCATCTCGTCGCCGGCCGCCGGCCCCGGGTTCGTCCCGAGGGCCGGCGGATCGGGTCAGCCCGGGTCGGGTCGGCCCGGACCGGTCAGCGCGGGTCGGGTCGGCGCGGCTCGGGGAAGCTGGGCCGTTCCGGGTCCACGCCCGCGGGAACGGCGGCGGCGGCGTACTCGCGCTTGGGGACCATGACCCGACGGCGGAACACGCAGACCATCGTCCCGTCCTGGTTGTAGCCGCGGGTCTCGACAGCCACCACGCCGCGGTCGGGCTTGGAGGCCGACTCCCGCTTGTCCAGCACGGTCGTCTCGCCGTAGATGGTGTCGCCGTGAAAGGTGGGGGCGACGTGCCGGAGCGACTCGACCTCCAGGTTGGCGATCGCCTTGCCGCTCACGTCGGGGACGGACATGCCGAGCAGCAGGGAGTAGATGTAGTTGCCGACCACGACGTTGCGCTTGAACTGGCTCGCCGACTCCGCGTAGTGGGCGTCCATGTGGAGCGGGTGGTGGTTCATGGTGAGCAGGCAGAAGAGGTGGTCGTCGTACTCGGTGACCGTCTTGCCCGGCCAGTGCCGGTAGACCGCGCCGACCTCGAACTCCTCGTAGTAGCGGCCGAACTGCATCCTTGCCCCCTTCGACGGACGGCGATGAAGTTCGGCACAGCATGCCTTATCGAGGGTTAAGGTGACCGCCGGGGCGCGGGCCGCGCGGAAATGTCACACCGGCCACACCTGGGGGGAGACGCAATGAGCGGCGGGGCCCTCCCCGGCACCCGCCGCCCACGCTCTGATGCGGAAGATTCTGCCGTACGCGCGTCCGGCTCGAACAGAGATCCAGCTCACATTTACCGTTTCGTAACACTACCCTGCGTGACTGAGGGTGATTGCGGGAGCGATCTCCGCAGGCCCGATACCCCCTTGTCACGCGCGGATTCATCGATACACCGCGCAAGATCCGGTCAATCCGCTTGGAAACGCTCCCATCACTTTTCGTCACGCAAGTGCGACGTGCATGTGCGTGCCGCAGGACCGGATCGCAACGAGACGGGTCGATGGTCTCCGCGCCGTCCCGGGCCGACGGGTGAGACGTTTCACGGCGAACCGGGTGGGAATGCGAAGAGGTCAGCCCTGGTTCTACGGGTCGTAGGTAAACCGCGGTGATCGGAGAGAGTGCAATGGCAACCGTTGAGCTGACCACGGCGAACTTCGACGAGGTGACCGGCAACGACGGGATCGTGCTGGTGGACTTCTGGGCCGACTGGTGTGGCCCGTGCAAGCGGTTCGCCCCGGTCTACGAGCGCTCCTCGGAGAAGCACCAGAACATCGTCTTCGGCAAGGTGGACACCGAGGCGCAGCAGGAGCTGGGTGCCAAGTTCGACATCCGGTCCATCCCCACGATCATGGCGATCCGTGACGGCGTGATCGTCTTCGCGCAGCCGGGCGCGCTCCCCGAGTCCGCCCTGGAGAACCTGATCGAGCAGGTCGAGGCCCTCGACATGGACGACGTACGCCGGCAGCTGGCCGAGCACAAGCACTGAGTCGCCGCCACCCCGGCAACCGGAGGCCGGGCCCCCACCGTGGGGCCCGGCCTTCGTCGTCCCCACGCACCGCCGCACACGCGAGCAGGTCCTACCGGCGCTCGCACCCTGACCTCCCCGCCTTTCCCGTATCGTCACCACCCGATGGAGACCTTGACCAGCCACGGACGGGCGGCCCGGCTCGGTGCCACCGCGCTCGGCCTCGCGCTGCTGCTCGCCGGCACCGTCGTGGGCACCGACGACGACTTCCCGTTCGGGCCGTTCCGGATGTACTCCACCTCCAACCCGCCGAACGCGCCCGCGCCCGACACCCGGGTGGAGGGCGTGGACGCCACCGGGGCGGTCGTGAGCCTCGACCAGGACGCGACCGGCATCCGACGGGCCGAGATCGAGGGCCAGCAGAGCCGGTACGTCGCCGATCCCCCGCGGCTCGCCGAGGTCGCCGACGCGTACACCGAGCGACACCCGGACGCCCCCGACCTGGTCGAGGTCCGCATCGTGATCCGGTGGCACGGGATCCAGGGCGGGCGACCCACCGGGCGGTACACCGACGAGACCGTGGTCCGGTGGGAGGCGACCCGATGATCCGCTGGTTGACCGAACCGGTGCCGCGCGGGCGGGTGGCCGCGTTCCGTACGCTGATCTATCTCTTCGTCGCGGCCGACCTGGTCGTCTTCACCCCGTGGGTACGTACCCGGGTGAGCGTGCCCGGCGAGCTCTACCAGCCGCTGCTGATCGGCCGACTGCTGCCGCTGCCCACGCCGACCCCGGCGCTGGTCGCGGTGATCTTCTGGGCGCTGCTGGCGCTCGCCCTGCTCGCCGCCACCGGGCGGGCGCCACGACTGCTCGGCTGGGCGGTCTGCGCGCTCTACCTCGAGTGGATGATCATCGCGATGAGCTACGGCAAGGTCGACCACGACCGGTTCGGCCTGCTCGTCGCCCTGGCCGTGCTCCCCACCGCCGGTCGCGCGCGACACGGTGACGCGACCCGGACGGAGGCGGGCGGCTGGGCGCTGCGGGTCACCCAGATCGCGGTGATCTGCACGTACTTCCTGGCGGCCTGGGCCAAGCTGCGCTTCGGCGGCCTGGACTGGTTGACCGGCTCGGTGCTGGCCCGGGCGATCATCCGGCGCGGCACCGAGCTGGCCGACCTGATCGCGCAGGTGCCGTACCTGCTGATCGTCGCCCAGTTCGGCATCGTTGCCTTCGAGCTGGCCAGCCCGCTGGTCTTCCTGCTGCCCGAGCGGTGGCGGCTGGCGATGGTGGGCTTCTTCTACTCGTTCCACCTGGTCACCATCGCGACCATCACCATCTCGTTCGCCCCGCACCTGGCGGCGATGACCAGCTTTCTGCCGCTGGAGCGGGTACGCCCGGTGGTGTGGCTGCGCCGGCTCCGCCGGCGCGGGTCACCGCCCGCCCTCGGCGAGCTCAGCGAGCATCCCCTCGCAGCTACGGACGACCACCTGCGCGCCCCGGCGCTGGGCGAGCCGGAGCAGGGGGTCCTCGGCGCGGTCCCGCCAGCGCCACTGCGCCTCGGCGGCGACCTGCCAGAGCCGCTGCACGCCGGCGTCGTGCTCGACGCCGAGCCGGGTGGCCAGCCCGACGCCGTCCCCACCGACCAGCCGCCGCGCCTCCGCGGCGAGCTCGGTGTCGAACCCGAGCCGGGTGTCGCGTAACGCCGCCAGCAGGCGCAGCTCCTGGAACTCGTGCGCGCCGGCGAGGATCTGCTCGACCGCCGCGAGCAGTTCGGCGGTGCCGGGGCCGGGCTCGGCCCGCAACAGGTCCTCGACGGCGGCCAGCGCCGAGCGGGACTTGAGGGTGTCCCGCCGGTCGACGAAGAACCGGTTGACGGTCTCGCGCAGCTCGGCGAGGCCGCTGCGGCGGATCAGCTCGGCGGAGAGGGCGGCTCGGCTGTCGTTGCCCGTCCGGACGAGCGTGGTCGCCAGCCGCACCCCGAACAGGCCGAGCCGGTCCAGCAGGCCGGCGCGCACCTCGGCGTCCACCGGCACCGGCAGCTCACCGCGGAGGAACCGGTCGGCCGAGAGGAGGTACGCCTCCAACTCGGAGCGGGGCACCGCGGCGAGCTGGGCGAGCGCGGCGAAGTCGGACTCGCTGAGCACCCGGCCGGCCAGACCGACGAGGCCGCTGCACGACACCACGCCGACGCAGAGGGCGTTGGCGCGGGGGTCGCGGTGCTGTCGCCGGGCGAGCTGGCGGGCGGTGAGCAGCGCGTCGATCTTCCCGCCGCCGGTCTCGTCGACCCGAGAACGGACCATGATCACGTTGACCGGCGCCGCCTGACCGACCGCGCTCTCCCGGGCGGACTCCAGCACCCGCAGGTCGGTGTCGCGGCCGTCGCGGGTCAGGTAGAGCACCGCGTCCGCCTCGCGCAGCACCCGGTCCATGACCGGTGAGCGGCCCTGCTCGTCGGGCACGCCGACGGCGGGTGTGTCGATCAGCGTCACCTGACGCAGCGCCCGGGTCGGCCAGCGTACGACGATGTCGGACAGCTCCCCGGCCCGCCAGCCGACGAGGTCCACCCGCATCCCGGTCGCCGAGCGCACCATCGCCAACTCCTGCGGCGGGTGGCTGGCCCCGTACGCGGTCGCCCGGGGCTGCGGGCCGTCCTCGTACCAGGTGAAGACGGCGCTGCCGTCGGACCCGGCGACCGGGGCGACCTCCTCACCCATCAGGGCGTTGAGCAGCGTCGACTTGCCGGCCCGCCACGGCCCGGTGACGGCGATCCGCAGCGGCTGCTCCAGCCGGGCCAGGTGGCGCCGCAGGTGACCGGTGGCCCGGGGATCGTCGCGGTAGAGCTGGAGCGCCTGGTGCAGCAGACTCCACACCGCCTCGTCCAGGCGCAGGCCGACGGTCATGCCCGAGGCTCCAGCGGCACCGCCACCGGCCGCGCCGCGGTCAACTGCTGGGCCTGCTCGTACAGGCCGGCCAGCCGGGTCATCTTCACCGTGATCTCCCGCTGGCGCTTCTCCCGGGCGGCCGCGTCGGTGTCGGCGGCCTGCTTGGCGGTGCGCAGCGACTGGACGATCCCCTCCTGCAACTCGTCGGTCAGCACGCTGAAGTGGTCCCGCAGCAGCCGCTGCACCTGGCGGGCGGTGTCCCGGCAGTCCTTCGTCGTCCGGACGAAGAAGTCGTCGACGTGCCGCTGGATCGCCGTCTTGACCGTGGCCTGCCGGCGGCGCAGCAACTGCTTGCTCTCGTCGCGGATGCTCTTGCCGCCGAAGAGCGCGCCGGCGCCGATCGAGATCGGGTTGATCATCGGCATGCCGGCGAGTGTCATGGCGAGGCCGAACATCAGCAGGCCGCCGTACGAGCCCTTCATGCCGGTGATCACCTTCTGGGTGGCGGTGAACCGGTCGACGGTCGGCCGCTCCAGCTCCGGCAGCCGGTCCGCCAGGTCGTCCGGCACGTGCATCGACCAGGGCGGCAACACGTCGTAGCCGTACCGGGCGAAGTTGGCGGCGACGCGGCGGGCGGCGTGGTCGCACCGCTGGGCCAGCCACTCGTGGTTGGCCTCCGCCGCCTCGACGAGGCTGCGGTCCAGCCACTCCTGGAAGGCGTCCCAGGCGGTGAGCGGGTCGGCGGAGTCGAACGCGTCGTCCACCATCCGCAGGATCTGGCGTGTCCGGTCCCGCAGGTCGTACTCGATGTCGGAGAGCAGGTCGGCCATCTCGTCGTTCAGGGTGTTCTGCCATCGGGTGGAGCACCGGCGTAGCTCGTCCACCTCGCGCTGGGCGGCGTGCAGCCGGCTCATCGGTCCGGACTGCTCCTCGACCCGCTGACTCTCCAGCTCGGCGCGCAGCGGCGCGGCCAGCTGCTCCACCACGGTCCGGGCAGTCAACCCGACGGTGGCCCGGGCCAGCACGTCACCCTTGCCGGTGAGGTCGCCCTGTAGACGGGCGATGAGCGCGGGGAAGCCCGACTCGGCGTTGAGCGCGCGGTCGTCGCCCGCGGCGGCACGCAGCCGCAACGCCGCCGAGACGGGGATCAACGTCGCCGGTACGCCCGCTTCGGCGAGGTGCCGGCGGTTGCGCTCGGCGACCACCCGCCAGTCCGGCACAAGATCGATCTTGGTCTGCACCACCACGACGTTCGGGTGCGCGCGGCTGACGTGCAGCAGCACGTTCAGCTCGGCCACCGAGAGTTCACGGGTCGAGTCGGAGACCAGCAGCACCAGGTCCGCCCGGCTCAACGCGGCGACGGAGGCGCCGCCGCCGAGCGCTCCCACCTCGTCGGCGCCCGGGGTGTCCACGAACACCAGTCCGCCGGCGAGCAGCGCGCGCGGAAGTCCGATCTCGACGTACGCCGGTCCGCCGCCCGCGCGGCGGCCGAGCGCGCCGGCGACGCCGGCCGCGATCCGGTCCAGCGGAACCGCGGTGCGCTCGGCCGTGGCCGGCAGGGCCGCGCCCGCGGACCGGTCAGGGGTCGGCGGCGGGGCCTGGACCACCACCGCGGTGGCGGTCTCGGCGTGCCGCACCACGGTCGGCAGCACGGTGACCCGAGCGTCCCCGACCGGGCAGACCGGCGCGTTGACGATCGCGTTGACGAGCTGACTCTTGCCCTGGTGCGGTTCGCCGACCACGAGGACGCGCAGGGTCGGATCGAGCAGCTGGGCTCGCTTCTGCCGGACCGCCTGGAGCAGATCCCCGCGCCCGTGCTCGCGGCACGTCCGGGCGATCTCGTCGAGGACGTCCAGCCAGATCCCCGCCATCACCGCACCAAGTGTGCTGATTTCAGCGCAATTATCAAGAGGCGGGATCTTCTGACTACGGGGAGGGGCCGGGTCGCCACGTAGGGCGACCCGGCCTCCCCGCTCCGACCGGACGTCGGTCAGAGCAGACCGTCGGTGATGCCCAGCAGGCCGCCGCCGTGGGACGCGGAAGCGTCCCCGTGGACCCCGGCGTCGCCGGTCACACCGCCGGTCAGGCCACCGGTCACGCTGCCCACCGTGCCGGTGACTCCGGAAAGGACGCCATCAACCTGGTGCGTCACACCGCCCACCGTGGACGGCACGTCGACGGGGAGGGCACCCCCGTGGCCGCTGCCACCCAGGCCCAGCCCGCCGAGCGTGTCGTTGACGCCGAGCCCGCCCAGGGTGTCGTTGACGCCGAGCGAGTCGACCAGGCCACCCACCTGGCCGGTGGTGCCGGAGAGGGTGCCGCCGAGCAGGCCGTCCGGCGTGCCGAGCAGACCGTTGTCGGTCGCGTCCAGCACGCCGGTCGGGGCGCCGACCGCACCGGTCACGTCGCCGACCACCGGGTCGGCCACGGTGTCCACGACGCCGATCACGTCCGCGTCGAGGGTGTGCGCGACGTCGTTCACCCCGGTCAGGTCGGTGCCGATCCCGCCCGGCCCGACACCCAGCCCGATGCCCGGCAGGACGGTCGCGCCGGCGGCGACGGCCGTCGGGTCGACCGCGATCGCGCCCAGCACGCCGGCCTTGACGTCGACACCGGAGTAGCCGCTGCTGACCGTGATCTGCTGCGCCACGCTCTGCAGCTGGCCGACCACGTCGGTCACGTCGGTGACCAGCGGGTCGGCGCCCAGCTGACCGACCACCGGAGCGACCGGCGCCAGCCCGTTCACCGGCGCGTAGTCGACCACCAGCGGCACGACGTCCTGCACGTCGGTGGCGGTGATGTCGGTGAGCCCCGCCGCCTGCAGCGCGCCCTCCGGGTCGAGGTCGAAGGCCGACCGGGCGTCGGGGTCGGTGAGCAGGTTGAGCACGAAGTCGTGCAGGGTCTGGTCCATGTGCCGGTATCTCCTCGGATGTGGGCGTCGTCGACCGCCGCTCGTCGACAACGACGCTATGACCGGGGGCCGGCGCCGGTCATCGGGGAACGTCCCGCAGAAAGCGCCGCGCGGTTAGGGTGTCACCCGCATCGTCCGATAGGGGGACTGGGGGAACCGGGGCGGTCAGATTTAGGGTCTCGATGCCGGAGAGATCTCTGGTACGAACGTAGGAGCCCGCGGGGATTCACCGGGGGTGGGCCGCTCGCACGGTGGGAAACCCGTGCCATGCGGCCGCCCGACTCGCGGTCGAGGAAGAAAGCACATGCCGTACGTCCTGGGGATAGACATCGGGAGCACCACCACCGTGGCCACCATGGCGCGGCGGCGTGGGCCGAGTTGGGCCCGCCCCGAGGTGGTCGCGCTCGACGGCGACTCGGCCACCCTGCCCTCGGTGCTGCACCTCGGCGCGGACGGCACGCTGGTGGTCGGCGAGTCCGGCACCGACGACGGCAGCCGCACCGCCCGCGGCTTCGTCGGCCGGATCGGTGACGACGTGCCGATGCTCCTCGCCGGCGAGGCGTGCCCGCCGCAGTTGCTCACCGCCGTGCTGGCGGCCTGGGTGGTGGAACGCGTGCACGGCCGGGAGGGCGAGCCGGCCGAGGCGGTCGTGCTGAGCCATCCCGCCGGGTGGGGGCGGCACCGGCGGGACCTGCTGCACGCGGCACTCTGGGAGCAGGGGCTGAACCACGTGACGCTGCTGCCCCGCACGGTCACGGTGGCGGAGAGTCACGCGGCCCGGGGCTTCGCCGGCAGCACCGCCGCCGTCTACGCCCTGGGCGGCGACAGCTTCG
Organism: Micromonospora sp. NPDC049366; assembly: GCF_044466625.1. Classification (NCBI taxonomy): domain Bacteria; kingdom Bacillati; phylum Actinomycetota; class Actinomycetes; order Micromonosporales; family Micromonosporaceae; genus Micromonospora; species Micromonospora sp. NPDC049366. The sequence continues at coordinate 22,111 of NZ_JBITMV010000021.1, forward strand.
AGGCGGCGCTGGTGCGGCGCAACGCCCACGGTCGCTACGAGACGCTCGGCTTCCCGCAGGGGCTGGACCGGATCGGCGGCGCCGACTTCGACGAGGCGCTCGCCGAACACGTACGCACCGTGCTCGCCCGCGAGCTGGCCGCGATCGGCCGCCGCGAGACGTACATCACCCTGCGCGCCCTGCGTCCGGAGTGCGACCGGGCCAAGCGCGCGCTGACCGTCGACACCGGAACCGACGTGCTGCTCACCCTGCCCGCCGGGCCGACCCGGGTGCCGGTGAGCCGGGTGCAGTTCGAGGAGATGATCCGCCCCGCGGTGCAGGCGACCGTCGACCTGCTGGTTCGCACCGTCCGCTCCGCCGGGCTGCGGCCCGACGAGCTCGACGCCGTCCTGCTGACCGGGGGCTCCACCCGGATCCCGCTGGTCGCCGAGCTGCTCGCCGCCGCCTTCCCGGTGCCGGTGGAGGTGGAGCCCGAGCCGCAGCTCACCGCCGCCACGGGCGCGGCGCTGGCGGCCTGCGAGGTGGTGTCACCGCGCCCCCGGCCGGCCGCCCCCGAGCACGCGCCCCGACCCGCCGCCGGCCCGCGTCGCGCCGGTCCAGCCGTCCCGGCGCCCCGCCGTCCCGACCACGACCGAATGGTCCACAGTGAACCCCCACCCCGTCCCCCGGTCCGGATCACCCCGCTGGAGCTGCCGAAGGCGTCCCGCCTCGCGCTGACCCGGGGCCGGGGACGCGAAGGATGACGACGATGATCATGAGCACTGTCGCCGGTGACCGGCTGGTGCTGGACCGCGCCCCACAGGCCCTCCTCGACACGGTCGCCGCCGACCCGTCCGCACCACTGCTCCTCGCCGTGACCGGTCCGGGCGGGCACGGACGCAGCGCGTACCTCCAGGAGCTGGCCCGGGTCTACCGCCGGGCCGGCGTCCCGGTCCTGGAGAACCCGGCCGACCTGCCCGACCGGGCCGACCCGGACGCGGTGCTGCTGGTCGACGACGCCCACCGGCTCGACGACGCCAGCCTCGCCGCCCTGCGCCACCTGGCCGCCGGACGACGGCAGCGTCTCGCCGTCGCCTACCGGCCGTGGCCGCGCTCCGCCGGGCTGGTGGAGCTGGCCGACGCGGTGCGGCGGGACGGTCACGTCGTCCTGCTGACCCCGTTCGCCCGGGAGCAGACCGCCGCCTACCTCGCCGCCGTGCCCGAGCTCGGCCGACGCGGCGAGCTGGTCGACTTCGTACACGGACAGACCGCTGGCGTGCCCCGCGACGTCGAACGTCTGGTCCGCGCGCTGCGCGGCGTCCCGGCCCGCCCCGGCGTCCCGGCCGAACCGCCCCGGCAGGTCGTCCTGGAGTTCGGACCCGACCTGGAGGACCTCGCCCCCGACGTACGGCGGCTGCTGCTCGCCGTCGCCGCCGGCGTACCGCTGCCGGTGGACCTGCTCGGCACGCTGCTCGGCCGCGACCCCGCCGAGGTCGACGCCCTCGTCGCGGCGACCCGCTCGGCCGGCCTGCTCGGCGCGGACGGTCGGCTCGCGCCGCTGGTCCGCCGGGCCGTGACCGCGCTCAGCCCGGCCACCGAACGCACCACGGTGTGGCGGCGCCTCAGCGAGGTGCAGCTGGCCCGCGGCGGCCCGGTGCTGCCGCTGGTCCGCGCGCTGCGCGCGGCCGGAGTGGCCGGCGACGCCCCGGCCGGGACGCTGGAAGCCGCCGCCGAGGAGGCGCTCGGCAGCGACCCCGCCCTCGCGGTGGACCTCTTCGCCGCCGCGGCGGCCACCGGACGGCCGGTCGCCGCCCGCCAGGCGCTCGCGGCCGCCCTCGCCGGTGACCTCGACGCCGCCCTGCGCCTCGCCGACCGGCTGCTCGCCTCCGCCGCGCCGACCGAGCGCACGGAGGCGGCCATGGTGGCCGCCACCGCGCTCGCCCACCGCGGGCAGCTCGGCCGCAGCATCGAGCTGTACCGGTGGTCGGGTGCCGCCCCGGCCGCCGCGTTCGCCGTCGTCGGCGCGCTCGCCGGCGGTGACCCGTCGGCCGCGGCGGGCACCCCCGGCGACGACCGCGGCGGCCCGCCCACGCTGCACGCCAGCGCCGCCCAGCTGATGGCCGACGGCGTACACGACACCGTCACCGGGTCACCCACCGCCGCCCTGTCCACCCTGGTGCAGGCCACCGCCCTCCTCGAACCGGCCGGGCGGGCCGTGCTCCTGCCGGACAGCCCCGCCGCGCTCGCCGCGCTGACCGCCGTCCACTGCGGCGAGCTCGACATCGCCGACCGGGTGCTCGACCGGGCCGTGGCCAGCGGCATCGGCGGTCCGCTGATGGCCCGCCGGCACCGGCTCCTCCAGGCCTGGATCCTCATGGTGCGCGGCCACACCGCGGTCGCGGCCGAACGGCTCGCCCGCGTCGTCGGCGTCGGCCGACCGCTCGAATCGCGGGACCTGCTCTTCGCCACCGCGTTGGAGCTGGGCATCGCCCGACGCAACAGCGACCTGGGCGCCCTCCAGCGTGGCTGGGGGCACGCCCTGGAGGCGGTGGTCCGCCACCCGGTGGACCTGTTCACCCTGCTGCCGCTCGGCGAGCTGGCCGTCACCGGCGCCCGGCTCGGCGACCTGGACCGGCTCGCGCCCTACCTGGCGCAGGCCCGGTCCCTGCTGGCCCGGCTCGGCGATCCACCACTGTGGAGCGCACCACTGCACTGGAGCGGCCTGCACGCGGCGATCCTCACCGAGGAGCCGGCGGTCGCCGACGAACACGTGGCCGCGCTGCTCGCCGCGGCACCGCACAGCCGGTACGCGGCCGTCGTCGCCACCGCCGCCGCCAGCTGGGTCGACGTCCTCCGGGGCGTGGTCGACGCCGGCCGGGTCGAGACCGCCGCCCGCGGCCTGTACGACGCCGGGCTCTGCTGGGACGGCGCCCGACTCGCCGGACAGGCCGCGATCCGCACCGCCGACCGGCGCGCGATGACCGCCCTGCTGGACTGCGCCCGGACGCTTCAGGGCCGCACCGGCGGGACGCGCGGCGGGCAGCACCCCGCCACCGGCCCCGAGGGTCAGGTCGCGGACGCTCTCACCGCCCCGCCCGCGCACCGGCTCAGCGACCGGGAGCGCGAGGTGGCCGAGTTGGTCCTCGGCGGCCTGACCTACCGCGAGATCGGCGACCGACTCTTCATCTCGGCGAAGACCGTCGAACACCACGTCGCCCGCATGCGCTCCCGGCTCAACTGCGCCAACCGTGCCGAGCTGCTGGCACTGCTGCGCACCATCGTGGCCGACCGGTCCGGCACGGCCGCCGGGCAGCCCTGGCCGGAACGGTCGGCGCGATGAACGGGCCACGCCTGCGGCGGCAGTTCGTCGCCGCCGCCGTCATCCTGGTCGTCCTCTGGTCGTACGCCTCCTACCTGACCGGACGCGACGCCGCCGACCTGCTGCGGATCCGGGCCCTCGCCGAGACCCTCGGCCAGCCCACCGACCGGCTGATCCTCGACCTCCAGGCCGAGCGACAACTCACCGCCGGGACCATCGCCGGCGGACCCCGCGCGCGAGCCGCCCTGGGTGGCGCGCGGGCCGGCACCGACCGGTCCGTCGCCGCGCTGCGGGAGACCGCCGCGGGCACCGACCTGCGGCTGCTCACCGCCGGGGCGGTACGCGACCGGGCCGACGCCCTGCTGCGCGCGCTCAACGGGCTGCCCGCCCTGCGCACCGAGGCGGACGACGCCAAAGTCGAGGCCGTCGCCGGGTACGACCGGCTCATCGACGCCGCCTTCGCGGTCTACGGTCCGGAGTGGGGTGCCCGGGAGAGCACCCTCGCCGCCGAGACCCGGGCCGTCGTGGCCCTGGCCCGCGCCCGGGAACTGCTCGCCCGCGAGGACACCCTGCTCACCACCGCCCTCACCAACGGCAGCATCAGCGCCGACGACCGGCGCCGGCTCACCGAGATCGTCAGCATCCAGCGGTACGCGGCCGCCGAGGCCGTCGCCGCGCTGCCCACCGCCGACCGGGACAGCTACCGCGCGCTCCTGGAGGGGCCCCGGTTCGTGGCCCTGCTGTCCGTGGAGGACCAGGTGCTGCGCGGCGAGGACGACCGACCGGCTTTCGGCGTGGAGGACTGGCGGGCGGCGGTGGACCCGGCCCTGGCGGCGCTGCACGACCTCGTCCGGTCCACCGCCCGCGGCAGCGTGGAACGGGCCACCCCCGGCGCCGCCCTGGTGGTCGCGCGCACCGGCGCCGTGCTCGGGCTCGGCCTGATCGCGGTCATCGGCCTGCTGGTCGCCGGGGCCGGCACCCTTCGCCGCCTCACCACCGTCGACGCGTACGCCCCGACGCACCCGGACCAGACGCCCACCGCGGTCCTCCCACCGGCCGTCCACCCCGCACCGTCGACGGCACCGCCCGAGCCGGACCGACGCCCGGCCAGCACCCCGGGCGTCCACGATCTCTTCCTCCGCCTCACCCAGCGCAACCAGTCCCTGCTCCGCGAGCAGCTCACCCTGCTCGACGGCATGGAGCGGCGGGAACACAGCGCGGAGGAGACCGCCGACCTGTTCCAGCTCGACCACCTCGCCACCCGCCTCCGGCGCAACGTCGAGAAGCTGATCAGCCTCGCCGGCGCCCGGCCGGCCCGCCGCTGGCGGCGACCCGTGCCGCTGCTCGACGTGGCGCGCGGCGCCGTCGCGGAGGTCGCCGACTACCAACGGGTGCTCGTCGCCCCGCACTGGCCGTGGTCACTCGCCGGTCCGGCGGTCACCGACGTCACCCACCTGCTGGCCGAACTCGTCGAGAACGCGCTGGACTGCTCGCCGGCCAGCACGACGGTGCGACTGGCCGGCGAGCCCCGACCGGACGGCTGCGTCGTCGTGGTCGCCGACGACGGCCCCGGGCTCGACCCCGCCGCGCTCGACGAGCTGAACCACCTCCTGGCCGATCCGCCACCGGCAGGGCCACCCGCCGGGCGCGCCGGGCTGTACGCTGCTGCCCTGCTCGCCGCCCGCTGCGGCGCCCGGATCTCGCTGCACCCCGGGCCCCGGGGTGGGACGGCGGCCGTGGTGCTGCTCCCGACGACCCTGGTCGTGCCGACCGGGCCCGACGGTGCGGCGGCCGGGCGGGACGGCCACCGACCCGGCCCGTCGGCGCGACGGACGACCGGCGCCGGCGACCTTCCGGTACGGCCCCGACACCCCGGGTCGGTGCGGCCCGGGCCCGCCACGACGGGGTCGGACACGGTCGAGATACCGATCTCGAGAGCAGCGAGAGGACACAGATGACGCATTCAGCGGTCACCGCCGACGGCCTGACCGACGCCCTGAACGACCTGGTCGACCGGGTGCACGGCGCGGAGTTCGCGGTGGTGCTGTCCCCCGACGGGCTGCTGCTCGGCGCCAGCCGCAACGTGGACGACGAACTGGGCGACCAACTCGCCAGCCTCGTCGCCGGTCTCGAATCGCTCGGGCTGGCCGCCACCCGCGTCTGCGTCGGCGGCGCGCTGCGCCAGGTCGTCGTGCAGATGGCCAAGGCTTTCCTCTTCGTCGCCACCACCCGCAACGGCGCGATCCTCACCGTCCGCATCAGCGGCGACGCCGAGGTCGGCGACATGGCGTACGAGGTGGCGCTCTTCGTGGGCCAGGCGGAACGACACCTGCCGGTGTACCTGGAACCGGCCGCGGCGACGAGCGGGGGCATCGGTGCAGCCCACCGGCGCGGCTGACGAGGCGTGGTACGACGACGAGGCCGGGCCGGTCGTCCGCCCGTACGCGGTGACGGGCGGGCGCAGCGCACCCGACCGCGGACGGTTCGACCTGATCACCCTCATCGTGACCCGGGGGGCGGTGCCCGCGACGACGCACCTCTTCCCGGAGCAGGCGGCGATCGTCGACATGTGCCGCCGTCCGCTCTCGGTGGCGGAGATCGGCGCGGAGCTGGACCTGCCCGTCGGCACCGTCCGGGTGCTCCTCGGTGACCTGCTCGACGCCGGGTTGATCGAGACGCACGAGCCGCCGACGCTCTCCGAGCTGCCATCCGAGGACCTGCTCCAGGAACTGCTCGCCGGGCTGCGCGCGCTGTGACCGCGCGTCCGACCGCGGTGGCGCGTCGGTGACGATCTGCAAGGGGGAAAGGTAGTGCCGGCATCACCGCCGCGGCCGCGAAGGACCGCGGTGATCATCCTGCTCGACCGGGTCGTGGCCCTGGGCGAGTCGGCTCGACGCGCGCTCACCGGCCGGGGGGACGGCTCGACGGTCTTCCGGGTCGCCGCCCTCGCGTCCCTGGCGATGCTGGTCGCCACCGCGATCCCCGTCGTCGTGGTCCTGCGGACGCCGGAGCGGCTCGCCCCGGTGGCCCTCGACCCGCCGCCCGGCCCCGCCGTGCCGGCCGCGCCCGAGCTGGGCACCCCGGGCGCCCAGGCCCAGCCGGCCCGGTCCGCCCGGCCCACCCCGGACCCGCACCCCAGCACGACCGCGCCGACCGGCGCGCCACCGCCCACCAGCGGCGGACCGGCCACCTCGTCCGCGCCGGCCACGGTGCCGCTGCGGGCCGACTTCGCCATCGCCGACAGCGCGCTGCTCAGCTACGGCGCCGCGGTCACCATCGGCAATCCCGGTCCGGCCCCGGCGGCGGACTGGAAGCTGGTCATCACCCTGCCCCGGAAATCGCTGGAGGTCACCTCGGTGACCGGCGCGCGGGCCACCCGCGACGGCGCGACCTGGACCTTCGTGCCCGACGGCGCGTCCGGCCGGGTGCCCGGCCAGGGGTCGGTCCGGGTGACGTTCCGCGTCGCGGGCGCACCGATCAGCGCCGCTCCCACCGGCTGCACCATCGACGGCGCCACCTGCGCCGGCCTGGCCGACTGACCAACCCCGGGGGCGACGGCCGGTGCTCGTCCCACCGGCCGCCCGGGCAGTCCCGCCGGGGCACCGCACACCCGGCGGCGCCGGTCAGTCCCGCCGGGCCGACGGCACGGCACAGGCGGCGGTGCCACCGGGGAGCCGGTGGCGGTTGCGGGCCACCCAGCGGTACGCCGGCCAGGCGGCCGCGCGCACCGGCGGGAACCGCAGCCCCGCCCCGGCGACCCGCCAGAGTGGCCCGCTGGCGCCCAGCAGGCGAGCGATGGCGTCGGGGCCGGCCGCCCGTACGCCGTCGGCGCCCACCCACTGCACGGCCTGCTCGCACTCGTCCTCGGTCAGCCCCAGGGCGGCCAGGTCGGCGAACTGCCACGGCACCACCCGCGCCGAGGTGGGGATGTGCCGCTCGATGAACTCGGCGCAGCGGGTGCAGAACGCGCAGTCCCCGTCGTAGACGAACGTCGACCTCTCCATGCCCCCATCCTCCACCCGGCGGTCGGGAAAGGGTCAGCCGAGGTGGCGCGGGTCGCTTGCGCAGCGCTCGTACATGTGTTCGAATAATGGCCATGCGCTGGGACAACCTCACCGCTCCCCCGGTCGAGGGAGTTCCCGAGCGGGCAGCGCCAGCGACGCCACCCCTGCCGCTGGCGCTGCCCGGCGCCACCGTCCGCACCTTCGACACCCCCGACTTCGCGGGCATGACGTTCTACGAGGTGCGGGCCAAGTCGATCATCAACCGGGTGCCCGGTGCCTCGCGCGTCCCGTTCGAGTGGACGATCAATCCCTACCGAGGCTGCACTCATGCCTGCGTCTACTGCCTGGGCGGTGACACTCCGATCCTGATGGCCGACGGACGGACCAGACAGATCCAGGATCTCGACATCGGCGACCGCATCTACGGCACGGAGCGTCGGGGCGCCTACCGCCGCTATGTCGTCACGACGGTGCTGGCCAAGTGGTCGACGGTCAAGCCCGCCTACCGCGTCAGGCTCGCCGACGGCACCACACTGGTGGCAAGCGGCGACCACCGCTTCCTCTCCGACCGGGGCTGGAAGTACGTCACCGGCGCCATGCAGGGCCGCGAGCAACGCCCCTACCTGACCACCAACAATCGACTGATCGGCACCGGCCGCTTCGTCGACGGCCCGAAGGACTCGCCCGACTACCGTAAGGGCTACCTGTGCGGCATGGTTCGAGGCGACGCGAACCTGGCGAGCTACCACTACGCCACCGGCTCGGTGCACCGATTCCGGCTCGCACTCGCCGACGAGGAAGCGCTCAGTCGCAGCGAGCGCTATCTGGCCGAGGCCGGCATTCACACCACGCGTTTCGACTTCACGCCGGCCAGCGCCCACCGCCGCGCCATCTCGGCGATCCGCACCTCCCGGCTGGCGCACGTCGAGGCGATCACCGAGCTGATCTGCTGGCCCGCGGACCCGACGGAGGACTGGCGGCGTGGTTTCCTGGCGGGCATCTTCGACGCGGAGGGTAGCTGCAGCCGAGGGGTTTTCCGGATCAGCAACAGCGACGCCGAGATCCTCGATCACGTACGGCGGTCGCTGACGCACTTCGGTTTCCGGTCGGTCCTGGAGAGTCCGCGACCCACGTCCGGCGTGCAGAACGTTCGGCTCACCGGCGGCCTCGCCGAGCGCCTGCGCTTCTTCCACCTGACCGACCCGGCCATCACCCGAAAGCGCTCCCTCGAAGGCGCGGCGCTGAAACACCAGTCACGGCTACAGGTGACAGCGATCGAGCCGTTGGGTCTGGAGATGCCGCTGTGGGACATCACCACCGGCACCGGCGACTTCATCGCGAATGGCGTGGTCAGCCACAACTGCTTCGCCCGGAACACCCACACCTATCTCGATCTCGACGCCGGGGCGGACTTCGACCGGAAGGTGATCGTCAAGGTCAACGCGGGCGAGCTGGTGCGCCGGGAGCTGGCCGCGCCGCGCTGGCGCGGCGCACACGTGGCGATGGGCACCAACGTCGACTGCTACCAGCGCGCCGAGGGGCGCTACCAGCTGATGCCGCAGATCATCGCGGCGCTGCGCGACTTCGCCAACCCCTTCTCGATCCTCACCAAGGGCACGCTGATCCTGCGCGATCTGCCGCTGCTGCGACAGGCCGCCGAGGTCACCCGGGTCGGTGTCTCCTACTCGGTGGGCTTCGTCGACGAGCGGCTCTGGCGCGCCGTCGAGCCCGGCACCCCGAGCCCGCGCCGACGGCTCGACGCCGTCCGGGCGCTCAGCGACGCGGGCTTCCCGGTCGGGGTGTTGCTGGCGCCGATCCTGCCCGGCCTCACCGACAACGACGAATCGATCGACGCCACGGTCGCCGCGATCGCCGCAGCGGGCGCGACCAGCGTGACGCCGCTCGCCCTGCACCTGCGCCCCGGCGCCCGGGAGTGGTACGCGCGCTGGCTCGACCGCGAGTTCCCGCACCTCGTGCCCCGTTACCGCGAGCTCTACGGGGCCGGCTCCTACGCGCCGCAGACCTACCAGCGGGAGCTCACCGCCCGGGTGCGGATCGCCGCCCGCCGGCACGGCCTGCTCGGTGGCGAGCGCGGCGACAACCGGAACCGGCCGGAGCCGCCGCCACGGCCGGCCGGCGAGCAGCTGACCCTGCTGTGACCGGGCCGGCCCGATCCGCCGGCTCGCGGCGGGTGGGCCGCACCGGAGTTACAGTCGCCGGGTGCGTACCGCTCATCAGATCCTCGCCGACGCCGCCGTGATCGCGGTCGTGGGCGCGTCCCGCGACCCGCTGAAGGCCGCGCACCGTGTGCCGTTGCAGATGCAGCGGCACGGCTGGCGGATCATCCCGGTCAACCCGATGGTCGACGAGCTCTTCGGCGAGCCCGCCTACCCGTCCCTGGCCGACATCCCGCACCCGGTCGACCTGGTCGACGTGTTCCGGCCGGCCGAGGACGCGGTCGACGCGGTCCGGCAGGCGGTGGAGATCGGCGCCCCGGCGGTGTGGCTCCAGCTCGGCATCGTCTCGCCGGAGGCCCGGCGGATCGCCACGGAGGCGGGCCTCGACTACGTCGAGGACCGCTGCCTCAGCGTGGAGCGGGCCGCCGCCGGTCTGACCCGGCTGATCTGAAGCGCCCGGTCGCGGCCGGGCCCCGACCAGCGACGTTCACCGGAGCTGGTCGCGCCCGCGGGGTCGGGCACCGCTCCTCGGGCGCGGGAGCCGCCCGCTCCGGGGAGTCGGCGGGCGGGCGGAGCCGGATCAGAGCTTGTACTCCCTGAGCAGGCCGCGCGAGATGATGGTCTTCTGGATCTCCGAGGTGCCCTCGCCGATCAGCAGGAACGGCGCCTCGCGCATCAGGCGCTCGATCTCGTACTCCTTGGAGTAGCCGTAGCCGCCGTGGATGCGGAACGCCTCCTGCACCACCTCGGCGCAGTACTCCGACGCGAGCAGCTTGGCCATTCCGGCCTCGACGTCGTTGCGCTGGCCGGCGTCCTTCAGCCGGGCGGCGTTCACCATGAGGGCGTGCGCGGCCTCGATCTTCGTACCCATCTCGGCGAGCTTGAACGCGATGGCCTGGTGGCGCGCGAGGGGCTGACCGAAGGTGCGGCGCTGCTGGGCGTACGCGACGGCGAGTTCGAAGGCCCGGAGGGAGATGCCGCAGGCGCGGGCGGCGACGTTGACGCGGCCGACCTCGATGCCGTCCATCATCTGGTAGAAGCCCCGGCCGACCTTCTCGGGCCCGCCGAGGACCGCCGTGTCCGGGACGGTGACCCCGTCGAGCACCATCTCGGTGGTCTCGACGCCCTTGTAGCCCATCTTGTCGATCTTGCCGGGGATGGTGAGGCCGGGCGCGGTCTCGCCGAAGCCGGGCTCCTTCTCGAGCAGGAAGGTGCTCATGTTGCCGTAGACCGAGTCGGCGCCCGTGTCGGTCTTGACCAGCGTGGCCACCACCGACGAGTACGCCCCGTTGGTCAGCCACATCTTCTGGCCGTTGAGCACGTAGGTGTCGCCGTCGCGGACGGCCTTGGACTTGATCGCCGAGACGTCGGACCCGCACTCGGGCTCGGACATGGAGAACGCGCCCCGCACCTCGCCGGTGGCCATCCGCGGCAACAGCCGGCTCTTCTGCTCGGCGGAGCCGTGCTGGGAGATCAGGTACGCCACGATGAAGTGCGTGTTGACGATGCCGGAGATCGACATCCAGCCCCGAGACAGCTCCTCGACCACGAGGGCGTAGGTGAGCAGGGACTCGCCGAGGCCGCCGTACTCCTCGTCGATGGTGAGGCCGAACAGCCCCATCTCGCGCATCCCGTCGAGGATGTCGGTGGGGTAATCGTCGGCGTGCTCCAGCCGCTGCGCGTGCGGGATGATCTCCTTGTCGGCGAACTCCCGGACGGTCTCCAGGATCGACCGCTGCACATCGGTCAGGCCGGGCGTCTGCGCGAGTCGGGCCATCTCAGCCTCCGGGGATCGACACATTACTCATGGGTAGCTGAACGCTCGGTCAGTATCGGCCTCCGGGCCGGCGAGGCCAAGGTGACCAGTCCACACAACCGCTGTGAAAAGGTTCACCGCTGCGGGTAGCGTCCGGCAAGAGGGCCATGGCCGGCGTCGGCAGGAGGAGGAGACCGTGACCAACCCGCCGCCGTCCGGACCACCCGACCCGTCCGGCGCCGAACCGCCGCCGTCGCCGTACGAACCGCCGCGCGGCGACCAGCCGCCGTCGCCGTACGAGCCGCCGCGTGCCGAGCCGCCGTCACCGTACGGGCCCTCGGGTGCGGAGGCACCTCCCTCGCCGTACGAGCCGCCCGGTGAGTGGTCCCCCAACGCGCCCCCACCGGGTGGTTCGCCGTTCGGCCAGCCGGGCGGCTACCCGTCGGGCCCGCAGTGGGGGCAGCAGCCGCCGTATGCCCCGCAGGGGCCCTACGGGCAGTACGGCCCGCCGCCGCCCGTCGGGCCCGGCAGCCCGACGAACGTGCTGGCCATCCTGTCGTTGATCTTCGCGTTCGTCTTCCCGCCCGCCGGCGCGGTGCTGGGTCACCTGGCCAAGCGGCAGCTCAAGACCAGCGGCGAGTCCGGCGACCAGCTCGCCACCTGGGGGCTCATCCTCGGCTACGTCTTCACCGGCCTGGGGCTGCTGATCTGCTGCGGCTGGATCGCCCTGTTGGCGTTCGCCGGAAACGACGGCACCGGCAGCGGCTACTGAGCCGGCTCAGCGGTACTGCGCCTCGCGGACGCTGTTGCCGCCGTCGACCACCAGCATCTGACCGGTGATGTAGGACGCGGCCGGTGAGCAGAGAAAGACGATCGCCGCGGCCACCTCGTCAGGCGTGCCGGGGCGGCCGACCGGGGTGCCGAGGCCCTGCTTGATCTCGGCCACCGTGGAGGCGGCAGTGTGGATGGTGCCCGGCGCGACCGCGTTCACGGTCACTCCGTCCGCGATCATCTCCATGGCGAGCGCCCGGGTCAGCCCGACCACGCCGGCCTTCGCCGCCGCGTACGCGGCCTCGGTGGGCAGGGCGTTGACCGGCCCGGCGGTGGCGGCCAGGTTGACGATGCGCCCCCAGCCGCGCTCGGCCATCCCACCGATGAACGCCCGGCTGCACAGGAACGCGGTGGTCAGATTGCGGTCGATCTCGCCGCGCCACTCGTCGTAGCTGAGCTGGGACACCGGGCGCAGCACCTCGGGGCTGGCGCGGCTGGCGAGACCGGCGTTGTTGACCAGCACCTCGACGTCGCCGAGCTGGTCGGCGACCGCGTCGGCCAGCGCGCCGACCTCGGACTCGTCGGTCAGGTCGGCGACGAAGCCGGTGACGCCGAGCTCGCTGGCGCGCTCGTGGATCCGCCGCGTGGTCGAGACGATGGCCACCCGCGCGCCGAGGTCGGCGAGCCGGCGGGCCGTCGCGTAGCCGATCCCGTCGGGGCTGCCCGCGCCGGTGACCAGCGCGACCCGACCGTCGAGTCGCATGGTGACCGGCTCGGGCAGGGCGGCGGTCTCCTGCCCGTTCGCGCCGGCCGGGGCGCCGGTCCGGCTGCGCCGGGCCAGGCCGGGGCGGCTGACGTCCCGTCTCGGTCGGCTGCCGGAGCGGTCGGCGGCTCGCGCGTCGATTGCCATGCCAGGATCCTGCCCGTTTCAACGGGTCCGGGCAACGCGGCACCCGGGAGCAGGGACATCCGGTTTACCCGCCGCTGGCTACCCTGACGGCGCATCCCCTTCCGACGGAGAGAAGCGCATGACATATCCCCCGCCGCCCGGCGGCTGGAACGACCCGGCGTGGTCGGGCCAGCAGTCGAGCCCGCCGGTCGACCCGACGCTGTCGGTCAGCGGACAGCCGGTGCCCACCCAGCCCGGCCCGGTCGACCCGTACGCGCCGGTCGACCCGTACGCCACCGCCCAACAGCCGGTCGACCCGTACGCCACCGCCCAACAGCCGCCGACCACCGCCCCGTACGCCCTGCCGGGCTATCCGGCGGTGGCCCCGGTCGCGGGTTACCCGGGTTACGGCTACCCCCCGGCGCAGCCGAAGACCAACGGGCTGGCGGTCGCCGCCCTGATCCTGTCGCTGATCGGACTGACGTCCTGCGTCACCGCGCCGGTGGGCGCGATCCTCGGCCACGTCGCGCAGAAGCAGATCCGGCAGACCGGTGAGGGCGGCGCGGGGATGGCCAAGGCCGCCATCATCGTCGGTTGGATCCTCACCGCACTGCTGATCCTGCTGATCATCTTCTACGGCGCGCTGATCGCGTGGGCGATCACGGAGGGCGACAGCACCGGCTACTGACCGGCGAATCCCCCGCCGGCGGGGTCACTCCGCCGGCGGGGTGAAGGTGGAGGTCCGCCGCATCCCGGCGGCGCGGCCCTTCGCGGCGATCACCAGGGCCATCTTGCGGGAGGCCTCGTCGATCATCTCATCGCCGAGCATCACGGCGCCCAGCTTGCCGCCGGCCTCGGAGGTGTAGTGCTCGTACGCGTCGAGGATCAGCTCGGCGTGGTCGTAGTCGGCCTGCGCCGGCGAGTAGACCTCGTTCGCCGCGTCGATCTGACCCGGGTGCAGCACCCACTTGCCGTCGAAGCCGAGCGCGGCCGAACGCCTGGCCACCTCGCGGAACGCGTCCACGTCGCGGATCTGGAGGAACGGGCCGTCGATGGCCTGCTTGTCGTGCATCCGGGCGGCCATCAGGATCCGCATCAGGATGTAGTGGTAGGGGTCGCCCGGGTAGTCGGGGATGAGCGCGCCGACCACCAGCGACTTCATGTTGATCGAGGCCATGAAGTCGGCCGGGCCGAAGATGATGGTCTCCACCCGGGGTGAGGCTGCGGCGATCTCGTCCACGTTGACCAGACCGGCGGCGTTCTCGATCTGCGCCTCGATGCCGATCCGGCCGACCTCCAGGCCGAGCGTCTTCTCCAGCTGGGTGAGGGTGAGGTCCAGCCACTGCACCTGGGCGGCGTTCTGCACCTTCGGCAGCATCACACAGTCGAGGTTGGCGCCGGCGCCCTCGACGACCTCGATGACGTCCCGGTAGGTCCACGGGGTGGTCAGGTCGTTGACCCGGACCACGCGGGTCTTGCCGGCCCAGTCACCCTCGTTGAGCGCCGCCACGATGTTCTTGCGCGCGTCCGGCTTCGCCAGCGGGGCGACCGCGTCCTCCAAGTCGAGGAAGACCTGATCGGCGGGGAGGCCCTGGGCCTTGCCGAGCATCTTGACGCTGGAACCCGGTACCGCGAGGCAGGACCGGCGGGGGCGACCGACTGCGGTCATGGATGCGCTCCTTCCGACGTCCGGCGCACGCGCCGACGCCAGCCGACGAAGACCTGGAACTCAACGATCCCCAAGGTGGTTACGCCACGGTAACCTCGCGCCATGACCGGGGTGAATGGAGCTGTGGAAGATCTCACTGGCCGGCGGCTCGTGGTGGTGACCGGCGCCAGTTCGGGCATCGGCCTGGCCACGGCCGTCGACCTTGCCCGGCGCGGTGACCAGGTGGTACTCGTCGGGCGGGACCCGGCCCGGTTGCAGGCTGCCGGTGATCGGGTGCGCGACGCGTCCGGTGAGCGGCCCGAGCTGTTCCGGGCCGACTTCGCCGTGCTGGACGACGTGCGCCGGCTGGCCGAGAAGCTGCGGGCCGCGTACGACCGGGTCGACGTGCTCATCAACAACGCCGGAGCGATCGTGCTGCGGCCGGCGACCACCGTGGACGGGTTCGAACTCACCATCCAGGCCAACCATCTCGCCCCGTTCCTGCTCAGCAACCTGCTGCGGGACCGGGTCGGCCGCCTGCTGGTGACCGCGTCCGGCGCGCACCGCAGTGGCGCGTTGGACCCGGACGACCTGAACGCGGCGCTGCGCCGGTACCGGCCACTGTCCGCGTACGGCACGAGCAAGCAGGCGAACATCCTGTTCGCCGCCGAGGCGGCCCGGCGCTGGCCGACGGTGCCCGCGCACTCCTTCCACCCCGGAGTGGTCCGGACCCGGTTCGGCAACGACAGCCGGCTGGTCGCCCTCGGCATGCGGGTCATGCCGTTCCGCAGCCCCGAGCGGGGGGCCGAGACGCTGATCTGGCTCGCCAACACCGACCCGGCGCGGCTGGTCGACGGCGGCTACTACTACAACCGGCGGCTGCGGCGACCGCTGCGCAAGGCGAGCGATCCCCGGCTCGCCGCCCGACTCTGGTCGGCCAGCGCCAAGGCGGTCGGCCTGGCGGAGTGAGACCCGCACCGGCACCGCCCGGTCAGTCGTCCAGGTGGACCGGCAGATTGGTCACCACGACGCCCGGCAGCGGTCGCAGCGCCCGCCGCAGCCGCTGCTCGGTCCGGCTGTGCAGCGGCCGGTACCGCCGGCCGCGTACCACCACCTCCGGCACGACCACGGTGAGCAGCACGTCCGGCCGGGAGGCGTGCAGCGCCTCCAGGTAGTGGGCCAGCGGCCCGATCACCGCCCGGTACGGCGACACGATCGCCTCCAGCCGGACGTGGTCCCCCCACGCTGTCCACTGCTCACGGAACCGGTCCGCCTCGGCGTCCTCCGGCGCGATGTGCACGGCGAGGGTCGGCTGGCCCAGCGACACCGCGTACGCGAGGGCCCGCAGCTCGGCCCGGTTCAGCCGGGCGACCGGCACCACCACCAGGTGCCGGACCTGCTGGGGCAGCTCCTGGGCCTCGGCCGGCGCGCCCGGCTCGGCGGCGCCGGGCAGCGGCGCGAGCGCCATGGGCGGTCGGCCGCCGTTCGGCGACGGATGCAGCGACAGCGACTCGTCCACCAGCCGGTAGTGCCGGTGGATGCCCAGCGCCAACAGCACCAGCAGCGGTACGGCGACCACCACCACCCAGGCGCCCTCGTGGAACTTGGTGAAGGCGGCGGTCACCAGCACCAGGCCGGAGAGGGTCGCGCCGAGGGCGTTGACGCTGGCGCGGCGGCGCCAGCCCGATCCGCGCCGTCGACGCCAGTGCACCACCATGCCGGCCTGGGAGAGGGTGAACGCGAGGAACACCCCGACCGCGTAGAGCGGGATCAGCGCCTGGGTATGGCCACCGAAGGTCACGAACACCAGCCCCGCCGCGAGCGCCAGCGCGATCAGCCCGTCGCTGAAGGCCAGCCGATCCCCCATGTGCAGGAACCGCCGTGGCGCGTGGCCGGCCCGGGCCATGAAGAACAGCAGCCGGGGGAAGCCGGCGAACGCGGTGTTGGCCGCCAGCAGCAGGATCAGCGCGGTCGCCGCCTGCACCAGGCCGTACCACGGGCCGGTGGGGAAGGTGGCCCGGGCGAGTTGGGACAGCAGCGTCACCTCCCGCGCGGGCACCAGGCCGTTGAGGTGGATCAGCAGAGTGAGCCCGACGAAGAGCACCACCAGCATGCCGACCATCCAACCGAGGGTGGTGCGGGCGTTGCGCCACTCCGGTCGCCGGAAGGCGGGCACCGCGTTCGACACGGCCTCGATGCCGGTCATCGACACCGCGCCCGAGGCGAAGGCCCGCAGCACCAGCACCAGGCCCAGACCCTCGGTGACCGGAACGGGCGGCGGGCCGACCGGCGCGAAGCCCCGGGCGCCGGCCCGCACGTATCCGACGACGAGCACGGCGAGCAGCGCGAACACGAAGGCGTACGTGGGCCAGACGAACAGGTTGCCCGCCGCGCGTACGCCCCGCAGGTTACCGGCGAGCAGCAGGGCGATCGTCAGCACGCCGAGCGGCACGGCGTAGCCGGACAGGCTCGGTATCGCGGAGGTGACCGCGTGGACCCCGGCCGCCACCGACACCGCCACCGTGAGCACGTAGTCCACCATCAGGCCGGCGGCCGCGGCGAGCCCGGGTCGGACGCCGAGGTTGTCGGTCGCCACCACGTACGAGCCGGCGCCGTGCGGGTAGGCGACCACCGTCTGCCGGTACGAGACACCGACGGCCACCATCAGCACCGCCAGGACGGCGGCCAGCGGAAGGGACAGCCCCAGCGCGCCGCTGCCGGCGAGCACCAGCACGGCCAGCATCGCCTCCGGCCCGTACGCGACGGAGCTGAGCAGGTCGGAGGAGAGCACCGGGAGGGCGACCAGCTTGCGCATCCGCTCGTAGACGACGGCGCTGCTGCGTAGCGGCGGCCCGAGGACCACCCGCCGGATCCGGTTCAGTCCCCGCCCGGGCCGGGTGCGGGGCGCGGTGGCCGGTTCGGCCGCGACCAGTTCGCCGGGGTCACCGACCTGGAACATCGCGATCGGGGCGAGCCGACCGAACCGGCCGGGAACGGTCCGGCCCGGGTACCGCCCGAGCGTGGGGTCGACCGGTAACTCGCCGTCGGGCCGGGGCGGCGAGGCCGCGTACCACTGCTCGCCGATCCGGCG
Organism: Micromonospora sp. NPDC049366; assembly: GCF_044466625.1. Lineage (NCBI taxonomy): Bacteria > Bacillati > Actinomycetota > Actinomycetes > Micromonosporales > Micromonosporaceae > Micromonospora > Micromonospora sp. NPDC049366. The sequence goes on from NZ_JBITMV010000021.1 coordinate 39,745, forward strand.
CAGCGCCGCCAGCTCCCGCTCGGCCAGCGGCGGGAACTCGGCCGACGGGGTGACGACGGGCCCCGCCTCACCATCCCCGTCCGCCTCGCCGTCGCGCCGCCCCATCTCCGACCTTTCTCGCGCTGCCTCCTCCGCACTGTCACCGAAAGCGTCCCGATGGGTGGCGGAATGGCGACTCTTGCGCGGGAAAGTGCCCCTACCGAGGTGGGGTGGCCCGGCCGGTGGCTGCGCGACCGGTCAGCGGTCGGCGCCTCCGCCACCGACGGTCGACCCGGCGGGTCAGTCCGGGGCCGCGGCGGCGTCGGCGGGGACCGGCTCGGTGCGACGGCCGGCGCGGGCGCCGCCGAGCACCACCACGGCCACGCCGACGAGCAGCAGCGCGAGCCCCGGCAGGGCGAGGGTGCGGGGCAGCTGGCCGAGCCAGACCCAGCCGATCAGGGCGGCGCCCGGCGCCTCCAGCAGGATCAGCACGCTGACCGTGGTGGCCGAGACCCGGCGCAGCGCGTAGTTGAACATGGAGTGCCCCAGCAGCTGGGCGCCCACCACCAGGGCCAGGATGGCCAACCACGTCCGGTCGTCGAAGCCGGCCAGCGGCACCCCGCCCACCAGGCAGACGACCAGCAGGATCAGCGAGCAGACGCCGTAGCAGATCGTGGTGTACGTGGTGGTGCTGATGCTGACGCGGGCCCGCTCCCCGAACGCGGTGTAGATCGCGGCGAAGAGTCCACCGGTCACCGCGAGCAGGTCACCGGCGAACGCCCGGCCGGAGACCGCGAAGTCGGCTCCGGTGGCGACCACCGCCCCGGCGACCGCCACCCCGATGCCGAGCCACACCACCGGCGGGAGGCGGCGACCCTGCCCCCGGGCGATCAGCCCCTGCCAGACCGGCTGGGTGGCGCCGAGCGCGGTCGCGGCGGCCACCGAGGTGAGCTGGGCGCTCGGCATCCAGGTGGCGAAGTGGGCGGCGAGCGCGACGCCGGCGAGCACGCAGTACCAGCCCTCCCGCCGCCCGGCGCCCACGGTCAGCGCCCGGAGTTCGGCCCGCCGCCGGGTCGCCGAGATCGGGCCGAGCACGCCGACCGCGAGCAGGTTGCGCCAGAACGCGACGGCCAGGGCGGGCGCGGCCGCGTACGCGACCAGCGGCGCGGACGACGAGACGGCGACGACGGCCAGGGCCAGCGCACCGGTGGTCACCGGGTCGATGGGCGGGCGATGCTGAACTGCGGACACGGAGAGCAATCCTCACACGACCCGGACCGCCACTGACCGTCAGCACTTCGTTACGATCATGCGGTCCGCGCCGGCGACACCCCCACGCCCGGAGGCGCTCCCCCATGCCCAGCTACCAGGCCGTGCTCTTCGACTTCTTCGGCACGCTGACCCGCTCCGTCCAGCGCGGGGCGGCCCACGCCGACGTCGCCGACCTGCTGGGCTGCTCCCCCGAGACGCTCACCGACGTGCTCGACCGGACGTTCTACGAACGCGCCACCGGCCAACTCGGCAACGACGAGGCGACGATGCGCTGGGTGTGCGCGCGGGCCGGCGTACACCCGTCGGACGACGTGGTGCGCGCGGCCGTGGCGTCCCGCCACCGGGCCGTACGCGCGGACACCCGGCTGCGCCCCGACGCGGTGTCGACGTTGGCGGCGCTGCATCGCCGCGGTCTGCGTACGGGGGTGATCAGCGACTGCACGTACGAGCTTCCGGCCTTCCTGCCGCGGCTGCCGGTCGCGCCGCTGCTGGACGTCCGGGTCTTCTCGGTGCAGGTGGGCCGCTGCAAGCCGGACCCGGAGCTCTACCTGGCGGCGTGCCGCCGACTCGGGCTCGCCCCACAGGACTGCCTCTACGTCGGCGACGGCGGCAGCCAGGAGCTGACCGGGGCGGAGCGGGCCGGGTTGGGCGCCGCCCGGCTGGCCGCGCCCGACCTGGCCGAGCACATGGTCTTCAACGCCGACCTGGACTGGACCGGCCCGGTGCTCGGCTCGCTGCACGAGGTGCTCGACCTGGTCGACGCCGGCCCGACCGTCGACGCGCTGCCGGTCAGCGACGGCGCACCCGGTGCAACCGGAACGGTTTGCGCGCCGCCCGCACCGCCGGTGTCTCCCGCGGCGGCTCGGCTCGCGAGTCGGACGGCAGGGCGTCGCCGGCGAGCGGCTCGCCAGCCGGGGTGAGCCGGTTCAGCGCGCAGCCCTCGTCGGCCCACCGCCGCACCAGGTCGGCGCTCGGCCCGGGCGCGTTCAGCCGCTTCGCCGCGACCAGCGGCGCCAACGTGTCCCACTCCTCGGTGCCCGGTAGCACCCGGCTGACCTGCGCCGGCCAGGTCACGATCGCCCCGCCGTGGTCGCCGCGCATGGTGACCTCGGCCCGGGTCGCGTCGGCGAGCCCCGGGGCGGCCTGCTCCCCCGGGCCGCTGACCACGAGCACCGTCCCGTCCAGGGTCGCGCACCACAGCGCGACCGCGGGGCCGCCCGACGCGCTCACCCAGGCCACCGCGGCCTTCTTGATCACCTCGTCGACCAGGGGCGTGCTGGCCCGCCCGTCCTCGTCCGTCACGACGGCATCCTCTCCCACCGGGCCCGGTCCCGTCTGCGGTGCGTCCCGACCGGTCCCGGTCAGCCGAGGAACGGCGGGACCATGATCTCGCCCCGGGCCACCGGGACGACCTGCCCGGACACGGTTGCGCCCACCGCCGCACCGCTCGCCGCCGTCACCGTGCAGGCCAGCGAGGACGGTCGGTTGATCTCGATGCCCTGCCGCACGGTGTACGTGGATCGGGCGTCACCGGGCAGCAGGCCGCTCGCCACCAGCCAGACGCCGAGACCCAGCGCCGCGGAGCCGGTCGCCGGGTCCTCCGGTATGCCGAGCCCCGGGACGAAGACCCGGGCGTGCGCGGTTTGCGTCTCGGCGTTCCAGGAGAAGACGCTGACGTGCTCCACCCCGTACCGCTGTGCCGCCGCCGCGTTCGGCCGTGCCCGGGCCACCGCGTCGGGACGGACCGGTAGGTACGGGAACTCCAGCCCGCACCCGGCCACCCGCGGCGCCGGGCCGACGTGGTCGGCCGAGGTGAGACCCGCGATCTCCAGCAGCGGCTCCGGGTCCAGCTCGGGGCCGAGCGTCGGGCCGCCGCCGGTCAGCGTGGCCCCGGTCGGGGTGACCTCGACGGGCAGCACCCCCGCACCGCACTCCTGCAGGACCCGTCCCGCCGCGAACAGGCCCCGGCGGCTCGCGGTGACCGCGGCCCCGACGCTGGGATGGCCGGCGAACGGCAACTCCGTCACCGGGGTGAAGATCCGGGCCCGGTAGGTGGCGCCGACCTGGGTGGGCGACAGCACGAACACCGTCTCGGAGAGGTTGAACTCCAGCGCGAGCGCCTGCATCTGATCGGTGGCCACTGCTTCCGCCCCGAAGACCACCGCCAGCGGGTTGCCGGCGAACGGGCGATCGGTGAAGACGTCCACGATCTCGTAGGCCAAGGTCGACATGCTGATAAACACTAGGCGCTTAGGCTGGTGGCCGTGAGTACCCCGACCCGGGTCTACATCGCCCGTCTCGCCGGAGTCGCTGTCTTCGACCCGAACGGCGACCAGGTGGGCCGGGTCCGCGACGCCGTGGCGCGGCAGCGTCCGACGCAACGCCCGCCCGAGGTGGTCGGGCTGGTCGCGGAGATGCCGCCGCGCCGGCGCATCTTTCTCTCGATCAACCGGATCACCTCGATCGACGCCGACGCGGTCGTGCTCGGCACCGGCACGCTCAACCTGCGCCGCTTCGAGAAGCGCCCCAACGAGCTGCTAGTGCTCCAGGAACTGCTCGACCGGCGGGTGCAGGTCGACGCGACCGGCCGGGCCGGCACGGTGGTGGACGTGGCGATGGAGTGCAGCCGGGGCGGCGAGTGGTCGCTGACGCGGGTCGCGGTCCGCGAGCAGACCGGCCGACTCACCCGCCGTGGCCACCTGCACGAGGTCGACTGGGATCGGGTACGCGGGCTGAGCGGCATCGCCGCCGACCGGGGCACCGCCAACCTTCTCGCGGTGCTGGAGGACATGCGCCCCGCCGACCTGGCCAACGCGTTGCAGGACCTGCCGGACGCCCGGCGCAACGAGCTCGCCGCGGCGCTGGACGACGAGCGGCTGGCGGACGTGCTCAGCGAGCTGCCCGAGCACGACCAGGTGGAGATCCTCGCCGCGCTGGACCGGGAGCGGGCCGCCGACATCCTGGAGGAGATGGACCCGGACGACGCCGCCGACCTGCTCAGCGAGCTTCCCCCGCCGGAGCAGGACGTGCTGCTCGACCTGATGCAGCCGGACGAGGCCGACCCGGTGCGGCAGCTGCTCAAGTACACGCCGGGAACGGCGGGCAGCGTCATGACCTCCGAACCGGTGATCCTGCCGCCGGACGCGACCGTCGCCGAGGCGCTCGCCCGCATCCGCGAGCCGCAGCTCTCGCCGGCGGTGGCCGCGCAGGTCTTCGTCGCCAGGGCACCGATGACCACACCCACCGGCCGCTACCTGGGGATGGTCCACTTCCAACGGCTGCTGCGGGAGCCGCCGGCCGACCTGCTCGGCGGTGTCGTGGTCAACGACATCGACCCCCTCCGGCCGACCACCCCGCTGCCCGAGATCACCCGCCGGATGGCCACGTACGACCTGGTCGCCATGCCCGTGATCGACCGGAACAACCGCCTGGTCGGCGCGGTGACCGTGGACGACGTGCTGGACCACTCGCTGCCCCGGGACTGGCGGGACCGGGACGCGGTCGCCGCCCCGGAGGTCGTCGAGGAGACGTTGGACGGCACCGATGGCTGAGCAGCGGCGGGCGCAGCGGCTGGACCAGCCACGGGACGCCCGGGGCGTCAAGCTGCCCCGCTTCGACCCGGAGGCCTTCGGCCGCTGGTCGGAGGGGATCGCGCGGAGCATGGGCACCGCGAACTTCATCGTCTACATGACGCTGGTGATCGGGATCTGGTTCGGCTGGAACACGCTCGCGCCGCCGTCGCTGCGCTTCGACCCGTACACCTTCACCTTCCTCACGCTGGTGCTGTCGTTGCAGGCCAGCTACGCCGCGCCGCTGATCCTGCTGGCACAGAACCGGCAGGCCGACCGAGACCGGGTGGCGCTGGAGGAAGACCGGCGACGGGCGACCGCGCAGAAGGCGGACACCGAGTACCTGGCGCGGGAGATCGCCGCGCTGCGGATCGCGATGGGCGAGGTCGCCACCCGGGACTTCCTCCGCACCGAGCTGGCCCGGCTGGCCGAGGAGTTGGACGAGGCGGGCCAGCGCCGGCAGCGGCTCGAACGGCGCCAGCAGGACAAGCAGGACCGCCCGACGCGGTCAGGCGGCGAGGGCCTGGACGAGCCCCGGGACGAGGTGGACAGCGACCTCGGCCGGGAAGCCGGAACGCTGTGAACGCCGCGCGCCTCAAGGGGCCAGGCGAGCGGCGTTCGTCTCGATCGTCCCACTTCGTCGGGTGGCCGTCCAGCCCTCGCTGAACGGGCCACCCGCGGCCATCGATTCGCTCACACCACCCCCGGTGAACGAGGAGGCGGATCACCGCCGACGTAGCATTGCCGTCATGTCAGCACCCGTCAGCACCGTCGAGGACGCGATCCAGGCCGCCCTGGCCACCGTCAACGACCCGGAGATCCGCCGGCCCATCACCGAGCTGGGCATGGTCCGGTCCGCCGTGGTCGGCGCGGACGGCGTGGTACGGGTCGAGCTGCTGCTCACCGTCGCGGGCTGCCCGCTGAAGGACAAGCTGCGGGCGGACATCACCGCAGCCGTCGGCGCGGTTCCCGGCGTCACCGGTGTGGAGATCGAGTTCGGGGTGATGAGCCCTGAGCAGCGCCAGTCGCTGCAGGCGACGCTGCGCGGCGGCACCGCCTCCGCCGAGCCGGTCATCCCGTTCGCCCAGCCCGGCTCCCGCACCCGCGTGTACGCGGTGGCCAGCGGCAAGGGCGGCGTCGGCAAGTCCAGCGTGACGGTCAACCTGGCCGCGGCCCTGGCCGCCCGGGGGCTCTCCGTCGGCGTGGTCGACGCAGACATCTACGGCCACTCGGTGCCCCGGATGCTCGGCGCCGACGGTCGGCCGACCCGGGTCGAGGACATGATCATGCCGCCGCAGTCGCACGGCGTGAAGGTCATCTCGATCGGCATGTTCACCGCCGGCAACGCCGCCGTGGTGTGGCGCGGGCCGATGCTGCACCGGGCGCTGCAGCAGTTCCTCGCCGACGTCTACTGGGGCGACCTGGACGTGCTCCTGCTCGACCTGCCCCCGGGCACCGGTGACGTGGCCATCTCGCTGGCGCAGCTGCTGCCCAACTCGGAGATCCTGGTGGTGACCACCCCGCAGGCCGCCGCGGCCGAGGTGGCCGAGCGGGCCGGCGCCATCGCGCTGCAGACCCACCAGCGCGTGGTCGGTGTGATCGAGAACATGTCCTGGCTCGAACTGCCCGACGGCTCCCGCATGGAGATCTTCGGTGCCGGCGGTGGCGAGACGGTGGCCGAGTCGCTGAGCCGGACCATCGGCGCCCAGGTGCCGCTGCTCGGTCAGATCCCGCTCGACACCCGGGTACGCGAGGCCGGCGACGCCGGGAGCCCGATCGTGCTGGCCGAGCCCGAGTCGCCGGCCGCGCAGGCGCTGGGTGGGATCGCGGACCGTCTCGCCGTCCGGCGCGAGTCGCTGCTCGGCAAGCCCCTCGGTCTCAAGCCCGCCGGTCGCTGACCCCCGCCAACCCCGGCCGCGCCGCCCCGGCGCGGCCGGACCGGGCGCGCGGTCAGGTGGCGTCGTCGTAGCTGGTGCGGGGCGCGGGCGCGGGAGCGCCCCCGGTGGCGGTCGTGGAGCGGCTTCCCGACCGCAGGTCGGCCGCCGCGGCCACGTCCTTCAGGTCGTTGTGCACGCCGGTGACGTCCGCGCGGAGGTTGTCGTAGACGCCCTGCAAGGGCTTCCGGATCGCCTGCTCGTCCTCCTCGCTGAGCAGGTGCTTGCGGATGAACGCCTTGGGGTGCAGGTCTTCCAGCTGGATGTCGGTGCCGAGCTCACGACTCAGGTCGCCGGTGGCGTTGCGGGCCATGTTGCGCAGGTTGCGCACCAGGCGCAGTCCGTCGTTGATGACCGCGGGCAGCCGGTCACCGAAGATCAGCAGCGCCAGGAGCAGCAGCGCACCGATCTCCCACCAGTTCAGGTTCTCGAACATCCGGCGGGCCTCCTCTCGGCATCCGTGGCAAGACTACGCACGAGGAGGGCGCGCCGGGGAGGGGGTGACGAGGTCGTCACTTCGCATCGGCCGCGAGGGTCACCGAGGCATTCTGTCGGCTCGATCCCCTGCGGTACTCGACGGTGACCACCGAGCCGGGCGCGAACTTGCGGACGAGGGCGATGAGGTCGCTCGGTTCGCTCATCGGCCGGCCGTTCAGCCGCAGGATCACGTCGCCGGCCCGCAGCCCCGCGTCGGCGGCCGGCCCGGACGGCTCGACCGCCGCGAGGCGTACGCCGCCGCCGGCCACGCCCGCCCCCGGGCCGCCGACCTGCGCGCCGATGACCGTACGCCGGGCCTTGCCGGTGCCGATGATGTCCTGGGTCACCCGCTTGGCCTGGTTGATCGGGATGGCGAAGGCCAAGCCGATGTTGCCCGCCTCCTGCCCCTCCGACACCAGCGACTTGATCGTCGAGTTCACCCCGACCACGCGGCCGGCACCGTCGACCAGTGGCCCGCCGGAGTTGCCGTGGTTGACCGCCGCGTCGGTCTGGATCGCCGCGTAGTAGCGGACCGGGCCGCCGGGCTCACCGGCCTGCATCGTCCGGTCCAGGGCGCTCACGATGCCGGCGGTGACCGTGTTGGCCAGCGACAGCGGCGAGCCGATCGCCAGGACCGGGTCGCCGACGGCGAGCGCGTCGGAGTCGCCGAACTCCACCGGCCGCAGCCCGGTCCGGTCGACCTTGATCACGGCGATGTCGGACTCCGGGTCCTGGCCGACCAGGGTGGCGGGCGCGGAGGTGCCGTCGTTGAAGATCACCGACGCCTTGCCGGTGCCGCCGGCCACCACGTGGTCGTTCGTGATCACATGCCCGTCGGAGCTGACGATGAAACCGGAGCCCTCGCTCGTGCCGCCGAGGCTGCTGACCCGGACCGTCACCACGCTGGGCAGGACCCGTTCGGCGACACCGGCCAACGACTCCGGCTTGCGTTGGGCCAGCCCGGGCGCCTGGCCGGGGTCGGCGCCCAGCACGGTGGTGGAACCGACGCCGCCGCGGACGGCGAACGCGTAGCCGAGCGCCCCGCCCAGCGCGCCCGCGAGCAACGCCGTGACCAGCGGTATCAGCACCAGGTGTCGGAGTACCGGCCGGCCGGGTGCGTCCGGGTCGCTGACCGGCTCGGGCTGCGTGCCGGCGTCGACCGCCGCGGGTACGACGACAGCGGCCGGCGCCGCCGGGTCCCGCCACGGGTCGGCCAACGCGTCGGACCACCAGGGCGAGACGGCACCGCCCCCGGCGCTGCCCGGCGCGCCCGTTACCGGTGCCGTGCCCGGCCCCGGCGTGCCCGCCGGAGTCGCGGCATCACCGGGCCGGCGCCAGTCCCAGCCGTCGGTCACGTCGGTGCCTCCCAGTCCGTCCCCCGGATCCCGCGCCGCACGGCCCGGCGACAGCTCCGCCCGGGCCGCGACTGGCGGGACACCGCTTCCAGGATTGCACGGATGTCCGGGTTCGGGTCAGCGGTTGCCGCCCGCGTGATCCAGTGGACGGACGCGCGGCTGCGCCGCCGACACGCCGCCTCTAGGCTCATAGCGCCAACCCACCCCTCGCACCACGCGCCGCCCGGAGGTGCCCCATCGCCACGGTCGCCGGTTCCGGCAGTTCGACGAGCCCGGCCCTGCACTTCGCCGAGCAGTACGCCGCCGAGGACCTCGTCCTGCGCACCGCCCGCAGTCTGGCCCGCGAGGTGGGCCTCGACGCGGTGACGCCGGGCTCGGGTGCCGCGCTGCGGCTGCTCGCCGCCGCCGGCAACGCCCGTGCCGTCGTGGAGATCGGCACCGGCACCGGCGTCAGCGGGGTGTGGCTGCTGCGCGGCATGCGCGCCGACGGCGTACTCACCACCATCGACGTCGAGGTGGAGCACCAGCGGATCGCCCGACGGATCTTCGCCGAGGCGGGCTTCGCGGCGGGCCGGACCCGGATCATCACCGGCCGGGCGCTCGACGTGCTTCCGCGGCTCGCCGACGGAGCGTACGACCTGGTCTTCGTCGACGCCGAGGCGACCGGCTTCCACGCCTGCGTGGAAGCCGCGCTGCGGCTGCTGCGCCCCGGCGGGGTGCTCGTGCTCAACGGCGCGCTGGCCGGCGGCCGGATCGGCGACCCGGCGGCCCGGGACGCGGAGACGGTGACCGTCCGGGAGACGATCAAGGCTATCCGGGAGTCGGAGCACTGGATCCCGGCGCTGCTCCCGGTCGGGCAGGGGCTGCTCGCCGCCGTCAAGTGCTGAGCCGCCCCGGCGGACCACGGGTCCGCCGGGGTCGGGCACCGTCGGCCGTTCAGCCCAGGGTGGCCAGCCAGCGCAGCAGGGACCGTACGCCCCAGCCGGTCGCGCCCCTGGTGAGCTCGGCGTCGTCGCCCTCGGCCCACGACGGCGCGGACATGTCCACGTGGACCCAGCGGTCCCGCAGCTCGCCGGTGAACTCGCGCAGGTAGAGCGCGGCGACCACGGACCCGGCGCCCTGGGCCGGGGCGCTGTAGAGGTCGGCCAGGTCGCTGCCCAGGTGCTCGACGTAGTCCGCGGGCAGCGGCATCCGCCAGGCCGACTCGCCGGCTGCCTCGACGGCCGCCAGCAGGTCGGCGGCGAGTTGGTCGTTCTCGCTGTAGAGGGCGCCCGTGCGCTTGCCGAGGGCCACCGCGTTCGCGCCGGTCAGCGTCGCCAGGTCGACCAGCAGGTCCGGCTGGAGTTCCTGCGCGGCGTAGGCGAGGGCGTCGGCCAGCACCAGCCGCCCCTCGGCGTCGGAGTTGGTGGTCTCGCTGGTCACCCCGCCGTAGTGCCGGACGATGTCGCCGGGGCGGAACGCCGACCCGCTGACCATGTTCTCGGCGAGCGGGGCGAGCGTGGTGACGCGGACCGGCAGCCGCAGAGCCGCCGCGCCGAGGGCGGCGCCGACCACTGCCGCGGCGCCCGCCATGTCCTTGCGCATGAGCTTCATCGCCGGCACCGGCTTGATCGAGATGCCGCCGGTGTCGAAGGTGATGCCCTTGCCGACCAGCACCACGTGCGTGGTCGCGCCGGCCGGGTGCCAGTCGAGCTCGACCAGGCGGGGGCCGCTGGCCGATCCGCCGCCGACGGCGAGGATCCCGCCGAAGCCCTCGGCGGCCAGGGCGGCGGGCTCGCGTACGCGCAGGTGCAGGTCGGGCACGCCGGCGGCCTGCTCGGCCACCTGCTCGGCGAACCACTCCGGGTTCTTGACCGAGGAGGGCGTGTTGGTCAGGTCGCGGGCCCAACGCGTCAACCGGGCGGTGGTCCGCGCCGTCTCGACCACGCCGTGGTGGGCGCCCGGGTCGGCCACGAGCAGGTCGACACCGGTGAGCGCGGGCGCCGGGCCGGCCTCGGTCAGCCGGAAGCGGTAGGAGGCGAGCAGCAGCCCTTCGGTGAGCCCTCGGACGGCCGCCGTGGACACGTCCACCGGGAGCGCGATGGTGATGTGCGTCTCATCGGCGGCGGTACGCGCCAACGCGGCACCGGCCCGCCGCCAGTCCGCTTCGGCGCCGGCGCCGATCCCGGCCAGGACCAGGACACCCGGCGTACGACCCGGGCGCAGATGGGTGCGGGTCTCGCCGGCGCGGCCGGTGAGCCGGGCCGCCGGGGCCAGCGCGGTGGCCTCGTCGGCGACCCCGTCGGGGAGCGTCACCGCGGCGGCCAACGGCACGGCCGGGGCGTCGTCGCCCGCCTCCGTCGCGGCCGGTCGGACGGGCAGGACGAGCGTGTCGAGCCGCTCGGGCTCGGTTACCAGCCGGATCGCGAGCACGCGGGACCGTACCTCCAGGAAAGGGTTTCGCGGAGCCGGGACGCTCCCGGTGCTCCGCGCCGGTGAAGCCCTGAGCCACCGGCAGCGGCCGGTGGCTCAGGGTATGACGAACCGTCGGGGCGGCCCGTGCCGCCCGCACCGGTCCAGATCAGCCGGCGGCCGCCTTCAGCGCGTCACCGAGCGCGTTGGCCTCGTCCGGAGTCATCTCGACGACGAGCCGGCCACCGCCCTCCAGCGGGACTCGCATGACGATGCCCCGGCCCTCCTTGGTGACTTCCAGCGGACCGTCGCCCGTCCGCGGCTTCATCGCCGCCATGTTGTCTCCCCTCAGACCTACACCAGGGTCGGTGGGTTGCCCCACAGCCACTTCGTCACGACCACCCGCAACCGCCGCGGGGTGTCGACCAACGATTTTCCCTGATGAACACCGCCGGACCCAAACCGAAGCACCATTGATGTAACAGCATCTAGCTTATCTTGAGAAGGCCTGTCACAATGTGCGGTCATGCAGGCACGGTCGGCACTCTTCGACCTGTACGGCGACCACCTCCGACCCCGGGGTGGCCGCGCACCGGTCGCCGCCCTGGTCAAACTCCTGGCACCGCTCGGCATCGCCCCGCCGGCCGTGCGCACCGCGGTCTCCCGGATGGTCCGCCAGGGCTGGCTCGACCCGCTGCGGCTGGCGTCAGGCCCGGGATATTCGATCACACCCAAGGCGGCACGGCGTCTGGACGAGGCCGCCGCCCGGATCTACCGCACCGGCCGGGTCAGCTGGGACGGCCGGTTCGACCTCCTGGTGCTGGAGGCCCCCACCTCCCGCCGGGAGCGCCAGCGCCTCTCCGCCAACCTGAGCTTCCTGGGTTACGGCACCCTCGACGAGTGCACCTGGGTGGCCACCCGCCCCGGTGAGGACGTGGATCTGCTGCTCGCCGAGGCGGGCGTGCGCTACGAGCGGTTCACCGCCGCGCACGCCGCCGGCACGCCGGGGGCGATGGGCGTCGTGCGGCGGGCCTGGGACCTGGCCGAGATCGGCCGGGCGTACGAACGCTTCGTCGCCGAGCAGCGCCCGTTGCTGAGCGCCGTGACCGTGCGCAGCGGGGACGAGGAGGCGTACGCCGCCCGGTTCCGACTGGTGCACGCGTGGCGTACGTTCCTGTTCCGGGATCCGCAACTCCCCCCGGCGCTCCTCCCCGAGCGGTGGCCCGGCACCGCCGCCGCCAGTTTCTTCGACCGGCACGCGGCGCGGCTGCGGCCGGCCGCCGACCGGTACGTCGAGCAGTGCCTCGACGCCGGCAACCGTCTCGCCCGACAGAAGGGTCGTTGAACAAGTGACCGAGCCGCTGCTCGTCGACCGGACCGACGCCGTCGTCACGCTCACGCTGAACCGCCCGAAGGCGATGAACGCGCTCGACGTGGCCCTCAAGGAGGCGCTCCGGGACACCCTGGCCGAGCTGGAGAGCGACCGGACGTGCCGGGCCGTGGTGCTCGCCGGCGCGGGCGGGTCGTTCAGCGCCGGGCAGGACCTTCGCGAGCACGTGGCGACCCTGGAGTCGGCCTCCGACGACCCACTGGCGACCGTCCGGGCGCACTACAACCCGATCGCCGCCCGGCTGGCCAACCTGCCGAAGCCGGTGGTCGCCGCCGTACGCGGGATGGCCGCCGGCGCCGGTGCCTCGCTGGCCTTCCTCGCCGACATCCGCATCGGTGGACCGAGCACGAGCTTCCTGATGGCGTTCGCCAAGGTCGGGTTGGCCGCCGACACGGCCGCCTCGTGGACCCTGCCCCGGCTGGTCGGTCACGCCAAGGCGGTGGAGCTGCTCATGCTGGCCGAGCCGGTGGGCGCGGAGGAGGCGTGCCGGCTCGGGCTCCTGAACCGCCTGACGGACGACGACGAGCAGGTGCTGCCGGCCGCGCAGGAGCTGGCCGCCCGCCTCGCCGCCGGTCCCACCGTCGCGTACGGGGCGATCAAGCGGCAGCTCTCCATCGCCGACGCCGGCACCCTCGCGGACGCGCTGGCCGCCGAGGCGCAGGCGCAGGCGATCTGCGGTGCCACGACCGACCACCGGGCCGCGACGATGGCGTTCGTCGGCAAGCAGAGGCCCGTCTTCGAGGGCCGCTGACCCGGCGGCCGGCCGGGCGGGGTCAGTCGTCCTCCTCCGGATCCTGGTTGGCCTCGGCGCCGAGCACGAACGCCTGCATCGCCAACTCGTCGCCGGCGGGCGAGACGAACGCGGGCAGCTCGCGGGGGCCGAGCTCCTGCACGTAGGCCCAGAACAGGCGGACCGCCTCGGCCGGCGAGTCGGCCTCGATCGGCAGGTCGAGGCTGACCAGCCAGGTGCGACGCGGCGGCGGCGGGCCGAGGCGGTCGGCCAGCGCCCGGTAGGCGGCCGGGTCGAGCGCGGTGACCGGCCCGTCGAGGTCGAGCTGGTCGGCCGGCACCGGCTCGTCGAAGGACCGCCGGGTGTACGCCACGACCAGCGCCGCCTCCCGGTCGGACTGCGGGTCCTCCGGGTCGTCCGGATGCGCGCCGCTCGACGTGGTGACCCGCCCCAGCGCGACCAGCCGCAGCGGTTCGTCGACCAGCACCGCCACCTCGTCGCCGGCACGGGGACGGCCGGTCTCACCGAGCCCGGTCAGCTCCAGGGTGTCGTGGTGGACGAGCCGCTCGGCGTCGTAGCGGCCGGGGGGCAGCAGGACGGCCCAGGCGGCGGTGCCGGCCGGTCGGCTCGTCCCGTTCGCCCGGTGTGCGGTGTCGGTCGTCATGCCCACCATCCCATCACGCCGTGCCGGTCGGCTCGACGTGGCAGCCGTCAAGATGGTCGTCGACCATTCCGGTGGCCTGCATCAGCGCGTAGGCCGTGGTCGGGCCGACGAACCGGAAGCCGCGCTTCTTGAGCGACTTGGCCATCGCCGTGGACTCCGGGGTGATGGCCGGCACCTGCGCGAACGAGGTCGGTCGGCTCGGCCGGGGCGCCGGGGCGAACGACCAGAGCAGCGCGGAGAGGCCCTCGGGCAGCTCGGCGGCGGCCCGAGCGTTGGCGATCGCCGCCTCGATCTTGGCCCGGTTGCGCACGATGCCGGCGTCGGCGAGCAGCCGGGTCACGTCAGCGTCGCCGTAGCCGGCCACGGTCGGGATGCGGAACTCGTCGAAGGCCAGCCGGAACGCGGGCCGCTTGCGCAGGATCGTCAACCACGACAGCCCGGACTGGAACGCCTCCAGCGTCATCCGCTCGTAGAGCGCGTCGTCGCCGTGCAACGGCCGGCCCCACTCGGTGTCGTGATAGACGGCGTAGTCGGGGGTGCTCGCCCCCCACGCGCAACGCGGCAGCCCGTCGGCGCCGATCACCAGGTCACTCACGGCGTCCACGCTAGGCCACACCTCCGACGCCCCCATTGCCTCGGGCGTCGAAGGGTGCCTATGGTGCTGGTTACCGACCGGTAGGGGCATGGCCGTCGATGGACGGAGTCGTGCCCCGGCACCGACCGCGGGAGGCGGCCCATGAAGGAGTTCCCGGACATCATCGCCTGGTCGATCCCGGCCTTCCTGCTGCTGATCGTGCTGGAACGGATCTCGTACCTGCTGCACCGCGACGACGACGAGATGGGCTACGGCGGCGCGGACACGGCGACCAGCCTGGCGATGGGGCTCGGCAGTGTCTTCACCGACCTGCTCTGGAAGGTGCCGGTCGCGGCCGCGTACGCGCTGCTCTACGCCCTCACCCCGCTGCGGGTCGCCGAGCTGTGGTGGAGCTGGCCGCTGATCCTGCTCGCCCAGGACTTCTGCTACTACTGGTCACACCGCGGCCACCACGTCATCCGGATCCTCTGGGCGTCGCACGTGGTCCACCACTCCTCCGAGCGGTTCAACCTCTCGACCGCGCTGCGCCAGCCGTGGACCGGCCTGACCAGCTGGGTCTTCTACATCCCGCTGATCCTGGTCGGGGTGCACCCGGCCGTGGTCGCGTTCGCCGGCTCGGTGAACCTGCTCTACCAGTTCTGGATCCACACCGAGCGGATCGACAAGCTGCCCCGCTGGTACGAGGCCGTGTTCAACACCCCGTCGCACCACCGCGTCCACCACGCCTCACAGGGCGGCTATCTGGACCGCAACTTCGGCGGCATCCTGATCGTCTGGGACCGACTGTTCGGCACGTTCGCTCCGGAGGGCGAGCGCTGCGTCTACGGCCTCACGAAGAACATCGGCACCTACAACCCGGTGCGGGTGGCGTTCCACGAGTACGTCTCGATCGCCCGTGACCTGCGGGCCGCGGCGACCTGGCGGCACCGCGTCGGGCACCTGTTCCGCTCACCGGGCTGGCAGCCCACACCGTCGGGCGATCCGGTGGCCGCGCCGGCGAGCCCGGCGACGGAGGGCGCCGCGCCGGTCCGGTGAGGTGCCGACGGACGGCCCGGTGCGGCAGCGCCCCGGGTCAGGGAAGGCGGCCCTGCTCCACCAGGCGACCGAACCTGCGCAGCGCCTGGGTCAGGCCGAACTTGGAGCCGGGCCAGAGCACCGGCCAGGCGACCCGACCGGCCGGCCCGCCGGGCAGGTGGAACCACTCGTGCCACACGACCTGCGTGCGGTCGCGGGCCAGTGGGGTGCAGCGCAGCACGCCGGGACCACGCAGCAGGGCGCCGCAGTGCACCACACCTATCTCGTAGGGCTCGTCGACCCGGACAACCCGCATCTCGTCGCGCAGCTCGGCCGGGCCGAGGGCGGTCACCGCCTCGATCAGGCTGCCCTCACGCCCGTCGCCCTCCTTGACCCGGACCCGGGTGAAGGGGATCCACGACGACTGGCGCTCCCAGGCCAGCAGCGCGGCGAACACCCGCTCCGCCGGGGCGTCGACGATCACCGTGGCGGTCACCTCGCCGGCGCCCGGCTGGGCCGCCTCGCCCAGGCCGTCCACGCCGTCGGATCGGGTCACGTCGACTCCGAGGACACCACCGGTCCGGGCCGCGCCGCCCCCTCGGCGGGCTCGCCACCGGCGGGCGCCGTGCCGTCAAAGTCGGCGGGCGAGGTGGTGGGGTCGGGCAGGCCGCTCCGCCGCCCGGCGGTGCCCGCCTGGCCGTCCGCGGTCACCGTCACCGGCCCGACCGCCGGCCCCACCGGGTCGGCGTCGGTGGTCGGTCCGCCGGAGGCGGCGCCCGGCACCGCGGCCACACCGTTGGTGGTGGCGCCGGCCGCCTGCTCGCGGGCACGGCGCAGGACCTCGGCGTCGGCCGTCCGCCCCTCGCGCAACGCGGCCACCTCCGCCTCCAGGACGCCGATCAGCTCGGACTTGTAGCCGATGTCGTAGGCCGCCCGGCGCATCGCCTGGTCGACCTGGGTCATCTGGTACCCACGCAGCACGGTGTCGAACCGGACGTCCGCCACATCCGACTCCCGCAGTGGGCGGTTGCCCGGCAGCGGCACGGCGCGCCCGTCCGGCTCGGCGGGCGCCAGGCCCGGATCCCGGCCGGTGACCAGCACCGTCACCCCGAACACGACCGCCGCGACGGTCAACGCCACGACCAGCATGAGCAGTACCTGACCCATGAAGAGATCGTGGCATGCCGACCGGGCCGGAGCGACCCCGCCACCCACGCCGGTACGACCTACCGCGCAGAAGAGCGGTTGCCGGACCGGCTAGCGTCGGGACCGGCCGGTGGTGTGGGTGAGCCGGCCGGTGGACCGTGAGGAGGCGGCATGGCCGGTGAGCTCCGGCTCGGTGGGCGGAGGTTCGCCCCGGGCGAGTTGGTGGTGATGGCGATCGTCAATCGCACACCGGACTCGTTCTTCGACCGGGGGTCCACCTTCGCCGCGGACAGCGCGCTGCGAGCGGTGGAGCGGGCGGTGGCCGAGGGCGCCGGCATCATCGACATCGGCGGGGTCAAGGCCGGCCCCGGCGCCGAGGTGGACGTGGCGGAGGAGATCCGTCGTACGGTCGACACGATCGCCGCCGTCCGGGCGGCCTTCCCCGACGTCGTGATCTCCATCGACACCTGGCGGGCGGAGGTCGCGGTGGAGGCGGTGGCCGCCGGGGCGGACCTGCTGAACGACACCTGGTCCGGCTCCGACCCGGCGCTGGCCCGGGTCGCGGCCGAGACCGGCACCGGTCTCGTCTGCTCGCACGCCGGCGGGCTGGCACCCCGTACCCGGCCGCACCGGGCCGCCTTCGACGACGTGGTGGCCGACGTGATCGCCACCGTCACCGGCCTCGCCGAGCGCGCGGTGGCCCTGGGCGTACGCCCGGACGGCATCCTGATCGACCCGGCGCACGACTTCGGCAAGAACACCCACCACTCGCTGGAGATCACCCGGCGGCTGGGCGAGCTCAGCGCGACCGGCTGGCCGCTGCTGGTGGCGCTCTCCAACAAGGACTTCGTCGGCGAGACCCTGGACCTGCCGGTCGCCGAACGATTGGAGGGGACGCTGGCGGCCACGGCCGTCTCGGCCTGGCTGGGCGCCCGGGTGTTCCGCGCCCACCAGGTCCTGCCGACCCGCCGGGTGCTCGACATGGTCGCCTCGATCCGCGGTGACCGCCCTCCGGCGGCCACCCGGCGCGGCCTCGCCTGATCCCCGGCGGGTCAGGTCCAGCGCAGGATGTTCCTCCGCCAGGCGTAGAGGATGCCCAGCGCGAGCACCGCCACGAAGATCGCCATCTCGACCACCGTGACCAGGCCGAACCCGGGCCGGTCGAAGACCACCGCCCAGGGGAAGAGGAACACCGCCTCCACCGCGAACAGCACGTAGAGGTAGGCGTAGACGTAGTAGCGGATCTGCATCTGTGCCCAGTCGCCGCCCACCGGATCGAGCCCGCACTCGTAGGTGGCCCGCTTGCCGGGGGGATCAGCCGGTCGGCCGGGGCGTAACACCCGATTGGCCGAGAACGCCGTCACGAAGAAGACCACGCTGACGAGCAGCACGAGCCCGAGCGTCGCGTACGAGCCCAGGTATCCGGTCACGCCGGCAGCCTACCGCCCACCCCGGGCAGCACGTACCGAACACGTTACGGATTTGTTTCCCCGCGGGACTAGTGCCGCCGGGCAACTGTTACGAACATTGGACGCCACACCCGTCGTACGGAGGACACATGACCCGCGCGAGGACCGCCGGCCGAGAGGCACGTCGTCGGCACCTCCCCGCGCTGGCCGTCTCGATGACGCTCGGCCTGGTGGCCGCGGCCGTCGTCGTGCCCGCCTGGGCCACCGCCGCCTCCCCCGCGACCGGCCCGGTCGCGGGCATCACCGGCCCCGCCGAGGATCCGGGCGGGGACCCGCCGACGGGAGAACCGACCGGCCCGGGAGAGCCGACCAGCGCCCCGTCGACGATGGAACCGCCGGCCGAGACGACCCCTCCGCCGCCGGTGACCACCGAACCCGCCCCGCCGACCAGTTCGGCGCCCTCCACCACCCCCACCACGACGGCGCCCAGCGCGAGCCCCTCCATGACGACCCGTCCGCCCCTGCCGCCGGACCGGCCGCCGCTTCGACCGACGGCGCCCGGGAACGATCCGGCCGCCCCACTGCTCGGGGTACGGGTGACCACCGGCGACGTCGCCGTGCCCGCCCGGTACTGGAACTCGGCCAGCACGGCCACCACCCTGCGGGTCACGGTCACGAACACCGGCCGGGTGGCACAGCGGATCCGGCTCACCTACATCCTGCCGCCGGGGTTGACCGACGCCGGCACCGAGGGCTGCGCCGCGCAGGGCGGCGGCAGCCACCGCTGCGGGGAGTGGACGGCCGAGGCGGGCGCGCGCTTCAGCACCATGGTCCGGGTCCGGGTCGACGGCACGGCCTGGCGACAGATGCCGCTCAGCGGCTCGGTCGCGGTGACCGCGAGCGCTCCCGGGACGACCGGCCCGGTCAGCGACCACGAGGGCTTCGCGGTGCTCTTCCCACCGGGCCCGCCGGCGCCGGGCATCGCGCTGGAGACCGGCGAGGTGGCCTTCGACGTCAGCGGCGAGGCGCCGGACCTCGCCGTGCGGCTGGGCAACACCGGCACGGTCGACGCCTCAGGTGGCATCGAGGTGGTTCTTCCCGCCGGGGTCACCGTGCCGGTGCCGCCCGCCGGCTGCGCCGCGGTCGACGCCACCCGGACCCGCTGCGACGTGGGCACGGTCCTCGCCGGGGAGGCCGCCGAGCTGCGCCTGCCGGTCGAGGCGACGCCCGAGGCCCAGCGACAGGCGCCGTTGTCGGGTGCCGTCATCGGCACTCTCGACCCGCGTAGCGGACAGAGCCGGCAGGTGCAGATGAGCTTCCGGATCACCGCGGCGGCGGCACTGGCCACCCCGGTCGCCACCGGCGCCGCGCCGACCGGCTCGCAGGGCGTGCTGACCGACGGGACGGCCGTCGGCTCGGCCGGTGGGGGCGACTCGGTCCGGCGTACGGCGATCACCCTCATCGCGGTGTCGGCCCTGCTGGTCGTGCTGGCGCTGGGGCTGGCCACCACCTCGCTGCGTCGCCGCCTCTCCGGGCCGGTGAACGAGGCCGCGTCGGCGCCGCGCGATTGAGGTTCACGGGGCCGGCGGTGATCTCGATTACGGCGCGCGATATGAAACGCCACTAAGTGGTGAATTTCACCCCCTGATCCGGTCTCAGTCGCCCAACACCCGGGGAAGGTGACGGGTCGATCCGACGTAGGCTCTCAGGTGAGAAAACACAACGGGCCGGGCCGATCACGTCCGGTCGGGTGCAGCGGTGCGTCAAGGAGGTCACGTGGCCGGGCAAGGCGAGGTCACCATCATTGCGAGCCGCCCGCGCGACCGCGCGCAGCGAAGCGAGGTGCAGGCGTGACCAAGCAGATCCGTCAACTGGACCGGGTGGTCATCCGGTTCGCCGGCGACTCCGGCGATGGCATGCAGCTGACCGGTGACCGGTTCACCTCGGAGACCGCGCAGCTCGGCAACGACATCTCCACGCTGCCCAACTTCCCCGCCGAGATCCGGGCGCCCGCAGGCACCCTGCCGGGTGTGTCGAGCTTCCAGGTCCACTTCGCCGACTACGACATCCTGACCCCGGGTGACGCGCCGAACGTGCTCGTGGCGATGAACCCGGCCGCGTTGAAGGCCAACCTGGTCGACCTGCCGCGCGGCGCGGACATCATCGTCAACACCGACGAGTTCACCAAGCGCAACCTGGCCAAGGTGGGCTACCAGGTCAGCCCGCTCGACGACGAGACGCTCGCCGGCTACGTGGTCCACCCGGTGGCGCTGACCTCGATGACGATCGGCGCGCTCGCCGACCAGGAGGTGTCCAAGAAGGACGCCGAGCGGGCGAAGAACATGTTCGCCCTCGGGCTGCTGAGCTGGATGTACTCCCGCCCGTACGAGTCGACGCTGCGGTTCCTGGAGCGCAAGTTCGCGGCCCGGCCGGAGCTGGTCGCCGCCAACGTCGCCGCCTTCCGGGCCGGCTGGAACTTCGGTGAGACCACCGAGGACTTCGCGGTCCGCTACGAGGTCAAGCCGGCGAAGATGCAGCCCGGCACCTACCGCAACATCACCGGCAACGCGGCGCTCTCGCTCGGGCTGGTCGCTGCCGGCGTCCGCTCGGGGCTGCCGGTCTTCCTCGGCGCCTACCCGATCACGCCGGCGTCGGACATCCTCCACGAGCTGAGCAAGCACAAGAAGTTCGGCGTGCTCACCATGCAGGCGGAGGACGAGATCGCGGCGGTCGGCGCGGCGCTGGGCGCGTCGTACGGCGGCTCGCTGGGCGTGACCACGACCTCCGGCCCCGGCGTGGCGCTGAAGAGCGAGACGATCTCCCTGGCGGTGGCCCTGGAGCTGCCCCTGGTCATCGTCGACGTGCAGCGGGCCGGGCCGTCGACCGGCATGCCGACCAAGACCGAGCAGGCCGACCTCAACATGGCGCTCTACGGTCGGCACGGCGAGGCCCCGGTGGCCGTGATCGCCCCCAAGTCGCCGTCGGACTGCTTCTACGCCGCGCTGGAGGCCGCCCGGATCGCGCTGACCTACCGCACCCCGGTCATCCTGCTGTCGGACAACTACGTCGCGAACGGCTCCGAGCCGTGGCTGCTGCCCGACGTGGAGTCCCTGCCCGACCTGCGGGTGGAGTTCGCCAGCGCGCCGAACGGCGAGGACGGCACGACCTTCCTGCCCTACCTGCGCGACCCGGAGACCCTGGCCCGGCCGTGGGCCATCCCCGGCACCCCGGGCCTGGAGCACCGGATCGGCGGCCTGGAGAAGGCCGACAAGACCGGCGACATCTCGTACGACCCGGCGAACCACGACTTCATGGTGCGTACCCGGGCGGCCCGCATCGAGACCATCCCGGTGCCGGACGTCGAGGTCGACGACCCGGACGGCGACGCCCGCGTGCTGGTGCTCGGCTGGGGCTCGACGTACGGACCGATCGGGGCCGCCTGCCGTGGGCTGCGCCAGCGCGGTCTGTCGATCGCCCAGGCGCACCTGCGACACCTGAACCCGATGCCGGCCAACCTCGAGGCCGTGCTGCGCTCGTACGACCGCGTGGTCATCCCCGAGATGAACCTCGGCCAGCTCGCCCACGTGGTCCGGGCGCGCTACCTGGTCGACGCGATCAGCTACAACCAGGTCCGCGGCCTGCCGTTCACGGCCAACGAGCTGGAGACGATGCTGGAAGAGGTCCTGAAGAATGTCTGAGCCCATCGCCCTCAAGCTCACCGCCAAGGACTTCAAGTCCGACCAGGAGGTGCGCTGGTGCCCCGGCTGCGGTGACTACGCCATCCTCGCCGCCGTCCAGCAGTTCATGCCGGAGCTGAACATCCCCCGGGAGCGCATCGTCTTCGTCTCCGGGATCGGCTGCTCGTCCCGCTTCCCGTACTACATGAACACCTACGGGATGCACTCGATCCACGGCCGCGCCCCGGCGATCGCCACCGGCCTCTCCGCCTCCCGCCCGGACCTGTCGGTCTGGGCGGTCACCGGCGACGGCGACGCGCTCTCCATCGGCGGCAACCACCTGATCCACGCGCTGCGCCGCAACGTCAACCTCAAGATCCTGCTCTTCAACAACCGGATCTACGGGCTGACCAAGGGTCAGTATTCTCCGACCTCCGAGGTCGGCAAGATCACCAAGTCGACGCCGGTCGGCTCGGCGGACGCCCCGTTCAACCCGTTGTCGCTGGCCCTCGGCGCCGAGGCGACCTTCGTCGCCCGCACCATCGACTCCGACCGCAAGCACCTCCAGTCGGTGCTGCGCGCCGCCGCCGAGCACGAGGGCTCCGCGTTCGTGGAGATCTACCAGAACTGCAACATCTTCAACGACGGCGCGTTCGACCAGCTCAAGGAGCCGGCGACCCGGGACGACTACCTGATCCGGCTGGAGCACGGGCAGCCGATCACGTTCGGCAAGGACGGGCAGTTCTGCGTCGTCCACCCGCCGGGCGGCTTCGGCCTGGAGGTACGCGAGACCGCCGCCACCAGCCCCGACGAGATCGTCGTGCACGATGCCACGGTCACCGACCCCGCGTACGCCTTCGCGCTGTCCCGGCTGCCCGGCCTCGACCTGCGCAACACGCCGATCGGTGTCTTCCGCTCGGTCGACCGGCCGTCCTACGACAGCGTGGTGCAGGGCCAGTTGGCGGCCGCCCGGGCGAAGGTCACCGAGACTCCGGAGCAGCAGCTCGCCGGGCTGCTCAACAGTGGGGACACCTGGACGATCCTCTGACCCGTCTGCTGACGCCGAAGGGCGGGCCGTTCCGATCGGAACGGCCCGCCCTTCCGTCTTCCGGGCGGCGTCGGTCAGGCCACGGTCGGGGCCGGCACCCACAGCTCGTCGATCGCGCGCTCCGCGGCGGCGAGGCTCTCCTCGTGCAGCGGGATCAGCTCGGCCATGGCCGGGGTGACCGGGGCGAGGCTGAGCTCGCAGGCGATGAGGCGCGGCTCCAGGCCGGTCAGCGAGAGGCCGTGCGGCAGCCACGGCGAGGCGTGGTCCCAACCCTCGCGCGGGGTGCCGGGGCTGTAGCCGCCACCCCGGCTGGCCAGCACGATGAAGTCACGGCCGCCGAGCAGACCAGCGTTGGTCGTCGGGTCGTACGACAGGCCGGCGGCGATGAGGTGGTCGACCCATGCCTTCACGCTGCTCGGCGCGCCGTAGTTGTAGAGCGGGAGGCCGAGCAGGACCGTGTCGGCCCGCTTCACCTCGTCCACCAGTTCCTCGGTCAGCTGCCACGATGCCCGCTGCGCGGGCGTGTGCTGGTCGGCGGGGAGCATCCGCGCCAGGGCGCCCGCCTCGTCGAGGTGGGGCAGCGGGTTCCGACCGAGGTCGCGGTAGGTCACGGTTCCGTCCGGGTTGGCGGCGCGCCAGCCGGTGACGGCGCGAGCGGTGAGCCGGCGACTGACCGACTGCTCCCCCCGGATGCTCGAGTCGATGTGCAACAGGTGTGCCATTGGATAACCCTTCGCAGATCGTTAGTGCCGGGCAAACCATTTATAGCAGGCCCATCTTCTGTGCGTGGGTAGACTGGGTCACATGTCTGCGGGGGAGGCCGGCCAGATGGAGCGCCCGTCCGGCGCACTGCTTGATCACCTGGCGCGGCGGATGAGACTGCGAGCGGAATCCGTGCTCGCCCCCCTCGGCCTGCGCCCCCGGCACATCGTCGCGCTCACGGTGCTGCGCACCTCCGGCGACATCAGCCAGCAGGCGCTCGCCGGCACCCTCCAGATCGACGGCACAAACGTCGTCGGGCTGCTCAACGACCTGGAGGCGGAGGGGCTGGTCGAGCGGAAGCGCTCAGCGGAGGACCGCCGCCGGCACGTGGTCAGCATGACCGAAACCGGCACGAAACGGCTCCGCGAGGCCGAGTGCGCCCTCGCCACCGTCGAGGACGAGGTGCTCGGCGCCCTCAGCCCGGCCGAGCGCGAGACGCTCTACGAGTTGCTCTGCCGCGCCGCGAGCGCGCCGGTCACCTGCGCCGAGGCCGCTGCCGAGGGGGCCCCGGACAGCTCCTGCTGACCGGTCAGGCGACCGTCGTCGACTGCGGCCGGTCGTCGCGGACGTGCACCAGCATGTCGCCGGTCTCGATCACCGCGCCGGCCCGGTCCGCCAGCGTGACCACCTTGCCCCGGCGCACCAGCGCGATGACCAACGAGTCCAGCTCACGTGGCGAGCGGCCGACCTCGTCCCGCTCCGCCGACCGCATCGCCAACGCCATGCCCTGCCCCGGCGTGAGCAGGTCCTCCACGACGTCGATCAGCGGCGGGGCGGACGTCGACAGGCCCAGCAGGCGACCCGCGGTGGCCGAGGAGACGATCACGTGGTGCGCGCCGCTCTGCTTGAGCAGCGGAGCGTTCTCCGCCTCCCGCGCGGCGGCGATGATCCGCACCTGACCGGCGGTCAACTGCCGTACGGTCAGGGCCACCAGGACCGACGCGTCGTCGCTGTCGGTCGCGATGATCACGGCCTTGGCGGTGCGTACGTGCGCCTCGTCCAGGGTCGCCGAACGGGTCGCGGAGCCCTCGATCGCGACGAGCCCGGCGGACGTGGCCTGCCGCAGCGCCGCGCCGCTGCGCTCGACGATGATGATGCGGGACTTGTCGAGCCCGTTCTCCAGCAGGGCGGTGACCGCGCTGCGGCCCTTCGTGCCGTAGCCGCAGATGATGACGTGGTTTTTCACGGTCTTCCTCCACCGCGTCAGCCGACGGCCGGTCCGGTACTGCTCGGTCAGGACTTCCAGGGTGGTGCCGACCAGGATGATCAGGAACAGCACCCGCGCCGGGGTGATGAACACGACGTTCACCAGCCGGGCGCTCTCGCTGAACGGGGTGATGTCCCCGTAGCCGGTGGTCGAGAGGGTCACCACCGTGTAGTAGAAGGCGTCGAGGAGGGTGATGCCGTCCTCGTTGACGTCGCGGTAGCCGTCCCGGTCCAGATAGACGACCGCCACGGTCGCGAAGACCAGGCCGATCGCGGCCGCCAGGCGCAGGCTGAGCGCACTGAGGGGGCCCCGCCGTTGCGCGGGAAAATGGATCACCGTCGCACCTGCTCCGTCGCCTGCACGCCCACAACATAGCGGGTACGCGGAGATCCGCACGCCGGGGTCGTCGAGCGGGGCAACCGGCCCGGACCCCGCACCCGACTACCTGACGGCAGCGACGAACCGGCCGAGGCCGGCAGACAGGGAGGGCGTACCCCTCGTGACGACAACCGGCGGGCGACGAGCCGAGGCCGACGCTGAGTACACCGACTACGTGCGCTCCCGGATGGTGCGGTGGCGGCGCACCGCCTACCTGATGACCGGCGACTGGGACCGTGGCGACGACATCCTGCAACGGGTGCTCACCGAGCTGTACCGCAACTGGGCCCGCGCCCGCCGGGCGGACCACCTGGACGCCCTCGTCCGGACCATGCTGCTCCGGCGCCTGCTGGACGAACGGCGGCTGCGCTGGGCCCGGGTGGCGCTCGGCGCCGCGCTGCCCGAGCGGCACACCGACCCGGTCGACCCGACCGACCGGATCACCCTCATCGGGGCGCTGCGTCAGGTGCCGCCCCGACAACGCGCGGTGCTCGTGCTCCGGTACTTCCAGGATCTCAGCGTCGAGGAGACCGCCCACGCCCTCGACTGCTCGCCCGGCACCGTGAAGAGCCAGGCCGCGAAAGGCCTGTCCACCCTGCGTGCCCTGCTCGCCCCCACCCTGACCGCCCGCTGAGAAGGGAACCACCATGCTGGACGAACGTGAACTGGCGGACCTGATGCGGTCCGAGGTCGAGGCGGTGGAGACCCGCTCCACGGTGCTCGACGTGGACCGGGCGATGACCCGGGGGCGGCGGCAGCGCCGGTACGCCCAGGGCGGCGCCGCGGCGTTGCTGGTGGCCGCGCTGATCGCCGGGGGGATGACGGTGCCGGGCCTGCTGGCCCCCGACCGGGCGCCGATCAGTGCCGGGTCGGCCGACGGGACGCTCGCGGAGGGCGCGACCGCTCTGCCGGCGGCGTTGACCGTCGTGGACCCCACGGTGCGGCACGTACGGTTCGAGTGGCTGCCGGACGGTGTCCGCACCGTCCAGTACCAGGCCGGGCTGCTGCAATCCGGGCCGGGCGTGTACCTGGGTGCCACCACGGGCGCACCGGGCGACCGGTGGCGCGGCGTCTCGGTGAACCTGTACCCGAAGGGGGTCGAGCCGTCGGCCCCGCAGCGCGACGACGGCGCCCCGGCCCGCCCGCTCGGGACCAGCGTCGGCCCCGACCTGAACGGCGTCCCGAGCACCTTCGCGCGGTACTCCGGGGCAGATCAACCCGAGGCCATCCTGCGCTGGCGGTACGCCCCGGACGGCTGGGCACAGGTCCGGGTCTTCGGCGGCTCGGGCGACGCGTCGGACACGGCGGTGCGGGTGGCCCGGTCGCTGCGGTTCGGTCACGATCCGGTGTCGCTCCCGGTGCCCGTCCGGGGCGTACCCGAGACCTTGCGGGTGATCACGCTGGACGTGTCGGAGACGCGCGGCGACCCGCTCTCCTGGTCCGCGACGACGACCTGGTCGGCGGAGCCGCCGGGCGCCGCACCCGCCCAGCAGCGCGCCCGCACCCTCACCGTCGGTTTCTACCGCCACCGACCGGACACCGCCCCGGGGCACAAGGCGCACCCCGACCCGAACACCACGGTCGGCGGCCGTCCCGCCCGGTTCGGCGGGCAGGGGGGCGACGAGTCGCTGACCGTCTACGACGTCAACGGGGTCGACGTCGTCGTCGACGATCACGCGCTGCTGCCCGCCGGCGGCACGCGGACGCTGTTCGGGCAGCTCGCCGTCGGTTCGACGGCCGCCGGCTGGCTGCCGCACCTGCACCCGTGACGCCCCCGCGGCGACGGACGCCCCGTCACCCGGGCGCCCGTCGCCGCGCTCGGCGTCGACGACCAGCCGCTCGGCCGGCGGCGGCACCGGACGGAGCCGGCCGTCGGCGGCGGGCATGATGGGGGTGTCCCCGGAACGACGACCGCGAGAGTGAGGCCGGCATGTCGTTGCTGCGACGGGTGATAGGTGGGGTGCTGCGCCGGCTGCGCCTGCGGCAGGGCCGCACGCTGCGCGAGGTGGCCGAGGTTGCCGGCGTCTCCGTGCCCTACCTTTCCGAGGTGGAACGGGGTCGTAAGGAGGCCTCCTCGGAGGTGCTGGCGGCGATCTGCCGGGCGCTCGGCATCCACCTCTCCGAGCTGCTGGAGGAGGCCCGGGACGACCTGCGCCAGGTCGAGCCGCGGGTGCCCGCCGCACCGCGCGGGCTGACCACGCTGGAGCCGGTCCCGGCGAGCCGACGCGACGGCGGGCCGGCCCTGCCGCTGGGGCCGCGTACGCCGCGGGCGATGCTGCACCGCGGTCCCGGCGCGAGTGGGCCGACCCTGCGGGTGGACCGGTTCGGTCCTCGGCCGGCGGCGCGCCCCGGTCCGCGTACCGTCCGGTTGATCGGCTGCCGACGAGCCCGCACGGGCCCGCGGCGGCTGACGACCGTCTAGGGGCTGTCGTTCTGCCGGCGGCAGATTCGCCGCCGGCAGAATCGCTGGGCCCGCCGCCGAGGCCGCGCGCACGCTGGTGAGGCCGGTTCCCGGGCGGTCCCACCGCCCGCCGGCACGCGGGAGGGCGGCGCGATGATCGGTTACGAGGCTGTGCGGATGCTGGACGACGGGCGGCCGTCCTTCGGCGACCAGGTGTTCGAGCGGCTGCTGAAGGAGCGCATCGTCTTCCTCGGCTCGGAGGTCACCGACACGACGGCGAACCAGATCTGCGCCCAGATCCTGCTGCTGGCGGCCGAGGACCCCGAGCGGGACATCTTCCTCTACATCAACTCGCCGGGCGGCTCGGTCAGCGCGGGCATGGCGGTCTACGACACGATGCGGTACGTCCGCAACGACGTGGCCACCCTGGCGATCGGCTTCGCCGGCTCGATGGGGCAGTTCCTGCTGTGCGGCGGCACGGCCGGCAAGCGGTACGCGCTGCCGCACTCGCGGATCATGATGCACCAGCCGTCCGGGGGTTTCGGCGGGACGAGTGCCGACATCACCATCCAGGCGGAGAACCTGCTGCGCGTGAAGCGGAGCATGCAGGAGTTGATCGCCCGGCACAGCGGTCGGACGCTGGAGGAGATCCAACGCGACTGGGACCGGGACCGCTGGTTCACCGCCGACGAGGCCCGCGAGTACGGGCTGATCGATCAGGTGATCACGGGCGTCGACGAACTGGCGGTGAGCTGAACGGCGGCGGCGGCCGGCGATGGTCCCGCCGGTCGCCGCCGCGCACCGTCAGGGCAGGGTCAGCGTGACGCGCCTCCGAACAGCGGCTGAGCACCGACAGCGGGTCGAACACGCCCCTCACTCGCGTCCGACGCCCGATCGTGGGATTACCACGACCTGTCGGCTCTCGGTTACTGAGAGACTATGCGCGCCGGGAATCCCGCGCCCGCGCTCGCGCCGCAGCGTCTTCCCACCGAATCTCGTTACATCGCCTGGGCGTCGTAGCGGACCCGGGCGGCCTCCACCTCGTCGAGGTGGGTGGTCGCCCACGCCTCCAGCCCGGAGACCAGGTCGAGCAGACTGCGCCCGAGGTCGGTCAGGGCGTAGTCGACCCGGGGCGGGACGGAGGCGTGCACCTCGCGGGTGACCAGGCCGTCGCGCTCCAGGGCGCGTAGCGTCTGGGTGAGCATCTTCTGGCTCACCCCCTCGATGCGCCGGGCCAGGTCGCCGTAGCGCTTGGTCCCGTCGGCGAGGGTGAGCACCACCAGGACGCTCCACCGGTCACCGATGCGGTCGAGGACCTGCCGGCTGCCGCACCTCTGGCTGTACACGTCGGGCTTCACGACATCACTCTCCCACAGGGCGCTTACGCACTTCAAGGTGCCTACTCTCCAACGGGAAGTAACGGGAAGTGCTTCCCGTTGGAGCAGAGGTCCGACCCACTCGAGAGGGAGATCGCATGTCCATCGTCGTCACCGGTGTCACCGGCCACCTCGGTCGACTCGTCGTGGAATCGCTGCTCAGCCGGGGCGTACCGGCCGACGACATCGTCGCGCTCGGCCGGGACACCACCAAGCTCGCCGACCTCGCCGAACGCGGGGTGACCGTGCGGCACGGCGACTACAACGACCCCGCGTCGCTGCGCACCGCCTTCGCCGGCGCGGAGAAGCTGGTGTACGTCTCCGGCAACGAACTCGGCCGCCGGGTGGCGCAGTCCCGCAACGTGATCGACGCGGCCAAGGAGGCGGGTGTCGGCCTCATCGCCTACACCAGCGCCCCCAAGGCGGACCGGTCCGGCCTGATCCTCGCCAAGGAGCACTACGCGATCGAGCAGGAGATCGCCGCCTCCGGCCTGCCGTACGTCTTCCTCCGCAACAGCTGGTACCTGGAGAACTACACCGACCAGGTCCCCACCTACCTCCAGTACGGGGTCGCCGGCGCCGCCGAGGACGGCCGGGTCAGCGCGGCCACCCGTGCCGACTTCGCCGAGGCCGCCGCCGTGGTGGTCACCACCGACGGCCACGCCAACCAGGTGTACGAACTGGGTGGCGCGCCGTTCACCCTGACCGAGCTGGCCGAGGAGCTGTCCCGGCAGACCGGCCAGGCCGTGACCTACACCGACCTGTCCGAGGAGAAGTACGCCGAGGTGCTGGTGGGCGCGGGCGTACCCGCCGACTTCGCCGCCGTCCTCGCCGACAGCGACCGCGGCCTCGCCCGCGGCGAGTTGGAGGTCGAGGGCGACGACCTGGCCCGACTCATCGGTCGTCCGCCGGTCACCCTGGCCGAGGCGCTCCGCACCGCGCTCTGACGGCGTCCGCCGGCCGCCCCGCCCGCACCCGCGGGCGGCCGGCGGGACCGGGACGACGCCACAGGCGTACCTGGTGGCCCGCAAGCCGCGCGGGTGACCGCCGAATCGAGATCGACGGAGGTCACAACCCCGTCTACAGTGGCCAGCCAGCGGTCAGGGCGTCAGTTCCGCCCACGCAGACCGACCAGCACCACACACGGGGAGACATCACCATGCCCACCATGCGCCTGCGCGCCCTCGGTACCCTCGCCGCCCTGGCGGCCCTCGCCGGCCCGGTCGCCGGCTGCGAGAAGAAGAGCGAACCCACGGCCGGCGCGCCGACCGGTGCCGCCGCCAGCCCGACGGTCGACGTCGCCGCCAACAGCAAGACGGTCTGCGCCGCCGCACTGGACGCGGTGAAGGCCGGCTTCGTCGGCATGGCGGACGACGCCATCGCCCAGATCGACAAGCCGGTCGCCGAGGCCGAGAAGAACCGGCTGATCCGCGAGCGCTACACGACCATCGTGACCGGCCTGCGGGCCCAGGCGCCCCAGGCGGCCGACCCGGCCGTACGCGGCTCCTTCGAGAACCTGGCCACGGCGATCGAGCAGCGGATGGCCGACGCGAAGGCGATGGAGGTCGACGAGCCCACCCTGGAGAAGCACCTGACCGCGATGGACACGGCCTGCGGCAACTGATCACCGGGTCGACCGGCAGGTGCGCCGCTCCTGCCGGTCGACCCCGCCGCACGATGCTGGACGCCCGTCAGCCGACGACGGGGCTGCGGCGTTCCACCAGGATGACGTCCCGCCAACGGCCGTGATGCCGACCCACCCGTTCCCGGACGCCGAGGACCCGGAATCCGGCCCGCTCGTGCAGGGCGAGGCTCGCCGTGTTCTCCGGGAAGATGCCGGACTGATCCGCGCCACGCCGCCGCGTTCTTCGGGCATCTCTTCGACAAGCGGGTGCACCGGCAGACGATCTGGACGATCGGTCACGGCGCGTCGGTCGCGATCTGGGAACCGCCCGCGGTCGCCGACGGACCGGGCGACGACAGCCTCGCCGCCGAGCTGCCCCCGCCGAGTTGAGCCGGGTCCACGCGTACGAGCGGGCGGTCCACGCCGCCCTGCCGACCACCCCGTTCTGGTACCTCGGCGTCCTCGGCGCCCACCCCGACTACGCCGGCCGCCGCTGGGGTCACGCGGTCATGCGGGCCGGGCTCCGCCGGGCCGCCGAGGAGGGCGTGCCAGCCGTCCTGGAGACCAGCAACCCCGGCAACGTCGAGGTCTACCGCCGCGCCGGCTGGGAGGTCGTACGCGTCGTCGAGGAGCCGCTGCCGACCTGGATCATGCAGCAGTCGCACGCGGTGCACACCTCGGACCGGTAGCCCCCGTCGGGAGGGGCTGCCGCCGGCGGCGGACGCCGATATCCTGCCGCGATGGAGGCGACAGTTCAGGCGACCGCGGGCACCGGCCGACGGGTGTGGGGCCTCACCTGGGTGCAGCTGACAGTCCTCGCCGCGTACGCGTACGCGGCGGTCGCGTACCTCCTCGCCGAGGCCGACCACTTCCCCGAGCAGGCGCCGCCCGGCTGGTCCTGGCCGGCGGTGGCCGCCGTCGGCGTGGGCTACGTCCCGGCGCTGATCTGCCTGCTGCTGGCCCTGCCGTTACTGGCGTCCACCGCCGCCCGCGACGCACAGCCGCGCTGGCGGCTGCTGGCGGCGGTCAGCGGCGCCAGCGTCCTCATGCTGCTCGTGATGGCGACACCGCCCGGGTGGGAACTGTTCGACTGGTACGTCGGCTAGCACCGCACGCCCGCGCGTTGTGGCCCCGACGGCGCCCGGTTAGGGTCCGGTGGTGGCGGCCGAAGCAGCGGGCGCATTTCGCCGGACCGCGATCGAGCGTTCGGATCAGCGCATCTCCTGGGACCGAACGGACCAGGCCTTCTTCGCCTCCGGGGCGTGTCACATCCTGGCCTGGGTGTGCCGGGACACCTACCCGGACCGGGCGATCGACATCGCCGGGATACGCCTCGCCGGCGGCTGGCAGGTCTTCCACGTCTACGCCCGCTGGGACGGCTGGGCGTTCGATCACTCCGGCTGGAATCCCGAGCCGGAGTTCCTGGCGGTCAACGTGGCCTTCGAGGGCCGCCCGCTGGAGCACATCGCCATTGTGGACAGCCTCGCCGATTTCTGCGCGACGCACCACTCCCGGACGCCGGACCGATACTGGCAGGACCCCGTCCCACGGGCCCGCGACTACGTGAGTCGATACCTCCCACCGTGGGCGTGACTGTGAGCGGTGACGAGGCTTCGGGTCAGCTCGGGCTGAGGAGGCAGAACTCGTTGCCCTCCGGGTCGGCGAGGACCTTCCACGGGACGTCCAGGTCGATGGTGGTGGCGCCGAGCGCCCGCAGCCTGGCCGCCTCGGCCGCCAGGTCGTCACCCGGATAGGGCCGGACGTCGAGATGGACCCGGTTCCACACGGTCTTCGGGTCCGCCGTACGGATGAACTCCAGATAGGGGCCGACGCCCTTGGCGGAGCGGAGAGCCGCGCTGTCGTCGGTCACCTCGTGCACGACCCAGTCCGTGGCCTCACCCCAGAAGCGGGCCATCGCTCGCGGGTCCGCGCAGTCGACCACCACCGCCGCGATCGGCCCCGTGTCCCGGTACCGCGGTCGCGGGTCAAGCACGCAGAACTCGTTGCCCTCCGGATCGACCAGCACCGTCCATGGGACGTCACCCTGGCCGATGTCGGCGGGTGTGGCGCCCAGATCCGTCAGGCGCGCGACCAACTCCGTCTGGTGCTCCACCGAGGTGGTGGCGAGGTCGACGTGGACACGGTTCTTCACCGTCTTGGGCTCCGGGGAGACGACGAGATCGATGCAGACCGCGACAGGGTCGGGGTAGACGAAGCCCTCGGGTTCGAGGTTCGTCACGCCGGGTCCCTCGCGGGAGGCCTCCCAGCCGAGCACCTCCGCCCAGAAGCCGCCCAGGGCGGAGTCGTCCCGGGCCTTCATGTTGATCTGGACGAGCCGCGTCACCATACCGGCGATCCTAGGGCTGACGGTTGATCCGCGTTGTTCACCACCGTCGCGCCCCGGTCGGCGGTGGACCCCGATGCAGCAGTGCGCAGGTCTTCTGGCTGGCGCGATTGCCACACCGTTCGGCCGCGGCATGGACGGTGACACTCCTGGGCCTGCCGAGCTGTTAGGTTCACATAGTGTCGTCACCCCTTACCCAGCCGATCGCCGCCGGACGTACCGCGCTGATCGTGGTGGACCTGATGCCGCGTATCGTCGAGCAGGACATGGGTCCCCACAAGGGCTCCGACGTGGTGGCCCGCGCAAGCCGTCTGGTGACGGCGTTCCGCCGGGCTGGCGGCACCGTGGTGCTGGTCCGGGTGGATCGGCCGGGCGTCGCCGAGCAGCCACCCGGCAGCGGGTTCGTCCCGGAGATGCAGCCGCAGCCCGGCGACATCGCCGTCGTGAAGCGGACCATCGGCGCGTTCTATGGCACGGACTTGGCCGACCGGCTGCGGGAACGCGGTGTGGACACAGTGGTCATGACCGGTATTGCGACGACGATGGGCGTCGAGTCGACCGCGCGCGCCGCATCCGATCACGGGTTCGAGGTCATCTTCGCGTCCGATGCGATGAGCGGCATGACAGCCGGCGAACACGAGCACGCACTGACGGTGGTCCTGCCCCGGTTCGGCGAGGTGGTCACCACCGACGAGGTGCTCGAACGGCTCAGATGAGGTCGCCCGCCGCGCCCACTCACGGCCGGATTCGAGGCCACCGTCAACGACAGGATCGCTGAGCTCTGACCGGCGTGCCGTAGCCCAATTGATGTCGCCGTTCCGGATCTCGCCTCGGGGTCGCGGTTGACCTGGGCAGATGACTCAAGGTCTTTCCGCGCCTGTTCCGCGACCTGCGTCGCCACGCTGGCTGTCACGTCCAGGAGCTGGCCGTCGTTGACCGCCGCCGCCCACCTGAACGGGCACGCAACGGGCACGGGCCGACTGCCGACCTGGGAGCAGCGACCGCGGAATCACGTCTCCGCATCCAGCGACCTGAAGCCGGGCTGGAATCGCTCGGACGGGCCGCCGATCTCAGCCCACCACCGCCCACGGCGCACATCCATGCCGGCAACGTCCGCCAACACCCGGTCAGGATCGACCAAGCTGGCAACCGACTGCTCCAAGTCGCTTCGCAATCCAGCGACCGCCTCTTCCAGGGCGCCCGGCTCGCTCGGCCAGTCGATGTCGGCAGCCCGCAGCCGCCGCTCGGCAGCCTCGAACACAGCCTCCGAGTCATCGACTGTGATCTCAAAACGGCAGTACAGCTGCACGACGATCGACTTCGCCTCTTCCATGCGCAGAAGGGTCCCACACGGTGTGCGCACGCGCGCTAGTTGGATCTTGGCGGTCCACCCTCTGTAGCGGCGGATCTCCTCGTCGGGAAGTCGTAGACCGTCGCTTCAACCTGCCGGTGCGGTCGGCCGGGTTGGGCGACGCGATGCCCCGGAGAGCGGATCAGTGATCGGTGATCGTGACTGTGATTTGGTGCCCCCGGCAGGATTCGAACCTGCGACACACGGTTTAGGAAACCGATGCTCTATCCCCTGAGCTACGAGGGCGCGAGCGCCTAGTCTAGCGACCTGGGGGTTCACCTGGGGTGGCAGGGAGTGGCCCACGTTCACCTACGTTCCCCGGACCGCCGTTCGCCCAGCCCAGGACCACACCCGGAGCACACGAGCCCCGGTTTGCGACCGAGGTGGGCCACAGTGACCCGCATTGGCAGCGGTTGACCCCCGTTGGCATCCGCTGGAGGAGTCTCTACGCGAGTTCGCGCAGCGCCACCTCTGCCGATCTTGGTTGTTTGGGCTGGTAGGGGGTCTTGTCGTGAAACTGGACATACTGAACACCCGGCGTAGACCGGTGGTAGCGGTGCGGCCGAACCTGGTGACCCTGCCTGCGGCCGGAGTCGCGGGAGA
The DNA here is from genome assembly GCF_044466625.1 of Micromonospora sp. NPDC049366. Classification (NCBI taxonomy): domain Bacteria; kingdom Bacillati; phylum Actinomycetota; class Actinomycetes; order Micromonosporales; family Micromonosporaceae; genus Micromonospora; species Micromonospora sp. NPDC049366. The sequence goes on from NZ_JBITMV010000021.1 coordinate 74,441, forward strand.
TCGGCGCGAGCCCGGCGTGCGCGGCGAGCGCCGCAGCGCTCGGGTAGGTGGTAAGGGTGCCGGCGTGGGCGAGGAACTCGGCGGCGAGGGTGGTGCCGATTCCGGGCAAACTGGTGACGATCTCTCCCAACGCGTGCTCGGCGACGATGCCTGCGACGGTTTCCTCGATGGCGGTGCTTGGCGGCCCGCATGCCGTGCTGGCGTAGGTAGGCCAGGATGCGGGCTTCACCGGCGCGGCGCAGTCCGGCGGGTGTCTGCCACTGGGCGAGGAGCCGCAGCGCGCCCTTGCTGCGCAGGTTCAGCGTCTTCTCCAGCGCGGGGCTGATCATGGCCAGCAGGTCCTGGATGCGGGCAGTGAGACGGACCCGGTCGGCGACCAGGTCGAGACGGCGGGAGACGAGCAGCTTCAACTGCTGCTGCACCCCGTCCGCGAGGGTGAGGGTCGGTAGATCGCCGCGCATGCGCAGGGTCTGGGCGATGACGTAGGCGTCGTGGGCGTCGGTCTTGCGTTCGCCGTGGAACGCCTCCGCCATCCGCGAGGTGACCGTGCCGCTGACGTAGCGCACGTCCGCACCCCGGTCAAACAGGACCGCCAACAGCAGCGAGGCGGGCCCGCCTCGCAGGTCGACGGCCCAGCGGATCGGCTTGCGGCGTTTGCCGAGCCGCCCGGCGATGCTGGAGACCGCGTGCTGGTCGTTGGGGATCTTCTCGGACAGGACCACGGTGCCGTCGTCGTCAATGACGCACACGTGGTGGTGGGTCTTGCCGACGTCGACGCCGGCCCACAGGCTGCCCATCGGGCATCATCCTTTTCGCTCGTGCTGGCCAAGGGGCTTGGACCCGCCGCGGTTCAGTGGCCACAACTTCGGAAAGGGCGATCGGTCGCAAGTCTCCATCCAGTGCTGATACAGCGGTCATCAGCGAGGGCCGGGGCGTCCTACTCCTAGCTGGCCATGACATCGGCAGCACACACCCAGACAGTCACCCGACCCGCCGGGTCCACACGGCAGACGACACAGTTCGATGTCCGGTTGCGGGGCTCGGCGGACACCCGGAGCCCATGCCGCCGCCATCAGGGGCGTCACGCCGGAACCCCGAGCGGTTCACGATCTTGCGCGCCTCGGTGATGGTCGCCGGGCGGCGAACCATGCCGTCAGGTGTCGAGGCCTGCGAGGTTGAGGCGTTCGAGCAGGCTGGGCTTGCGGGCGTGCACCGCCCGCAACTCGGCCAACCGGTCTCGGAACGATGAGCTGTCCCCGTCGCGTTCGCCAAGGTCGCGCAGATCGACGAGGAGTTGTACAGCGGTGTCGTACTCGCGGGGTTTCTTCGTGGCGATGAGTTCGTCGACCCGCTGCCATGCGGCGGGTTGGTCGCTCGCGAGGGTGTCGAGGTGCCGTTGCCGGGCTGCTGCGGCGGACCGTTCCCTGCGAACCCGGTCGCGTTCGCGCCGCTCGGCGTCGAGGCGCTCCCGTTCGGCGCGCAGGTCGGCGGCGGTGGCGAGTAGCTCCCCGGCCGTGCGGGCGGCCGTCGGGGTGGACGCGTCGGTGGGATGCGCGTCGCGGTAGCGGCGCAGCAGTCGGTTGCGCAGGTGGCTGTCGCCGCCGGTGATCAGGTCGGCCAGGATGGCGTCCTTGTCCCGTACGGGCAGTCCGACGACCCAGGTGCGTAGTTGCGCGGCGGTCGGTTCACCGGAGCCGGCCGGCGACGACCCGGCCGCCGCAGCTGCGATCAGATCGGGGTCGATGCGCAGAAACTCGGCAACGGCGGTGAGGGACGCGTCGAGGCTGCCCAGTCCGTCCGGGGCGGGCGGTTCAGGCTCGTCGTCGGCGATCTCGGCGGACTGTACGCAGCGCAGCCAGGCCAGGTAGAGCAGGCGCAGGTCACCGGCGGCGAGGCCGGCCCGGACCGGGATGATCGAGGCGAGCAGGCCGTGGCCGTCGAGGTCCCACTCGTCGGTGCCGTCCTCGTCCTCGTCGTACAGGTCGATGATGACGTGCGTGCCGGCGGTCCAGGCGGATGCGCTGTCACCCTGGCAGTACCGGGCGACGGTGGCGGGGTCGAGCACGTTCTTCGGTAACCGCAGCATGAGCTGGCGGGTGCCCCAGTTCGCCAGGTACAGGTGCGCGTCGAAGTACCGTTCCATGAGCGTTCGCGGGTCGCCCTTGAAGTTGCCCCACTCGTAGGTGTTGACGAAGCTGGTGGCGGTGATGTCGGCCCGGGTGGACAGCGACCGCAGCTCGGCCCGCTCCCGGCCGGTGAGGGGCCGGTCGACGGCGGTGAACTCGTAGTACTGGTACTCACTCACGAGGGCCTACCTTCCGACCCAGTGCCGATAGGCGTCGACCCACGCGGCGCCGTCCGGTGCCGGGGTGGGCATCGGCAGGTCGAGCAGGTCGATCCTCTGCCGGTGGCGACCTCGGGCGCAGACCGCGACGATGCTGTCCGCGGTCAGGTCGATCTTCCGCACGGTGACCTCGACGCCGAGGACGGTGGTGGTGAACGGCACCGCCAGATGCTCCTCGATCATGGTGAACAGGCCGGTGCGTTCGTCCTCGTAACCGTCCGTGTCGACCGTGGCTTCCTCGATCATCGCCTGCAGCGCGGCGGTGCCCTTCGATGCCATCGGCGGAGGATACCGGACCGGGTGTCGGGGTGTCCGGAGCCTGATGCGCGAGGATCGTCGGCATGGGTTCGGTGGCCGAGTTCGTCGATCTTCGGCGGGAGGTGGAGCGGTTACGGGCGGAGAACGCCCGACTGGGACGTCTGCTGGAGTTGCGCGGCCAGGACACGACTGCGGCGCCGGAGCAGTTGTCGGCGCCGGTTGAGCCGCCGGGGCTGGTCACCATGGCTTCGTCGACTCGGGACAAGCTGGCGTTGTTCGCCGACCGGTTCCGGGCCCACGTGTACGCCGTGCGGCGCGAGAACAGGCCCACTTGGAGCGCAAAAAGGTACAGCCGGCCAGCTCGCATACATGGCCAGCCTGTTCTCACCGCCCTTCGAGACCGGGTGGGTAGGGTGGGTAGCCGTTCGCGTCCCGTGAGGAGAACGATGACCGCGCAGCCATCCAGGCCCACGTTCGGCCTCGACGACTTCGGGCTGGACGACCGGATGCGGCTGTTCGGTTACGTGACGGCGGAGAACCGGTTCGCCTATCTGTGGCTGCTGCGGGCGTTCGACTCGGCACGGTCCAGCTACCACGTGGTGCTGCACACCTCCGACGTGGCCGCCGCGCTGGCGACGCTGCACGAGGCGGACGCCGACTGCCCGGATCCGGCCGGGCTGGAGTTGCCGCGGCTGCTCGACGCCCTGGTGGAGTGGGGGGTGCTCGACCGGGGACAGGACGGTTCCCGGGCCACGACGCTGGCGGAATACCGCAACCGGCACTCGGTGTACCAGTTCACCGAGGCGGGCTACCGGGCGCACCGGGCGGTGGAGGCGGTGCTGTCGGCGAGCATGGACGACTCGACGCTGTCCCGGCTGGTCTTCGCCGACCTGCTGGCGGACCTGAACGCGCTCGCCGCGGCCAACGAGGCCGGGGACGCGGAAGAGGTCTACCGAAAGTTCAACCGATTGGACCGGGCGTTGGCCGACATCGCCGAGCGGGCCGCCCGCTTCTACCACATGCTGGGCGACCTGGGGCGGACCAACGACGTGCGGCCGGAGGTGTTCCTCGCGCACAAGGACGCGCTGCTGGCTCATCTGCGGGACTTCCACGACGAGTTGCAGCGGTACACGCCCCGGCTGCGCGCGGCGGTGCACGAGGTGGAGGCGACCGGTCTGGAGCGGCTGATCGAGGCGGCCGCCGAGGCCGACGAGCGGCTGTTCCACACCCCGGTGCAGCGCCTGGAGGACTGGCGGCGGCGCTGGGCGGGGCTGCGGTCCTGGTTGGCGCCGCCGGGCCCGGAGCAGCCCAGCGAGGTGGACCGATTGTCGGACGCCACCATCGCCGCGATCGGTGACGTTCTGGCTCTGCTGCGCCGGGTCACCGAGGCGCGACGCGGCGGGGTCAGCCGGGAGTCGCAGTTGCGGCACCTGGCTGCGTGGTTCACCCACACCGGCACCCAGGAGGCCGCGCACGCCCTGTTCGACGTCGTGTTCGGCCTCGGCGCTCCGCGCCACGCCGGGGTGGCGCACCCGGATCCGGAGGCGATCGCCGGCCGGTTGTCGTGGTGGGAGGCGCCGGCGGTGGAGCTGTCCCGCACCCTGGTGACCACCGGCCGGGCACCGGGGCAGGGTCGGGGACGGCCGGCCCGGCTGGACCGGGTCGACGACCGGCGGCACCGGCTGCGCGGCGACCAGCTCGCCCGAGAGCGCCGGTTGGCCGACGCGGCGACGGCGCTGGCCGCCGAGGGCGTGGACGGTCACCAGTTGGACGGATCGCAGACCCAGGTCCTGCTGCGCCTGCTCGACATCGCACTGGCGGCCCGGGTGGGTGGCCGAACGGGGGTGCCGCTGGCAGCCGCCGCGCACGGCGTGCGGCTGACCCTCACCCCGACGCCGGGCCGGTTCACCACGGTGCGCACCGCCGAGGGCCAGTTGCATCTGGACGGGTACACGCTGACGGTCACCGCTGCCCAGCACACCGCGGTCCGCCGTCCCGAGCTGGTGCCGGCGTGACCGCGGAACCGAGCGCGCTCCGGCCGGCGGTCCACCGGTTCGCCGTCGATGTCCCGGAGCTGGAGTTGGCGGACTACCAGCGGGCGGTTCGGCTGATTCTGCGCCACCCGCTGATCACGGCGACCTGGCCCGACGAGCGGGCGCTGCCCCGGCTACGACGGTTCGCCGCCACCCTGCGTCGGGATCTCGCCGAGGCGTTCGGATACCGCCTGGAGCTGCACGGTTCCACGGCCCGGCTGGTACGGGCGAAGGACCAGCTCGACGGCACCCAACCGGCGGTGTCGCGCACCGGGCGACCGTTCGACCGGCAGCGCTACGCGTACCTGTCGTTGTGCCTGGCGGTGCTGGGCCGCGCCGGGATCCAGATCACCCTCAGCGAGTTGGCCGACTCGGTGGCCGGCGACGCGAACCGGATCACCGGCCTCGGGCTGGATCCGGACCACGGCCCGGACCGACGGGCGTTCGTGGACGCGGTCGGCTGGCTGGAGGAGCGGGGCGTGCTGCGGCTGGCCGACGGCTCCAGCGCCGCCTGGGCCAGTGACCCCGGGGCGGGTGAGGCGTTGTACGACGTGGCGCGGGACGTGGTGTTCGCGCTGTTCCGGCCGCCCCGGGTGCTGCAGCACATCGACTCGGTGTCGGCGATGCTCGATCGGGCGATGAGCAGCAGCGGCAACGCCGAGCGCCGGCAGGCGGCCCAGGCGGCCCGGCGGGCGGTGGTGGAATTACCGGTCGTCTACCACACCGACGTCGACCCGGCGGTCGCCAACCATCTGCGCGGCTCCGCGCTCGCCACCGACCTGGCCCGGCTGACCGGTCTGCGGGTGGAGCGGCGGGCCGAGGGCGTGCTGCTGGTGGACACCGCCGGGTTCACCGCGGAGCGGTTCCCGGGCACCGGCTCGGTGGCGCAGGCCGCGGTGCTGCTGGCGGTGGAGATGGCCGACCGGGTGGCGGACCCCGACGGCCGCCGGGTCAAGCGGCTGACCCCGCCCGACGGGCGGGCCCGGCAGCAGGCGTTGGCGGGCCACATCGACACCGGCCTGCCCACGGCCACCCTGATACGCCTCGACGACGCCGGCTCGGACGAGCACTGGACTGTCGAAGGCGAGAGCGGCCTCGACGAGACCGACAGCGCCGGCCGGTTGCCGTTCATCACCGACAGCTTCCTGCGTACCGCCGTCGGAGAGATCCTGCAGCGGTACGGGACCGCGTTCGGCGCCCAGTGGCACGCCGACCCGGAGCGCCTGCGCGCCGAGGCGGTCGCGCTGCTGGAGCGGTTCGGTGCGGTCACCGCCGTGCCGGGCGGGGTGCTCGTCCGGCCGCTGGTGGGCCGCTACCGCCACACCGTCGCCACGGTCAAGCCCCGCGCCTCCACCGAAACCCTGTTCTGAGGGAAGTCGATCGTGATCGAGCAACGCGCCGTCCACCGGTTCGCCCCCACCCGCGCCGGGATCATCAACCTGTGGGACTACCGGGACGAGGAGTTCAGCTTCGTCGACGGGTGGCTGGTGCTGCGCGGGCCCAACGGCTCCGGCAAGACCAAGGCGCTGGAGGTGCTGTTCCCGTTCGTCCTCGACGGGCGGATCGAACCGCGCCGGCTCAACCCGTTCGCCAGCGAGGACCGGACGATGAAGTCGAACCTGCTCTACCGGGGGCAGGAGGTCACCCACGCGTACGTGTGGATGGAGTTCGGCGACGGCGAGCAGTACGTGACCGTCGGCATCGGGTTGCGGGCACACCGGCACGTCGACCGGGTCACCCGCTGGCACTTCGTGTTCGACGGCCGGGTCGGGGTGGACTTCTCCCTGCTGGACGCCGACGACCGGCCACTGACCCGCCGCGACCTGATCGACCGGCTGGGCGCCGAGGCGGTGCGGGACTCGGCCGAGGACTACCGGCAGCTCGTCGACAACAGGCTGTTCGGCCTCGGCCCGGCCCGCTACGAGCAACTGCTGGACCTGGTGCTGACCCTGCGCAAGCCGCAACTGGCCAAGGACCTCAACCCGGTCGAGCTGTCCCGCACGCTGCAACGGGGGCTGCGCCCGGTCGAGGACCACCTGCTGGTGGAGGCCGCCCGCTCCTTCGACGACATGGAGGCGGTCGCCCGTACCCTCGAAGGGCTGGTGGCGGCGGACGGCGCCACCGCCGCGTTCCTGACGGTCTACTCCACCTATCTGCGGACCCACGCGCGGGCCGCCGCCGACGCCCTGACCGCCCGCCGCGACGCGGTCACCAGCCGGTCGACCGCACTCGGCGACGCCCGACACGCGGCCGGCGCGGCGGCCGAGGCGGAGTCCGCGGCGGGTCAGCGGCTACGGGCCGTCGAGGGCGAGCCCGGACGGCTCCGCGCCCACCTGGACAGTCTGAAGGCCTCGGCGGCATACCAGTCCCACGAGCAGCTCGCCGACCTGCAGCGGCACGTGCACGACCTGGCCGAGGCGGCCGGACGGGCCGACGAGGCCGTCGTCGCCGAGGAGAGTGCGGTGGCGCGACGGCGTACCGAATCAGAACGGGCGACGGTCGCGGCCCGGGACACGCGGACGGCGGCCGACCGGCTCGCCGACGATCTCCTGCTAGACGCCGAGGCAGCCGGGATCACCTGGAACGCCGACGACTCCGCCCTCGACGACCTGGCGGCCCGGATCACCGCGCGGGCCGCCGGCCGCCGCGACGACGTGCGCGCCGTCCGCGCGCAGGTGGCGCGGCATGACCAGGCCGACCGGGACCACGCCCGGGCCGCCGCCGACGCGGCCGGCGCCACCGCCGCCGTCGCCGACGCCGAGCAGGCCGAGCGGCGCGCCGAGGACGCCGTCACGCAGGCCCGCGCCCGGCTGCGCGCCCAGCTCGAGCAGTGGGCGCAGGGCATTGCCGGGCTGCTGGCTGACATCGCGGGCCCGGACCTGGCCGCCGGGCTGAGCGCCGCCGTGGACACCATCGGCGAGCCGGGCGCGCGGATCCTGCGCGAGGTGTACGCCGACGCCACCGCCATCGCGGTGACCCACCGGCGGGATCGACTCGCGGCGTTGGCGGCGCAGCGGGCGGCGCTGGCCGACCGGCGGGCGGAGGTGGCCGCCGAGCGGGACCGGATCGCCGCCGAGCACGACGACGCCCCACCCGCTCCGGTGACCCGGCCGGCGACGCGCGCCGGCCGGCCCGGCGCGCCGCTGTGGCGACTGGTCCGTTTCGCCGACGGGGTGAGCGGCGCGGACGCGGCGGCCGTCGAGGCGGCGCTGCACGCGGCCGGGCTGCTGGACGCCTGGCTGCACCCCGACCCCGGGACGACGGCGAGCGCGCTGGCCGGCGACGACCTCGACGGCTACCTGCTGCCGCTGCCGCCGCACCGGCGACCCACCGGGGCCACCCTCGCCGACGTGCTGGCCCCCGAGGAACAGGACGACGTGCCCGCCGCGCGGATCACCGAGGTGCTCACCTCGGTGGCGCTTGCCGACGTGACCACGCCCGACGCCGCGCCGGTCATCGGCGTGGACGGCCGGTACGCCCAGGGCATCGCTGCCGGTCGGTTCGCCAAGGCCTCCTGTGAGTACATCGGCGCGACCGCCCGGGCCACCCGCCGCGCCGCCCGGGTCACCGAGTGCGACCGGCTGCTGACCGTCATCGACGCCGACCTCGACGCGGTGGACCGCGACCGCGCGTCCGTCGAGGCGCTGCTGGCGGCGGTGGACGCGGCCGCCGCGCACCTGCCGGCACCCGCACCGGTCCACACCGCGCTGCGCGAACTGGACCGGGCCGCCGCGACGCTGCGCGCCCGGCAGGAAGCCAGCGCGGCCGCCGCCGCCCGCCTCGACCAGTCCCTGGCCGAACGGGCCGCCGCCGCGGCCGCGCTGCGGCGGAGCGCGGCGGAGCGGTCGCTGCCGGTCGACCGGCTTGACGACACCGCCGAAGCGGTGAGCCGCTTCGAGAAACGAGGGGTACGCCTGGAGGGCGCGCGGACCGCCGCCACGCATGCCGCCGAGCAGGAGGACCAGGCTCGCCAGCGACACGACGAGGCAGTCGACCGGTTCACCGCCGCGGCAGAGACCGCACGCACCGCCCGCGCGCGGCACCAGGAGAAGGCGGAAGCGTACCGGACGCTGCGCGACAGCGTGGGCGCCGACGCGGAACGGGTGCTGGCCGACGTGGCCCGGACCGCCGATGCGATCATCGAGGCGGAGCAGGCCGTCGAGCAGGCCCGTAGCTCACTCGGCGCCGCCCGGGAACGGCGGGTAGCCGCGCTGACCCGGGTGGAGCTGGGCGAGCAGGCGCTCATTGCCGCCGTCGCCGAGGCGCAGCACGACGCCCAGCGGCTGCGCCCGTACGCCCAGCCGGACCTGCTGGGCCTGCTGCGCTGCCCCACCGACCTGCGCTGGCCGGCGCAGATGTCGGACGACGACCTGCATCCGCAGGTGGCGGCGCTGCACGAGGCGATCCTCGCCGCCACCCGGGAGCTGAGCCCCACCGAGACGTCACTCAAGCAGAGCGCCACCCGGCTCACCACCGCGCTGACCGAACTGCAGGCTCAACTACCCGCCGCCGGCCTCGACCACCGGCCCGAGTGGGACACCGACGACGGGGTGATCGTGGTCCGGGTCGCCGACGAGCAGGGCCTCACCCCCGTCGCCCACTTCGCCGACCGGATCGCCCGTGAACGTCGCGACCAGGAGCAACTGCTGACCGACTCCGAGCAGCGGGTGCTGGAGGACGCCCTGCTCGGGCAACTCGCCCGACAGATCCACCACCGGACCATTGAGGCCCGCGACCTGGTGGCGGCCATGGACAGCCAGATGCGCGCCCGGCGGATGTCCTCCGGGCTCACCGTCGGCGTCGGCTGGCGGCTCGCCGACGACCTCGACGCCGAGCAACGCGACGTCTGCAAGCTCCTCGAACGCGACCCGGCCCGGCTCGGGCCGGCCCAGCTCACCACCATGCGCCGGCACTTCGCCGCCCGGATCAAGACGGCGCGGGCCGCCGCGCCCGAACGGCCCTACCGGGAACTGCTCGGCGACGTCCTCGACTACCGGCAGTGGCGGACGTTCGCGTTCACCCTCCACCGCCCCGGCGGCGGCACGGAGGCACTGACCCGGGCCCGACACAGCCAGCTCTCCGGCGGCGAACAGTCGGTCTCCCTACACCTGCCGCTGTTCGCCGCCGCCAACGCGCTCTTCGGCTCGGCCCGACCCGACGCACCCCGGCTGCTCGGCCTCGACGAGGCGTTCGCCGGCGTGGACGACACCGGCCGGGGTGAGCTGATGGCCCTGGCGAAACAGTTCGACCTGGACCTGTTCATGACCGGCTACGACCTCTGGGCCACCCACCCGGCGGTCAGCGGCGCCGCCCACTACGACCTGTCCCACTCCGCCGTGGAACACGCCGTGTCCACCGTGCTGCTGGTCTGGGACGGCTCGACCAACATCGCCGACTTCGACGGAACCCTGGCCCGCGCGCTCGGCTCCCCGGAGACCCGCCGCGCCCCCGGTAATCAAGCCGGAACCGACCGGACCGGTGTCCTGCTCGACCTCACAGACGAATGACAGACGGGCACGGCGAACGGTCGTCGGATCGGGCCGCCGCACACCCGTCGCTGGTGCCGGCCGGGCGGGACCTGCCGGGCGGCCCGGTAGATCTCGTCGAGCAGCCCGGCTGGCGGCGATTGCTGGCGGCCGCCCGGCGCAGCCTGGAACGCAGCGGTGGCCGGCTCGACACCACCGTGACGCTTTCCATCCCCACCGACGACGAACGTCTCGTGATCATCGGCATCACCGGCACCCACCGCTCGGCCGCAGCGGCCCGCCTCAGCATCCGACTCGGTGAGGTGGACGAGCACCTGCGCGGCGCGCACGGAGTCGGCCTGGTCGAGGTGCTCACCATGACGGCGCCGCTGCGCAACCGGCCGTCCGACCGGACGCGCGAGGCGGTGGCCCGCGATGCCGTCCTCGCTGCGGCCCACGAGGGCCGACACGCCGGCACCGCCTGGTACGCCGAGTGGCTCGACGGGCTGCGCCGCGACGGCACCCTGACCCGCATCGTCCGCACCGGACTGCCGTTCGAGGACGTGGTCCGCGTCCTGGATGCGCTGCCCGCGGCCGACGAACCAATTCCGGTCTTCGCCGACCGGGTGCTGGACGACACGAAGGCCCTCACCGACGGGCCGCTGCGCGGGCTCGTCCTCCGTGCCGTCGCCATCTGGCAGCAGACGGCGCTCCCGGTCGACGGCGAGCGGGAACGGGCGTTGTGGGAATCGGTTGGTCTGGTCCCGGACGACCTCGCCAGCCAGGTGCTGGTGCTCAACGCACCGGCCACCGGCGGGCTGGTCGGAAGGTGGCTGACGGAAGCCGCGCAGGCAGGTGTTCCGATGCGGGTCACCCTGCACCAACTGCGCCTGGCACCGCTCACCCTGAACTGCGACGAGGTATACGTCTGCGAAAACCCCGCCGTGCTGCGCGCCGCCACCACCACGCTCGGTGCCCAGGCCCCACCGCTGATCTGCACCGAAGGAGTGCCGTCGGTCGCCGTCCACACACTGCTCGACGCCGCTCACGGAGCGGCGATCCGGTGGCGCAACGACTTCGACTGGACCGGCGTACGACTGACCGCGGCAGCTCTCCAGCGGTATCCGGGCGCGGTGCCGTGGCGGATGACCGCCGCTGACTACCTGCCGAGGGCGGGCACCGGCACGGCACTGATCGGTACGCCCACCCGGACGCCGTGGGACGAGTCGCTGGGCGAGTCGATGCGGCGGACCGGCCGCGCGGTGATGGAGGAGCGGCTGCTCGACCTGCTGATCGCCGACCTGCGCGTGACCGGAGCCGGGTAACGGCTGGCAGGAGTTGACCAACCTGCTGGATGCCGTAGGTCGAACGCCGCAGGCCCGCGTATCGAACACGGGTGTCGCCGCAGATCGAAAGAGCGCCTCCTCGCAGATCGAACGTGCGCTGGTTGAGTTGACCGGTCATCGACGAGGTACGACTCGCCCCGGAACTGCTGGCCATCAAGGCAGCCGTCGGTGAGGACCCGAATCCGAATGACAGCGAAGCCAAGCGTGCTTGGCCTAGCGTGGTAGGCTGACGGGAATGAGCCGGTTCTCCGAAGACGAACTGCATGCGGTTGTCGCCCGGTACGAGGCGACGCGGGCGGCTGCCTTGACCGAGCGGGACGAGCAGTTGCGGGCGTTTCATGCGGCCGGGTGGCGGCCGGTGGATCTGCAGCGGGTCACCGGGTACAGCCGGGAGACGATCCGGCAGGCGCTCCGACCGGAGGTCCGACGGGCGACCAACATCAGCCGGCGCAGGACCTCACCCCAGCCACCGGCGGACTACCAGCCCTACGGTGACCGGAAACCCTACGTCGTGGCCGAAACCCTTGCCGCGCTGCACGGCCCGACCGGTGGGACGGTGACGCTTCCGCGCCATCTCGACTGGTCCGGGCATGCCGAGTACGACCTGAACCGGCCCGCCCGCCTGGCCAGCATGTACAAGGTGGTGCTCACCGAAGCCAGCACGGTCGAGGATCTGCACACCTGGCTCGACGCCGACCTCCTTCGGCGCCTCTGGCCCACCCTCTGGCTGCCACCCCAGCTCCGCCAGCGCTGGGAGGACGCCTTCCCCGAACTCGCCGCCACCCGCAGCAACGCGACATAAGCGGTGGACCCTTTCCACGAACGCCTCGCCCGTACCGGGCTCGCGGCGGCCTCTCGATACGGTTTCGCGCTGGCCGGCGGTTATGCGGTCCAGGCCGCCGGGCTCGTCGAGCGGCCCAGCGAGGACGTCGACCTGTTCACCGCCTGGGACCGCCGCGACGAGTTCACCGCCGCAGTCACCGCCGTCGTCCACGCCTACCGAGACGACGGCCTCACCGTCGAAGCCGAGCGCCAGTACGACACCTTCGCCCGGCTGGCCGTCACCGCGGCGTACGGGTTTCCAAGGTCGAACTCGGCGTGGACTGGCGCGCCAACGAACCGATCCTCATGGCGATCGGACCCGTCCTCCACCCTGACGACGCGGTAGCGAACAAGATGAGCGCCCTCTACGGGCGAGCGTTCGCCCGGGACTTCATCGACATCGACGCCACCCTGCGGTCAGGCCGCTACACCCGCGAAGCCCTCCTCACCCTCGCGCAGCGCGCCGACCGCGGCTTTCACCCGCGCATCTTCGCCGACGCCCTCGGACAAGCCACCCAGCTCGATCCCGACGACTTCGCCCAGTACGGCATCACCGGCACTGCGCTGGACGATCTCCGAAGCCGATTCGCGGAGTGGCGCCGCGAACTGCTCGACGACGAGGAAGGGTGACTCGGTCCCGACTCGCGGCAACGTCAAGCCGGCACCCACAGGGCCCACAACGTTCCGGCTGATCTTCGGCAAGCGATCGCGGCGATCCCGCGAAGCGACCGGCACGCAACGGGGACGACAGGAAAGCCACAGGTCATCGGTCTGCTGACACCGGCGGAGCGCCGTCTTAGGAAACCGATGCTCTATCCCCTGAGCTACGAGGGCGCGAGGGCCCAGTCTAGCGACCTGGGGGTTCACCTGGAGTGGCAGGGAGCGGCCGGCGTTCACCCACGTCATCCGGACCCCTGTTCGCCCAGCCCAGGGAGTCTCTACGCGAGTTCGCACAGCACCACCTCTGCTGATCTTGGTGGTCGCATCAGGCCGCAGCTGAGCCGAGGTCAACATCGTGAGCTGGAGCACTAACCGAAAAGCGGAAAAAAGTAAGTTACTAAGAGGCCATTTGTCGTTGCACCGCCAGTCCCGAATCCTCTAAGGGTGCGGCCGATCCGAATCCGGCCCATGTCCTTACCTGTGAGGGGAATAATGGCAAGGTCCAAGACGATTCTCTGGATCGTCCTCGTCGCCCAGTTCATGGTCGTGCTCGATTCGACCATCGTGACGGTGGCGCTTCCGTCCATCGGATCGGGGTTGAACTTCGACAGCCAGCTCCAGCTGCAGTGGGTGATCAACGCCTACATCCTGCTGTTCGGCGGCTTCCTGCTGTTCGGTGGGCGAGCCGGTGACCTTCTGGGCCGGCAGCGCCTCCTGGTCGTCGGCCTACTGCTGTTCGGCCTGTCGTCCGCGGTCAACGGGTTCGCGCAGAACCCGGAGACGTTGATTATCGGCCGGGCGGCGCAGGGGCTCGGCGGCGCTCTGATCTCCCCTGCCGTGCTGTCGATCATCATCGTGACCTTCGGAGGGGTGAAGGAGCGGGCCAAGGCGCTCGGTGTCTTCAGCGCGGTTACCGCCTCCGGCAGCGCTGCCGGCATGCTGGCGGGCGGTGTCCTCACCGAGTGGTTCGATTGGCGGGCCATCTTCCTGGTCAACCTGCCGATCGCCGCGATCGCGATCCTCGCCGCGCTGAAGTTCATCCCGAACAGCAAGCACGCGACCGAGGGCCGGACCCGCATGGACCTGCCCGGTGCGGTCACCATCACGGCCGGATTGATGCTGCTGGTCTACGGCGTCGTGAATGCGGCCGAGTGGGGCTGGGGCTCGGGCAAGGTGTGGCTGTTCATCGGGGCTGCGGCCGCTCTGATCGTAGTGTTCCTGATCATTGAGCGCGTGTCGAAGCAGCCGCTGGTGCGGCTGGGCATCTTCAAGGTGCGTGCTCTGGCATCCGCCAACGTGGCGATGGTCCTGATGACCGGCGGCATGTTCGTCATGATGTTCTTCCCGACGCTCTACCTGGCGCAGGTCAAGGGCTACAGCCCGATCGAGGTGGGACTGGCGTACCTGCCGTGGCCAGTCGCGATGGCCGTCGCCGGCACGATGGCTCAGAAGATCATCGCCAAGGGTGGTCCCAAGCCGGCCCTGTGGATCGGCCTGCTGATCCTGGCCGCCGGCCTCTTCCACCTGGGCCTCCTCGACGCGGACAGCTCTTACGCCGGCGGAGTCCTGCCCGGCATGCTGCTGACCGCGATCGGCGCGGGATTCGCCTGGGCGGCTATGTTCCTGGTGGCCTCGGTTGGTGTGCAACCCGAGGAGAGCGGGCTGGCCTCCGGCCTGATCAACACCTCGCAGCAGCTGGGCAGCGCGATCGGCCTGGCGACGCTGAGTTCGGTCGCCGCGGCGTACACCCTGGACCTGGTCGACAGGGGCGTCGAGGCAAACGAGGCCCTGGTCAGGGGATTCGACCGCGGTTTCATGATCGGCGGAATCATCCTGCTGGCCGCAGCCGCGGTTGTCATCCTCGGCATCCGTTCGTCCGACGGCCGGCACATCGCCGAGTCGGCCCAGCCGGCCGATTCCGACCAGGTGCCGGTCATCAACCTGGAGCCCGCGCTCGGTGACTGACGGGCGGCGTGCGGCCGCGACGTGGCGGCCGCACGGTCGGGGGCGGGAGCGCAGCCGTGCGCTCCCGCCTCCGGTCGCCTACGCGGCGGTAGTCGCGGAGGCGACCGGGTGCGCTCGGGGCCGAGGATGTCGCCGGTACAGCGGCGGGCCAGGGTGTCGAAGACAGCTTGCGGCGAATGCGGGCGTTCGTGTTTCCACACGAGAACTGCCACACGAACTGGCCTGAACCAACGGTCTTTGATGCGTTCGGAAATGGTGGTGCGGCTGATGTTTGCGCCAACCTTCGACGGCCGGTACCGCCACCTCTTCAGCTCGATGGAAATCAGTGATTTGCTCGGCGAGCGGCCGCCCGGCCCCCGGGCGGTCAGGAGGCTGGGCGCGCTCTGCCCCCGACTAATCTCCGACGGGAGGCAGGGCAGGCAGGTGCTTCTCGCCCCAACGGAAGAGGGGCTGCAGGAAGTTCAGCAGCTCCGAGCCGCGAGCGGTCGGCTCGTATAGGATCTGCACCGGGGTGGTCGGCACCACAGTGCGGCTCAGCAGGCCGAGATTCTCCAGCTCCTTCAGGCGTTGCGAGAGCATTCGGTCCGAGATGCCCGGGATGGCGCGCCGGAAGTCGGTGAAACGCCCGGCGCCGCGGCTGGCCGCGACCATGATCGCGCCGGACCAGCGGCGGCCGACCGTGTCCAGCACTGACTGGACCTGCCGGCACTCAGCGGCGGTCGCCTCCGGCGGCGTGCCCTCGGGGAGCTGGGTCATGGCCCAAGTATATCAACTAATTTTTCGTGAGTAGATAACGTCGAGTTTGGAAGGGCGCGGCTCACCACGGACCGTTGGGGGCATGCCAAACACTCTCCTTCGCTTCGGGTTGAGTCTCGACCCGGATGCAGCGCGTGCCGACGACGGGGTGCGGCTAGCCTCAGCCGCCGAAGAAGCCGGCCTCGACTACCTGGCCATTCAGGATCATCCGTACCAAGCCGCTCACCTCGACAGCTGGACCTGGTTGACCCACCTGGCTGGGCAGACCAGCCGGATCGGTTTCATGACCGACGTCGCCGACATGCAACTGCGGCCCCCAGCCATGCTCGCCAAGGCAGCACTCACCTTCAACGCACTGCACCATGGCCGGCTGGCCTTGGGCGTGGGCGGCGGCGCGTTCGCGGACGGCATCGCGGCCATGGGCGGCACCCGCCGGAGTAACCCAGAAATGGTGACCTACACCGAGGAGGCCTTCCGGGTGCTGCGGCCCGCGCTGTCCGGCGACTTCGTCCGGCTGCGCGGTGCGCAGCACCTGATCGAGGGCTACCAGGCCGGTCCGGTCCCGGCAGTGCCGGTGCCGGTGTGGCTCGGCGCCCAGGGTCCCAAGATGCTTGCTGTCGCCGGCAGAACGGCGGACGGCTGGATCTCACCGCTGAACATCTACGTGACGCCGGACGAGGTGCCGGCCAAGCAGAAGATCATCGATGGCTCCGCCCGGGCAGCGGGCCGCGACCCCGCAGCGATCCGCCGCATCTACAACGTGATCGGCGTGATCGGAACGGCCCGGGGCGTACGCGGACTGTCCGGCGGTGTCGAGCAGTGGGCCGACACGCTGGCAGACTGGTCCACCCGCCTGCGTTTCGACACGTTCATCTTCTGGCCGGTCGCGGAACCACAGTCCCAGCTCGAACTGTTCGCCGGTGAGGTCATCCCGGCCGTACGGGAGCGGGTGACCCGATGACCTCGCCGACTCTTCCCACGGAATTGAACGGCAAGGTCGTCACACCGGTCGACCCGCGCTACCGGCTGGTGCGCTCCACCTACACCAGGGCGGCGCGGCCGGCGATGGTGGTGCTGCCCGAGACCACCACCGACGTGGTCGTCGCGTTGCGGTACGCCCGCGACAGCGGTCTGCCGATCGCTGTCCGCAGCGGGGGACATGGCCTGTCCGGGCGCTCCTCGAACGACGACGGCGTGGTCATCGACGTGTCGGGGCTCAATGAGGTGCGCGTGCTCGACCGCAAGACCCGGCTGGTCCGGGTCGGCGCCGGGGCACGGTGGGCCGAGGTGGCCCAGGCTCTGGCACCGGCAGGGCTGGCGATCAGCTCCGGCGACCACGGCAACGTGGGCGTCGGCGGCCTCGCCACCTCGGGCGGCGTGGGCTGGTTGGTTCGGGACTACGGCCTGACTATCGACCGCGTTCGGGCGGCCGAGGTGGTGCTCGCTGACGGCCGCGTCGTGCGCGCCGACGCCGAGCACGAGCCTGACCTGTTCTGGGCCGTGCGTGGCGCCGGCGCAGGCGTGGGCATCGTTACCGCGTTCGAGATCGAGGCCACCGAGTTGCGCGAGGTCGGCGTTGCCCAACTGGCTCTGGTGGCAGACCCGGACGGAAGCACGCTCACCCGCTGGGCCGAATGCCTGGCCAGCGCACCACGCCAGCTCACCACCGCGGCCATGCTCATCTCCGACGGGCGGCAGGCGGTCCTTTCGCTGACTGCGGTGTACGCCGGGTCGAACATCGAGCGCATGCGCAAGGCCGTCACGCCACTGCTCGAGATCGGCACACTGCTCAATCAGAGCGCGCACCGTGTCCCGTACTCGGGGTTGGTGTCGACCGCGCACCTGCACGCGAACGTCGGCCAGCAGCCGGTCAACACCACCAACGGCCTGTTGCCCACTATGACCCCGGACGTGGCCCGTGCCATCACGGCGGCCGCCACTGGACCGCGACCACCGCTGCTACAACTGCGTTCGGTCGGCGGCGCCGTCAACGACGTGGCCGCGGACGCCACCGCCTACTCCCACCGCGACTCGGACGTGCTGGTCATCGGCACGGCATTCGCACCCGGCGACCGGGCCACACTCGACCGCGTGTGGCATCCGATCGGTGCACACACCCGAGGCGCGTACGCGAACTTCGAAAGCCGTCTCGACGCAGCCGCCTTCCGGCGCTTCTACCCCGGCACCACCGGAGACCGCGTTCTGGCGCTGTGGCGTCGCTACGACCCAGACGGCGTTTTCCGCTCAGCCCTGTTTGCCGGAGAACTTCGGTAAAGAGAAGGGACAATTTGTCGTCGCTGAACGGAACGGTGCTCGGCATCACGCCGATGACCACTTCGCCGACCGGCCGGCCGGCGTGGTCACCGACGAGGAAGTCGAGCACTACCGGCGGCGCGACGACGTCGGCCGGCTCAGCATCACCGGTGCTATCGCAGCATCGCCGAACGGTCGGCCCGGCACCGACCGGCTCCCCGTCCTCGACGAGGAGCCGGAGGGCCGGGTGCTGCTCAGGCGGCGGCCGGGGTCGTGCGTCCCATGAGCTCATCGACGCTCGCGGTGCCGAGCTCGGCCTGGACGGCCGGGCGCACCACGGTGCCGTACAGCTCGATCGTCTTGAGGACCTCTCGCTGCGGCACTGCCCCGGTATCGATGTGGATGTAGGAGCGCACCTGACCCCAGCGCTCGTGCATGAAGAGGATGCGTTCGATGATCTCCTCCGGGGAGCCGACCAACAACCCGCCCTGCGCTCCGGTGTCCTGGTCGTACCGTTCGCGGGTGGGTGGCAGGAAACCGCGCTGATCGCCGACCACCTTCATGAACTGGTGCCAGTGCGGCCAGAAGGTGTCGCGGGCCTTCTTTCCGTCCTTCATCAGGAAACCGGGCGAGCCGAGCATGAGCAGGGTCTGCTGCGGCGTGTTGCCGAACTTCTCGGCAGCGCGGCGGTACAGGTCGGCGATACCCGCGTTGCGGATCGCGTTACCGCCCAGGACGCCGGTCGCCATCGGTAGACCCAGCTGGGCCGCCCGGATGACCGAGCGGGGGTTGCCCCCGACGCCGAGCCAGATCGGGATAGGGCCGTGCTCGGCGCGCGGCGGAATGTACTGCCCGTTGAGGGCGGGGCGGGTCTTACCCTGCCAGACGACCCGTTCCTGCTGGTTGACCTTCAGCAAGAGGTCCAGCTTCTCGACGAACAACTCGTCGTAGTCCTTCGGGTCGTAGCCGAAGAGCGGGAACGATTCGATCGATGATCCGCGGCCGGGGATCAGCTCGACACGCCCGTTCGAGATCGCGTCGACCGTCGAGTACTGCTCGTACACGCGGACCGGGTCATCGGTGCTGAGCACGGTCACCGCCGTGGAGAGCTTGATTCGACTGGTCTGCGCCGCGATCGCCCCCAGGATCGGCGCGGCCGCGGATCCAGGGAATTCAGGGGTGTGGTGCTCCCCGACACCGAACCAGTCCAGACCCACCTGCTCAGCAAGCACTCCGGACTCCACGATGTTGCGGATCGCCTGCGCTTCCGAGATGCGCCTGCCCGTCTCCGGGTCCCAGTTCGCATCCCCGAACGCGCCGATACCCAGCTCCACTGCCTTCTCCCAATCCTTATCGAACTCGGTGGGTGGTATGCCGCTGGACGGTCACCGGCGTGCGTGCGCGACGTTCTCCCGGGGGCGTCATGCCGCCTCCTCCGTCTCAGACGCCCGGTCTCCGCCGCTCATGTTGCTGACCGAGAGCTCGGCCGGAGGGATGTTGAAGTTGTCCCGGAACAGGTTGGTCGGGTCGTACTCGGCCTTGAGCCGCCGTAGCCGCTGCAGTACCGGCGTTGGGAAGGCGTCCAAGTGTCAAGCCCCGGGTTTGATGGAGAGTTGGTTAGCTGGTTTTCAGGGGTGCGGTGACCGGGTGGGTCATCGCGTGTAGTGCTTCGTGTTCGGTGGGTGGAACGTGTCCGAGCTCGCCGTGTAGGCGCCGGTTGTTGTACCAGTCGATGTACTCGACGGTGGCCATCTCCAGGTCGTCGAGTCCGCGCCAGGGGCCTTTGTTGCGGACGAGTTCGGCCTTGTAGAGGGAGTTGAACGCCTCGGCCATCGCGTTGTCGTACGAGTCGCCCTTGGAACCGACGGAGGCGACGGCGCCGGCCTCGGCGAGGCGCTGGCTGTAGCGGATTGCTCGATATTGGGCGCCCCTGTCCGAGTGATGCACAAGTCCTTGCAGGTCAGCGCCCTGATTCTGACGGCGCCATATCGCCATTTTCAGCGCGTCGAGGGCCAGATCCGTGTAGAGGCTGGTAGCGACCTGCCAGCCGACGATCATGCGGGAGTACACGTCGAGGACGAACGCGGCGTACACCCAGCCCACAGCGGTACGCACGTAGGTCAGATCCGCGACCCACAGCTGGTTCGGGCCGACTGCGGTGAAGTCACGTTTCACCAGGTCACGAGGCCGATCGGTCTCGGCCGCCGGCCGGGTCGTCCGCGGCGACTTATCGCGCAGCAGCCCTCGCAGCCCAGCGACGCGCATCAGCCGCTCGACCGTGCACCGAGCCACCCGCACACCGCGACGGTGCAGCTCGTGCCAGATCTTGCGGGCTCCGTAGACGCCGTAGTTGGCCGCGTGGACCTGCTCGATCATCGCGGTCAGCTCCTCGTCACGCCGTGAGCGGGCGCTGGCGGGGCGGGTCTTGGCGGCGTAGTAGGTCGACGGTGCGATCTGTGCCGGCGTGCCCTCAAGCGCCCGCAGGACCGGCTGGACACCGTGTTCTTCCTGGTGAGAGTCGACGAAGGCGACCCTCATCGCGACGGACGGTCCAGCTCCGCCGCGAAGAAAGACGCCGCGGACTTCAAAATCTGGTTGGCCCGGCGCAGCTCACGCACCTCCCGTTCCAACGCGGCGAGGCGTTCCGCGTCGCTGCTGGTGGTGCCCGGCCGGTCACCGGCGTCGGTCTCAGCCTTCTTCACCCACGTCCGCAACGCCTCCGGATGAACCCCGAGCTGCCCGGCGATCCGCCGGATCGCCCCGACCGCCGACGCCGGATCCCGGCGGGCCTCGACCGCCAACCGGGTCGCACGCTCACGCAGCTCATCGTTGTACTTCTTCGGTGCCGGCATCGCGGGTGTTCCTCCCAGGTTTCGATGTCTCCATCAAACCCGGTGCGGGACACTCGGCCGTCAGGAGGTCGTCGCTGGAACTCATCGCGGTCGCCTGGAACTGCGGGGACCGGTGGCTGAACGCCATCGCGTCCGGAGACACCTCGGTGATCGCCCCGCCCATGGCGCGCAATTCGAAGAAGTAGATCAGGTCGGTGCTCAGCAGCTCGGCCGCATCGTGAGCGAACTGGCGGGTGAGCTCCGGGATGAACGCGGAGCGCGAGACCGGCTCACCGAAGCCCCGCTGGCCGTCCGGTCCGATGTCGGCAGCGTTGGCCAACACTCCCGGATATGGGGTCATCACCACCTGCTGCCGAGTGAGCTGACCCAGGTCGAGAAACGGGGTCAGCCGCGCGATGACGGTGTCCGGGTCGGGATTGTCGACCACCGCGTAGAGGGAGACGACCCACCGACCCTGCCGCGCCCGGCCGGTTACCAGGAACACGGTGGTGTCCCGCGGGGCCTCGCTGGCGATCTGCCCGTAGCGGTACAGCGATTCCTCGATGTCGGCAGAGACCAGAGTAAGCTGCGCCCAGCCGACCTGGCCGACCACGGAGGTCTCGAACTCGAACGCCGTCGCGATCCCGAAGTTGGCCCCCGCTCCGCGCACGGCCCAGAACAGGTCGGGGTTCTCCGTGTCGGAGGCGCGGACCGGCGTGCCGTCGGCCAGCACCAGTTCCACCGCCCGAAGATGGTCGACGGTGAGGCCGTGCTTGCGGGACAGCAGGCCGATGCCGCCCGCTGTCGCCAGCCCGCCGACACCAACGCCGCCGTAGTCCCCGGAGCCAAGAGCCCACCCGTGGGAGACAAGAGACTGCGCTACGCGCTTCCAGGTGCGGCCCGGCCCGATCCGTACCAGCCGACGCGACTTGTCGAGAACCTTGAGGGAGTCCATCGCCCCGACGTTGATCACCAGCCCGCCCCGGTTGGTGGAGCGGCCGCTGATGCCGTGCCCGGCACTGCGTACCCCGAACGGGATGTCCCGATGGTCGCGGGCGAACGCGATCGCGTCCGCCACCTCGGCAACCGTGCGCGGGCGCAGCACGAGCCCGGGGTTGCCACCGCGCAGGTAGGTTGAGGCGACGGCGCGGTGTTCGGGGTCGCCGGGCTCGACCGCACGGCTGGCCAGGCTTGCCGGCACCGCGTCGTAGGCGATGCCCGGCACCCGCTGCGCCAGGGACAGTGCGGACCGTTGCGGGCGCCCGGCCGGTGCCTCCGGCGCTGGGGCCGCTATCAGTGGTAAGAGGCGAGTCACGTCGCCTGCGGTGTGGACGGGCACGACGGGGATGCCGGCCCCGGCGGCGTCGCGCACCGCGTCGACATCGACATCGACATCGACATCGACATCGACATCCACGATCGTCCAGCGGGCGCCCGGCGGCAGGGTGCGCTCCGGGGCGAGCGCAGCGCGCGTCGCCACCCCCTTCTCGAACACCGCGGGAACCGCCGAGTCGACACCCGACGGGTCGAATGGCTCGTTGCGCGGCGGAACGCTCACACGGATGCGGTCGGTCGCCCCGGCGATCTGGGCCGCCACGGTCCACGCATCGGCATTCCGGCTACCAGTTACCAGAGCGACGCCGATCCCGTTCTCCTCGGCGGCCTGCGCGAGAGTGACCAGTTCGTCGGCCTCCGCGCTGTCCGCGTCCAGAAGCACCCCGATCTCCACCTGTCACCCTCTTCTGTTTGTCGTAAAAATAATTTGTTCGTCAACATATAGCGCGCGAGGGCGCGGGGTGATTCCCGACCGCCTCGGTAGCCAGCGGTCACCCGGCGCCCGGAACGACGGCCGCTCGGATCCGCATGGGTGATTCCTCTTTCTGCTGCGCGTCGCACGGACCGACAAGCTTAGATGCATATAGTTTGTTAGACAACATGTTTGTCTAACAACTCACCTTGTAGGCCAGGTCACCGCGTCGGGGGCGCTTGCCGATGTATGTTCGTCAAACCATATTCCGGACAGACATTCTGTCGGATGGCCCAACTTCATCACCGAGCCGCAATGCCCGGCAGGGGTTCGCGGCGGAAGGCGAACAGCGATGGCCAGCAAGTACGGCGACTTCTACCCGAGTAAGTGGGGCTTC
>NZ_JBITMV010000022.1:0-1399 GCF_044466625.1 Micromonospora sp. NPDC049366
TCTCCCCGAACGACTCCGGATCACCCGGCACCGGATCAGCATCCAGCTGCAACACCGACCACTCGGCATCCCCCGGACGCACCATCACCCACCACTCCCACCGTCAGGCCCCGCCCCCAGTCACAACCGGAAGCCGACTCGCACACGTAGCTCAGCCGGGATCGGTTCAGCCCGACTGAACCGATCCGCCCGACCGTCCGTGTACGGCGCGAAGTGGTTCACCGGCCGGGGAGGGAA
The DNA here is from genome assembly GCF_044466625.1 of Micromonospora sp. NPDC049366. Lineage (NCBI taxonomy): Bacteria > Bacillati > Actinomycetota > Actinomycetes > Micromonosporales > Micromonosporaceae > Micromonospora > Micromonospora sp. NPDC049366. The sequence continues at coordinate 238 of NZ_JBITMV010000022.1, forward strand.
GTGGGATGAGTGAGCGTCACAGGCTCGGCGCCGGGGTGCCGGCATGAGCGTGATCGACGTACCCGGTGCCGAGCTGGAGCGGGTGCACGACCTGTTGCAGCGCACCAAGGAGCTGATGGACAGCGCGTCGATCAGGTCGATGGGCGCGGTTGTCGACACGCTCGGCCAGCGCGAGTTGGAGGGTGCCGCTCACGAGTTCGAGAAGCGGTGGGGTGACGGGCGACACGTCATCGCCAAGGACCTCGATGGGGTCCGCGACGCCGCGAAGGCGGTGGCCGACGCGTTCCGGGAGACGGACGAGCAGACGGTCGCCGCGCTGGAGAACCCCGAGGGAGCGACGAGTTGACCAGCGGAGGAGGCACGTCGATGACCGGTGCGACGAACACCGTTCCGACCGGATTCGAGCTGCGCACGCCCGACGACTGGGTCGACTTCTCGGTCGCCGACGAAGCGAGTGAGAACCGGGTGGCGAACGAGGTGCGGACGCGGGCCCTCGACGGCGGGTTCACCGAGCAGCAGGCCGGACAGTACGCCGAGCAGCTACGCCGGTCGGTGCGGCAGGCCCGCAACGCGGGCGCGGTGCACGCCGCCGGCACCTTCCAGGTGTACGAGGACGGTCCGCTCACCGCGACGGTGCTGGTCTCGGTGGTCACTCCGCCCGCGACCGGTGACATCATCGGCGCGTTGACCGCGGTCGCGCAGCCCGCCCGCGCCGACGGGACCTGGCGTCGGGTGAGCACCGCACAGATCCCGGCGATCGGCACCGTCGGCCGGGTGCACGGCATCCAGAACGTGACCCAGGACGGCGCCACCATGCGCTCCGCCGTGATGCACACGGTCGTACCGCTGCCGGGAACCGCGAACGTGCTGGTGGTCACCGGCGCGAGCCCGAACCTCGCGGAGGCGGAGGAGCTCTTCGAGCTCTTCGCCACGATCACCGCGACACTGACCTTCACCTATGAGAGGGAGGCGCCCGCGCTCACGCCGCCGGCGGCCTCCCGAGGGGAGGTCGGCAGCTAGGGGTCGCTGCCGACCCGCGTCGGGGGGGCCCCCGGGGGGGGTGCCCCCCACCGCCATTACGCCCCCCGCGTCGCCCCCGGACCCGGCGGGGCCGGGCCCCGCCCCCCCCGCCCCCCCACCCCGGGGCCGCCCCCCCCCGGGG
>NZ_JBITMV010000022.1:1408-94092 GCF_044466625.1 Micromonospora sp. NPDC049366
TTCCGTTGTGGGGGGGGGCCCGGCGGCGCCGGCCGCCGGCGGCGCGGGGGGGGGGGGGGCCCCGGGGGGGGGCCCCCCCCCCGGGGGGGGGGGCCCCGGGGGGGGGGCCCCCCCCGACGGCATTTCCGCACCCGGCTTCGCCGACGGACCGGTCGTGCCGGGCCCCGGCACGACCGTCCCGCACAGCCGGGTCCGGCCCCCGCCGGGGCCGGACGTCGTCGCCGTCGCTTTCTACTCGGCGTCGCCTGCTGCGCCCAGCAGCTCCCGCAGTACGGCCGGCTCGGACCGGGGCACCTGCACCAGATGCAGCTTGCCGTCGCCGAAGTGGGCCAGCACCCGGCCCGGCCGCCCGCCGCCGAGCTGACCGCGGGACAGCTTCGCGCCGATCAGCTCACCGTCGCCGAGGCCCTGCGGGCTGAGCAGCGCGCCCTGCCGGTTCCGGCGGGCGTCGACGTGCCAGCCGCCGAAGCCGCTGGAGAGGCCGTCGATCGAGCCCGCGATGATCAACCCGAGGCCCTTCTCCGTCCCGACCCGGGCGATGTCACCGAGATCGCTGCCGGCGTCGCACTTGAGCAGCTGCTCGGCGTCGTCCAGGACGACCACGGCGGGTCCGTCGCGTCCGTCGAGGGCCGCCGCGAGCCCGGCGGAGGTGAAGTTCTCGCTCGTCACCAGGTCGAGCACCCCGGGCAGCCCGGCCAGCTCCCGCAGCGGCGACCGGCGGGGTGCCGCGATCACCACGGGCGTTCCCTTCTCCAGCAGACCGGCGACCATCGTCAGCAGGGTCGTGCTCCGCCCCGAGCGGGGCGGTCCGGCCAGGATGAAGGTGGGGTTGATCCCGAGGTCCGGGCCGATCGCCGCCAGCTCGTCACCGCCGACGCCCAGCATCGTCCAGAGTGGAGCGCTCGGCCGCGCCAGGCCGCTCGCCTGCGCCAGGGTCAGCTCGTCCGGCAGCACGTCGATCCGGAACGGGCGGGCGGCGGCGTCGACGCCGACGTCCCGGCGCCGCGCCGCCTCGGCGATCGCGGCTATCGCCCGGGCCTGCCCCTGACCGGAGCTGTCCTCCGTGAGCAGGGCGATCTGCGCCTCCGCGCTGTCGACCGCCCGGATCGCCCGGCCCGTGCCGATCTCGTCCGGCAGTTGCCGGTAGTTGATGCCGACCATGCTGTAGTCGCTGCGTTCAGTCAGTCGGAGCACCAGTTTGTCGTCCGTCGTCGACGAGATCCGGGTGGTGAACATGCTCCGGTCGCCGGCCATCACCACGTGGATCCCGGCTCCTGCACCCTCACGCAGCAGGGTCATCAGGGCCGTCATGACGTTGCCGTTGTCGTAGTCGGCGAACGTCTTGTCGAAGACCTCGAAACGGTCGAGCAGCACAAGGATGTGCGGCGGTCGGTCGGCCCCGGCCACGCCGGCCCGGTACTCCACCAGCCCGGCCGAGCCGGTGGAGGCGAGCAGCTGCTGACGGCGTCCCAGCTCCGCGACGAGTCGGGCGAAGAGGCGACCGAGCCGCTCGGCCTCCGTACGCTGCACGACCGCACCGCAGTGCGGCAGCTCGGCGAGGGCGAGCAGGGCCCCGTTGCCGCAGTCGACGCCGTAGAGGTGGACGTCGGCGGTCGAGTGGACGCGGGCCACCGTGCCGGCGATCGTCCGCAGCGCCTGGGACCGGCCGCTGCGCGACGAACCGATGATGTGCAGGTGCCCCAGCGTCCCCAGGTCCAGCTCCAGCGGCGCCTGCTCCTGCTGGGCGGGCAGGTCGACCAGGCCGTACGCCACCGGGGCCAGGTGGTAGCCGCTGCCGCGCGGCGCGGGCAGCGCGTCGACGGTCAGCGAGTCCGGCAGCGCCGGCAGCCACGGGCTGTGCTGCGGCGCGATGGCGAGCTGCGCGCTGGCGCCCCGCACGGCCTCCACCAGCACGGCGAGATCGGTGAGCTCGGCGGAGGGTTCGGCCTTCACACCGGGGCGGGTGGGCACCGGCCGGCCGAGGTCCGTCCAGGAGACGGGCGTGAGCCAGGGCGCCTGCCGGACGTCGGTGCGGGCTCCCGGGCGAAAACCACCGACCCGCCCGGCCTGGAACGGCACCAGCGACGACTGGGCGAGGCGTACGAAGGCCCGACCCGGCGTCGACTTCAGGATCGAGGCGGCGTCGGGGGCGTTCAGCACGTCCTGACTCTCGCTGGTGTCGGTCACCCGGAGCGCGATCCGCAGGTTGGTGTTCGCCCGGATCTCGGGTGACACCACGCCGCCCGGACGCTGGGTGGCCAGCACCAGGTGGATGCCGAGCGACCGACCCCGCTGGGCGATGTTGACCAGACCGGTCACGAAGTCCGGCAGGTCGCGGATCATCGACGCGAACTCGTCGATCACGATCAGCAGTCGCGGCATCGGGGTCCGGGTCGGTTCGCGGCGCAGCAGGTCGACGTAGTCGTCGATGTCCTTCGCCCCTGCCTCGGCGAGGATGTGCTCCCGCCGCCGCAGCTCCGCCGTGAGCGAGGTCAGCGCCCGACCCACCAGGTGGGTGTCGAGGTCGGTGACCATGCCGACGGTGTGCGGCAGCCGGACGCAGTCCTTGAACGCGCTGCCGCCCTTGTAGTCCACCAGCACGAACGTCATCGCGTCCGGCCGGTTGGCGACGGCGAGCGAGGCGACCAGGGTCTGCAACAGCTCGGACTTGCCCGATCCGGTGGTGCCGGCGACCAGGGCGTGTGGCCCGTCCCGCTTGAGGTCCAGGGCGAACGGCCCGTCCAGCGAGACACCCAGCACCGCCTCGGTGGTCCGGCCCCCGGTGGTCCACCGGGCCGCGACCGCGTCCGGCTCCGGCGGCTCCATCCCGAGCACGTCGAGCAGCCGACTCGCGTCCGGCAGGACGGCGCCGTCGTCCGCGCCACCGGTGTCGCGCAGCGGGGCGAGCGCGCGGGACACCGTACGCAGCCACTCCGTGGGGAGCAGGTCCGGGTGGACGCCGGGGATCGGCGCGGCGAGCGTACGGGTCACCAGCAGCGACCCGTCGGTCTGCTCGGCGACGACGGCCTGGCACTCCTCCGGCAGCAACTTCTCCTCGGCGTCGACGCAGATCGCGTACACCCCGACGGCGGGCCCCTCCCGCAGGATCTGCGTCACGCCGGGCAGGGAACGCAGTCGGCGTGCCCCGTCGAGCACCACGAGGATGTCGCGGAACGCCCCGTCGGTCCGCTCGGCGGCGCGGGCCGAGATCACGGCGACCAGTTCGGCCACGCGCCGGGCCACGGTCTGGGTGTCGGTGCCGACGGTGGCGAGGGTGTCCTGGCCGTCGCGCGGCGCCGCGTGCGGCAGCCAGCCGACCCACGACCAGCCCTCCTCGTCGCCGGCCCCGGCGAGCAGGTAGATCTGGAGGTCCTCGGGGCTGTGCAGGGTGGCCGCCTGCGCGACCATCCAGCGGGCCGTCACCCGGGCGACGGCGTCACCGGCGATGCCCACCACACCGTGCTTGCGCACCGGCACGGTCGCCGGCACGTCCAGCGCGCTCCACCGGATCTCCCGGCGGTGTTCGTCCTGGCTGGGGTCCCGGAGCACCACCTCGGACGGGAGGTCGGCGCTGCCGGCCCGCAGTTCGAGGAAGTCGGGGTCGGTGCGGCGCCGTTCCCAGAGGCGGCGCTCCGGTCCCACCGCGATCAGTCGTACCGCGGCGGGGTCGGGAAAGTTGTCCCGCCGGGCCAGCCGCTCGGCGGTCAGCGCCTCCTGCGCCTCGGCGTTGATCCGTTCCCGCTTCGCCTCGTACTCGGCGAGCCGGGTGCGGTAGCTGACCTTTCCCTGGCGTCGGGCACCGATCTGGCCGGCGATCAGCGCCACCGGCGAGAGGACGGCGAAGAGCAGGGTCAGCGGGTTGCGGGTGATGAGGAACGCGGCCCCGGACACCACCAGCGGGGCCAGCACCGTGACCAGCACCAGCGGTCGCCGCTCCGGTGGCGCCGGCGGCGTGGGCAGCGTGAACTGCGTGGTGCGGGCCTCCGGGAGCAGCCGGGGCGGACGGTTGTAGTCCAGGCCGGTGCGGTCCTCGGAGATCTGCAGTGCGGCCTCCGCCCGGACCGGGAGGCGCAACTCCAGAAGGGACGAGCCGACGGCGAGCTGCGCTCCGGGGGCCCACACCTGTTCGTCGTCGAGCTCGACCCGGTCGAGCAGGAGGCCGGAGCGGGCCGGTCGCACCCGGCACGCGCCGTCCGGGGCGACCCGGACCGACGCCACGACGGGTTCGAGGGAGGCGTCGGTGAGGCGGACCCGGCTGGTGCTCGCGGTGCCGATGCTGTGCTCACCCAGGTCGAGCTGGTGGACCGCCCCGGCGTCGGTGCCGCTGACCACCCGCACCTCGACCAGCCCCGGCGGTTGCGCGGGCGTCTCGGGCACGGGACGGTCCAGGCCGAGCACCGTGCCCCGGCGCAGCGGGGCTTCGGCGAGGGTGAGTCGTGGGTCCAGCGGCGCCCCGGCGACGAAGATCGTCGGCGGGGTGGCCGGGGGCTCCGGCCGACGCGCGGCGAGCGCCTCGGCGAGTTCCCCGACGGTGGTGTCAGGGGCCGCGTCGACCTGGTATTCGATGACGGCGGTGGACGGATCCGCAACGGTGAGCTGCAGGCGCACGAGGTTCTCCTGGTCGGATGGTCCGTCGGAAAAACGGCTGGGGCCGCGTGGTGATTCGCTCACCACGCGGCCCCGGGGCCTGTCCGGTCGTTCAGCGGCCGAGGCTGGCCCCGGTCTGGTTGTCCGTGTCGGTGAAGGCGTCGCTGACCTGCGTGAGGTACTGGCTGATGCCTTCCATGCCGTTCAGCGTCTGGTCGACGCTGCCCTTGTACTCGTCGAAGTACGGGCCGAACTTCTGCTGGGCGGCCGGGGTGTTGTAGCCACCCTGGATCAGGGTGTCGATCTTGCTCTTGGCCTGTGTCATCCCGTCCAGCAGCGTCTGCATGTTCTGCTTCAGCCAGGTCGAGGCTTCCTGAATGTCCTCGCTGACGATGTGGTAGGTGGCCACGTTCCGCTCCCTCGTGTCGTCGGTCTCCGGCCCTGTGAGGCGGTCGTTCCTGGGCCGCCTTCCGCCGTTGCCGCCACCCACACGGACCGCGGCCCGGAACGGTTCAGCGGAGAGTTCGACTTCGTGACGGAGGACTCGTCCGACCTCGCCGGTGAACCACTTCGCCGGCTGCGCCGTGTGGGTGCCGGACCGCGCGCACGGGCGTGGTCGCCGAAGACGAGGTGGAGCAGAGATGCTGTTGCACAGCCGGGTCGCCCGGACCGCGATCGCGTTGGCCGGCGTCGCGGCCCTGGCCGCATGTAGTGAGCAGGCGACCGGGTCGGCCGCGCCGGCAACGGCGGCGTCACCCGCAGCGGTGCCGACCACGTCGAGCCCGACGGCCGAGGCGGCGCCGGAGGTGATCGACGCTCCCGCCACCCCGGTCGCGGCGCCGACGGTGGCGAAGACCCAGGGTCGCGTACGGATCTACAGTGGCCCGTCCGACGTCCCGCTCCCGACCGCGCCCGACACGGGGCGGGGCAGCAACGTCATCCAGTTGAACGGGACCGCGTCCGCCGACATCGGCACGTACGTCGCCGACGGGCAGGGCCGGACGCTGTACCGGTTCGACAAGGACACGGCCAAGCCGTCGAAGTCGAACTGCAACGGTGACTGCGCGAAGGCGTGGCCACCGCTGCTCGTGAAGTCACCGGGCCAGATCTACCCGAGCGGGATCAACCCGAAGCTGGTCGGTTACGTGGAGCGGGCCGACGGCACCTGCCAGGTGACCATCGGCGGCTGGCCCGTCTACCTGTTCGCCAAGGACACCAAGCCCGGCGACATCAACGGCCAGGGAGTCGGTGGGACCTGGTTCGCGATCAGCCCGACCGGTGGACGCACCACGTCCCTGCCCGAGGTGATCACCGAGCCCACCACGGCCGCCGCCCGCTGAGCCCGAAGGAGACGACGATGACCAACTCGTACGGGGGAGCCGACGGCGGCTCCCCGGCGCCCGCCCCTCGTTGGGCACCGGCACCACCGCCGCAGTGGAGACCGGCCGCGACGGAGCCGAGCGCTCCCGCCGAGCGTCGCCGGCGCGTCTCCCCGAAGCTCGCGGTCGCCGTGGCCGGCCCGGTCGTGCTCGTGGTCGCGCTGGTGGCCGTACTCGGGCTGGCCTGGCCCGGGTTCCTCAACAAAAAGGTCTTCGACACGGCGACGCTGCAGCAGGGGGTGCTGTCGGTGCTGCGCGACGACTACCAGCTCGACGCGGACCTCGTCGCCTGCCCGCCGGGTCGGTCGGTCACGGTGGGCAGCCGCTTCTCCTGCTCCGCCCAGGTCGCCGGCGCACCGAAGACGGTCACCGTCACGGTGCTCTCCTCCGACGGTCGGTTCGAGGTGGGTCGTCCGCAGTGAGGCGCGGCGGCCGGCCGTCCAGGTCAGTCGTCCTGGCAGGCCCGCCCGCTGTTGAGGCAGTCCACGACCTTCGCCATCAGCGGCTCCGGCATCAGGTTGACGAAGAACGCGTGATCGGTCAGCGGGCTGTTGCGCTGACCTTCGAAGGCGTCGATCTGGAACGGGGCATCCGACGGAATGTCGTACGCGAGGGCCAGCCGCAGCCGCGGCACCGGGAAGGTGTTGCGGGGGCAGGAGCCGTCGTTGGAGGGGAAGCGGAGGTGCTCCCGGTGGCTCTCGCTGTCCACCTGCCGGCCGTCCCAACAGCTCGGGAAGTCGAAGATCCGCTGCATCTGGTCGCCGGCCGGGCACCGGGGGTACGACGTGGTCCGCCGCTCCGGCGTGCTGGAGCAGGTCCAGGTAGCGGCCGCGTTCTGGCCGCCGCTGGTGACGGCCACGGCGTCACCGACCGTGCCGGCGAGCTGGCGCGGCATCGGCACGACGTTGCCCCGGGGATTGCCGGAGAAGGTCAGCGTCACGTCGACCGGCACCTGGATCTCGCCGTCGTGGCCGGCGTGGTCCCTGCTGCCGGCGGACCCGATCGTGCGGAGCACCGGCCAGAAGTACGTCGACCGGTCACCGTTGTGGCAGGTCGTTCCCGCTGCCGCGAGGGTCTGCGGCGTCGAGCCGACGGCGGTGGAGACGTTGCCGACGTAGTCGTGCACGTGATGCGGCTGCCCGGGGAAGCCGGGCGCCATCACGATGTTCGCGGTGTTGCGGTGGCCGTTCTCGTTGCGACCGCAGTCCCAGGTGTAGGTGCCGGTCGCCGCGCCGGGCACCGAGGCGGGCGCGGGCGGGCCGGACGGGACGGCGTTGATGTCGACGAAGTCGGAGCCGAGAAGCTCGGTCGCCGTCGGTGGGGTCCCGGCGCCGGCGTCGACCTGCCGGGCCACGCCGCAGCCGAGCAGGACGAGCAGCAACTCCAGTGCGACTGTCGCGGTGACGGCCCGGCGCCACGCCGTCCCGCGCCCACTCACCGCAGCACCGTCATGCGGCACGTTCTCACACTCCCGTCGCCCCACGTCCCACGAGCCTAGGTCGGGCGCAGGGAGGCATGCTGTCGCCCGTTGGGAGATGTGATCTGCCCCCACGATTGGTGACAACGGGCATAAACCCGCGCCGTTCAGCGATCCACACGATCCGCCGGCGGTTCTCCGGGGAGGTAGCGGTCGACCTGATCGCGCACCAGGGCGGTACACGCGATCGGCGAGCCGTCGGCGACCCCGCCAACACGCCCAGTGATCGTAGCGCTCACGGTGCGTCATGACCGGGCACGCTGCCAGCTCCCTCTGCGCTGGTCCCGTCGCCCCGCCACAGCCAGGTCGCCTGTGCTCCAGATCGCTGTGGACGGGAACACGGCCGAGTGTGGTCAGCCCTAGGGTCGGGGCATGAGCGTCGATGAGGATTCCTCCGATCAGCTCCTACCGCCTGGCCCCGGGTTCGGGGGCGACGGGGGCGAAACACACTGCGACCTGACCGCGATCCAAGCCGCTGCCCGCCGGCAGGCCCAGCGGGTGACCTCCGGCATCGGCGACATCGCCGCCTACCTCGCTCAGCAGGTAGCGGACGAGTCGCATCGGGAGGTCACCGGTCCCCTGCTGGCCGGCACCGGTGCGAGCGGTGTCGTGCGGCATCGAGGTCGAGTGGTCGCCGAATGGGGCGACGCGGCAGCCCCGGAGATGCTGTTCAGCGGCACCAAGAGCGTCGTCGCGACCGTGGCGGGTGTCGCCTTCGACCGAGGACTGCTCGCCCCGGATGCGCTGGTGTCGGCGACTGTCCGCCATCCGCTGATCGACAGCCTCGCAGTCGAGGGCATCACGTGGCAGCACCTGTTGCAACAGACCAGCGGGTGGAACGGTGAGCTGTGGGGGAAGCCGACGGGGGTGGACGCGCAGAGCCGCCGGGAGGGCTTCGAGCGCGAGGGAGCGCCCGGCACCGGGTGGGCCTACAACGACGTACGGGTGAACCTGCTCTGCCTGGCCTTGACGGCGCTGTTCCGTCGACCGCTGCCTGACGTGCTCCGAGAGGACGTGCTCGAACCACTGGGCGCCTCCTCGTCCTGGTCCTGGCACGGCTACACCGATTCGGTCATCGACATCGACGGAACGCCCACGCCGGTGGTCAGCGGCGGGGCGCACTGGGGCGGTGGCCTGTGGATCTCCGCGAGGGACCTGGCTCTGCTCGGTGAGCTGTACCGGTGCCGGGGCGAGTGGCGCGGACGGCGGCTGCTCAGCGAAGAGTGGATCGACCGCGCCTGGAGTCCCTGCGACCTGAACCCCGACTACGGCTACCTCTGGTGGCGCAACGACTCCCAGCGGGTACAGCCCGACGCGCCGGCCAGCGGTCGATGCGCGCGCGGTAACGGTGGCCGCCACCTGCTCTGGATCGACCCCGCCCGAGACCTGGTCATCGCCTCGCACTGGGGCGACGAGGTCCGCCACTTGATCACCGAGGTCTCGGCCGCCATCCCGACCATTCCCGCCCGTACTGACTGGTGACGGACGAGAGACCGGACGCCAACCACCTACTCCAGATGCCCGTTAGCTTGCCACCCGGCGACGCCGGTAACGCTGGCCTGGGCTGATTGACAGGAGCGCCAAGGACCGCAAGCGGAAGTTGCAACTCGTGAGCGTGGCCGGCCGGCCAGGCGCGGCCGATGCCGGCCGGTATCCGTGCCACATCGTCCGAGGCTGTTGGTGGCAATCGCTACTGTCAGCCATCGGGCCTAATCCGGATCAACGGCCGAGTCCTCAGGTGACCGGGTGCTCCAGCTGGGAACGCGCCTGCACGAACATATCGTCCGCGCTGCCGCTGGATGGGAGACCGAGGAAGGTCACCATGCCGACGCTGTGGTGGTCCGCCCACGCACAGACCTCGACGTTGACGCCCTGGGTTTCACCCTTGCCGCAGCGGGCATCGCCGCCCATTGGCCCCGGCCGGGTGGGCTTAACACCGGACAGTCTCGGCAGGGCCGCGAAAAGCCTGTCGAGGGTTGCCTTCGGATCCGTCACCTTTCCGGACACTCCGCTGACAAGGGCGGTGTACCGCTCATCCGCAGTGGTGTATGCCGTGGCGACCGCGCTAGTCGGCTCGCCGTCGAGAAGTTCTTTGAAGCCGCCCATGTTCTGCTGGGCATGTTCGCGCAACGTCCGGCTAGTCGATTCGGGCCAGCCGCTCAGGAACTTCTCCGGCTTGTCGAGACGCATGGCCATGGTCGGTGAAGGCGACGCCGACCGCCCATCCGCCTTCCGCTCCACGTTATCGGCGGGTTGTGAACAGCCGCTCGCCATTAGCAGGCCCGCGAGGGTTAGACCGACACTCGCCCGGCGCGTCAGGACGAACAGGTGCCACGGCTTGATTACTCCCATGGCCGCCGAGGGTAGGCACCGCTTCCCGACACCGCTGTCCGTGCGAGCGTCAGTTTGGAGGGACGAAGATCACGACCGCTCCGGACCTGGTGGGCCAGGTCGAGGTAGGAAGCGCATGACCGTTCGTGCCCCCTGGCGACAGCCTGGGGTACCGGCTACTCGCACGTGTGGATGGCACGGCCGAACGTCCGGCTGGATCACTGCTTTGCGAAGGTCGTAGGCTTCGGACGTGGCGGAGCAGGGTTGGCGTGAGCTGACGCCGGAGACCATGCCCGCCCTTCTCTCGGTGGTGGACTGCGGCGATGGATGCGTCCGGGAGCTGACGTTGAGGTCAACGTACGGACCCGATGCCACGCAATCCGCTTCCGTAGTCGTCGACGTTCGGCACGCGACCGAGCCCGGCTGGGTGCAGCTTTCGATCGAGCTGAGAGGCTTGGTCCACCGCAAGATCGTTGACATCAACACCTTCTCCTGGGTCATGCTCGATCAGCCCCAGGTCGTGCAGGACGACGCTGGCCTCTTGCACCTAGACCTCGACCCCACAGGTGAGATTCGGACACCTGCTGACATGCTGCAGCACTCCCACATGTACCTGGCCGCGAGGGAACTGCGGTGGCGGCTCGACCCACTGCCGGCAAACTAGTGCGGACTGAGGGCGTCGTCAGCCGGCCCCTACGGTCGGTGGCCGCCAATCTGCCCCCATCCCCCGGAAAGATGCCAAAGACTGCGCCGGTCGGTCGGGGTCAAGGGTCGCCGTAGGCCATCGGCGTGCCGACGCACAGCGCCCTTGACGCCGGGCGTAGAGAGTCGGACATCCGGGGGATGAGTCACGCCCTGGTCCTCGTCGTCATCGAACCGCGGGTGCGGGTCCACGACAGTCCGGGGGCAAGCAGCTCCGCTGCGCGGCAGCCGATCGCCCCAACCTCGACGGGGAGAAACCCCGACGGCGCGGCCTTGTCGCCCATGGATGGCCCGTCCAACTCACCGCTGGGAGACCCCGAGGCGAGCGAGCTAGTCGTCACCGAAGGGCTCGTCGTGCCACCGAAACCCCGCGTGTTCGCCTTCGATCCCGAGCATGGTGCCCGACGTGTACGGGCACCTGATGGAGGGCGACCGCCACTCGGCTGCGGAGGCCATGTCCCGTGCACTGTTCGGGCAGTGAGGGCACCGTGGCTCCCAGCGTGGCTCCCACGAGCGTCCAGACGCTGACCTTGACGGATACGAAGAAACCCCCGACCCTGCCGTTTCGGCTGGTCGGGGGCTTCTCCCTGTGCTGTGCGCCCGAAGGGACTCGAACCCCTAACCTTCTGATCCGTAGTCGGAGAAGGGGGGTTGCCCCCACCTGCATCTGAGCGCATTTGTCCGGATCTACTATGTAGCAATCTCTACGGAACGTGACGCTAGACTGCCCTTCCCTCCGCAGGGATGCACCCATGGGTGCACGCGTTGGAGGATCTGGGTGCACCCATGGGTGGTGCCGGAGTGAAGGGGGCAGGCGAGCGGGTGGCGGGCATCGAGAAGCGCGGGGACAGCTGGCGAGTCAACTGGCGCCGCAAGGGACGCGACGGGAAGTTGGTACGGGATTCCAGCGGCAAGGCCCCGGTTCAGTCGACCACGTGGCCGAGCGAGGAGTTGGCCCTCCGAGCGAGGGACATCGCCGAGGGACACCATCACGAGTGGACGGCGGCGCAGGTCTACGAGGCGATCCTCGGACCATCTGACGACCATTCATCGGGTGCGCTCACCCTCTCGCAGTGGTTCGAGGAGTTCCTTCCTTCGAAGACTCGAATCACGCAGGGGACGCGTGCCGGGTACGCCCAGCAGTTCCGCGATCATATCGCCCCGACTCTCGGGGACAAGCCGATCGATCTGATCACCGCGGTTGATGTTGGGAAGTGGATCAACAAGCGTCGCGAGGCCGGCGTGCGCAACACGACGATCACCCGCGAGTTCACCCTGCTGTCGCAGACGCTGAAGGCTGCGCTGAAGCAGGGGCTCATTCCGCGCAACCCCTGTGTCGAGACTGACTTCGTCCGAGACCAGAAGGAGGACGACGACGTCGGGGAGGAACGGCGCGAGAAGTACCTCACCCGCGACGAGTACGAGCGGGTGCGGGCTGCTTTCCACCCGCGTTGGCACCTGCTGCTCGATTTTTTCGTCGAGACCGGTGCCCGCTGGTCGGAGGCAACCGCTCTGACCGTCGGGCATCTCATCGCGCCAGTCCCCGAGCGCTCCGAGGCGAGCGTTCGCATCTGGCAGGCATGGAAGCGCACCGGTAAGGGTGACGAGGCGTTCATCGGCGTGACGAAGGGTCGCCGCAAGCGGACGGTTCCGATCGACGAGGAGCTGTACGTTCGGCTGGCCGAGGCGACCAAGGGCAAGGGGAAAACCGACCTGGTGTTCCCGGGGCAGAACGGCGACCGCCTCCACTATTCGAACTTCTGGAACCGGGTCTGGGTGCCGGCGCTCGTCGGCGTGCAGCGGTGCCCGGAGCATCCTCCGCCGCGGCGCGAGGAGCATGTCGCGGGCGCGTCCGGCCGCTGTGGCGATTTCGGGGGCCGTACCGACAAGGGCACGCCTTGCGGGGCCCGGGTGCCGACGGGCTTCACGCGGTGCACCGGTCATCAAGGTCCGGATCCGTCTGCCGTATCGACCTGCGACTGCCCGGAGGTTGTGAGGCTGGACGGCGAGCCGTACGGACCGCACCTGCTGCGACACAGCTTCGCAAGCTGGATGTTCGACGAGGGGGTGCCCCAGCTGGTGATTTCTCGGTTGCTGGGCCACTCGTCGACGCGCGTCACGGACGAGACCTACGGGCACCGGCTGCAGACGTCAGACGAGACGGTGCGGGAGGCGCTCCAGCGAGTGAAGGCAAAGCGGAAGTGACAGCGCCCCGGCGGGCGGGCCGGGGTGCAATGCGACGCGGAGCGTCGTCAGGTCAGCCGGCCTGGCGGCGCTCCGCGTCGTCGGGGAGGGGCTGGCGGGGCTCGCCGGCGACGTCGTGACCGTAGCCCTGGCCGGTGGCTGCGTTCGGCTGCTGCCCGCGCGTCTGGGCGTTCAGGGCTTGGAAGGCCGCGTACGCCTGCAGCAGCGCCTGCGCCTGCTCTGGCTCCAGCATGGGGTCGGACAGGATCACCCGCCGCACGTCGACGCCGTCGATGACGGGTCCCGGGTAGCCGGCCAGTTGGAGTGCCTCGTCGTAGTCCAGGTCGATCGCGTCGGCGATGGCCCGGACGGTCGCACGCTCGGGCGGTCGGCGGCCGTCTCGGAGTCGGTCGATGGTTGGTCGGGACAGACGAGTGCGTCGAGCCAGCTCAGTCTTGGTGACCTCGATGTTGTTGCTGAGGTATTCCTCGACCCTCAGCCAGAGCTGGTAGGCGGCGCCGCGTCGTTCTGTCACGCGATGATTTGTAGCACAGAGCACGTTACAACACATAGCGAGACCCGCTTAAATTTAGCTTAGTGGATCTTTAAGCGGCCTGGTCACGCTAGATCTTGTAATGTGTTGTAACGACGTGTACGGTACTGCTCGCTACAGACGTTACGACGCGATACAGGGCGAGGGCGTTTTGCCGGACATCACCAGGCGCGAGCTGACGATCCAGGAAGCCTGCGCGCTCCTGCGCTGCTCCCGCTGGACGCTCCGGCGGGTCATCGAGACGCACCTCCTCCGGGTCGTTCGGGTCGACGGACCGGGACGCGACGGCGCCAAGCGGGTGCCCCGCGAAACCCTCGTCGCCCTGGTCAGCAGCTGCACGGTGGAACGGGAAGACGGAGGCGACGACGTGGCGCTCAGCACCGAAGAGCCCGACCTCGACCTGATGACCTTCCAGGAGTTCGCCGCCAAGACCGGCATCTCCAAGCGGGTGCTCGACGAGACCGCCCGAGCGAAGGGCATCACCCACATCAAGGTCGGCAAGACGCGTTACCTGAACCGCGCCATGCGCAGCGCGTTCCTCTCGGGCAACACCGTCGCCACGAAGACGGACGACGACCTCGCAGCCGTCCGCGCCCGGGTCGCCCGCCAGCAGGGACGGCAGCGCAACTCCTCGGCCCGGCGGGCGTGATGACCACCGCCGAGCCCACCACCAACGTCACGCCGTGTGGCGGCAGGACGGTCGACGCTACGGCCGTCACCGATCCGGTTGGGGCCGGCGTCGCGTCGACGACGCCGGCCCGAACCGAAGCAGACATTCCCGGGGGGCGGGGGGAAGGGGGCGCCGGCCACCGCGAAGGCCGGCGCCCCCAGTAGGCCGCGAACGGAGAAAGGCGCCACCGCGGCAACGGTAGGCGCCTCTCCTCGGCCACCACGACACCGCCCGACTGGAGAGAGAGCAGGCCGCGTGACCATCCAGCAGACTACCCGCCCCGGCGCAAGCGTCAACCCGGCCGACGATCGGGTGCAGGCGCACGCGGACGACCCGTGCGGCGCACCGGGCTGCGGTCAGCCGATCGGCGGGCACTCGGCGGTCAACATGCCCGGCGTGCCCGAGGGGCCGGTGCACGTCGACGGGATCACGGTCGGCAACGCGCGCTGCGCGTACGAGCTTCGGCTGTCCCTGGACGGCAACCTCTGCGACAGCTGCGGCGGAGACAACCGCCGCTGCTCGCACACCGGCTCCGCCCACGGGTGGACGACCCGTATGCGGCGGACCGTGGTCTTCCCGGCCCCCACCGGGAGCGGGTCGTGACGCGGTACGCCCTGCTCGCGGTCGTCGACGGGCAGGAGAAGCGGTACGGCATCGCCGACGACGCCCAGGCGGCCGAGGACTTCCGTCCCGCCTTGGAAGCCGGCCTCGGCGTGCCGGTGCGGGTGGACGGAATTCCCCCGGCGCACCCGGCCGAGTGCCTCACCTGCTGCCGCTCTTCGGCCAGGGAAGGAAGTGGACAGTGATCGAGTTCCCCCACGGCACCGTGCTGCGCCTCCGTACCGCCCGAGACGTGGTCATGCTCATCGAGCGCGACGACTCGTGGAACGGCGACTCCCCGCAACGGTGGTTCCTGCCCACGGGCGACGTCGAGACGTGGGACCAGATCCGGTGGCGGCTGGACAAAGCCGATGAGTGGCGGGCAGTGAACGCGACCGCCAGGCCGGCGCTCGACGCCATCGCCACGCTGCGCCGCCAGTACGACGCCGCGATGGCCGAGATCGACGCCCTGCCGGCCGGCGTGGAGCGCACGGCGCAGTTGCAGATCGCGATGTTCGTCGAGCGGGCCGCCCAGGCGCTGGCCGCGGCGGCCGGTCTCGAGGACGTCAACTGGGCCAAGCGCGCAACCGCCCAGCAGGCCCCGCAGGACGACGCGCCGACGCAGGTGATCCGCCCGGTCGTGGACGCACCGGCCCAGGTGCACCCGAGACCGCGTGGCGGTGCTCTGCGCCAGACCCTCAACCAGCTCGCCAGGCCGGTGCGCTTCGCCACCGACCGACGGTTCCGCCCAGGTCAGGCGCGCGTCGGAATGAACCAGTCTGCCGCGAGCCGGTGGGGATCCAGCAGCAACAGCGGCAACAAGAACGGAACGGTGCAGTGAGCAGCGAGCAGACGACGGTGGCCCAGCCCGGGCCGGAGGCCGGACGGGACCGCGACGCGCGTGACGTGCGCAGCGGCTGGTGGGTGCACCTGGCCGACACCAACGGCGCGGCCCGCTGGCGGCTCGTGGCCGACGTGCAGTTCCCTCGCGCCGCCGCGAGCGGCATGAAGCGGCTGATCGTGTGCGCGGATGGCGTCGAGGCGGAGAGGGGTGCCCGCGAGCAGGTGCGGGCGCTGAACCTGATCGCGCTGCGGAAGCTCGGGCTGGAGAAGGTCGACCCGGGAACGCTGGCGTGACGGCGGTGGCCGAGCCGGAACTGCCGTTCAACCGGGAGCGGATGGTGTTCGCCAAGGCCATCAGCCTCGGGTGCGTCAGCGAATGGCCGCGCGGCACCGGGTCGGAGACGCGGCGGCGGCGCATCGGCGGGAACAACAACCTCGCCCGGCCGTCGTTCCTGCGGTGCAAGAAGCTGGCCGACGCGTTCGCCGCTGCGGGGCTGGCGGACCGGCCCACGCAGAACCTGCCGGCGGATTGGAAGCTCACCGAAGCCGGGGAAGCGTGGCTGGTCCGGGCCCGCGCCGAAATCGAATGCGCGGACACGTGAAGCCCGAGGCGTACCTGCAGAGCAACGTACTGAAGCTCTGCGTGAGCCGGCGGTTGCTGGCGTACCACACCCACGACTCGCGCCGCTCGCAGCCCGGCTTTCCCGACCTGGTGATCGTCGGCCCGGGCGGGGTGCTCTTCGTCGAGCTGAAGTCCGAGGTCGGCCGGCTCTCCCCGGAACAGAAGAAGTGGCAGGAGGGGCTGGAGGCAGCACCCGGCGTTCGGTGGCTGCTGTGGCGCCCGGCGGACCTGCACTCCGGCCGGATCGACGAAGAGCTGCGCAAGCTGGCCCGCCCACCGCGGGCGAAGACGGTCACCTGCCCGACCTGCGAGACCACGATCAAACTGCTGGAGGCGGCATGAAGCCCACCACTCACGTCCTGCTCGTCACCGACATGTCCGGGTCGATGTACCCCCTCGCCGGTGACGTGCGGGGCGGTTACAACGCGTACCTCGACGGGCTCGTCCAGGACGACGGGGTGAAGTACCGGGTCACGTCGGCAGTGTTCAACCACGGCTACCAGCTGCTGTGCACGGCGGTGAAGGCCGCGAAGGCGCCGCGCCTGGACGAGGAGAACTACCGGCCGGGTGGCAACACCGCGCTGCTCGACGCGATCGGCAAGACCATCACCGACTTCGAGGCCCGCGTGGCCGCGCTCGACGACAGCGAGCGGGTGCTGCTGGTCGTGCAGACCGACGGGATGGAGAACGCCTCGCGGGAGCACACCGGGGACGCCATCCGCCAGATGATCGGCGACCGGGAGGCCAGTGGGAAGTGGTCCTGCATCTACCTCGGCACGGGCCCTGCGGCATGGGGTCGGTCCCGTCGGCTTGGCTTCGCCGCGGGCCAGAGCGTCGACCTGGCCGACGACCCGACGACCACCCGCGCCAGCTACGCCGGGCTGACCGCTGCCACCCGGTCGTACTCGCGCGGCGTGAGCGGCAAGGCCGCGACCGAGATCATCGCGGACGCCACCGGCGGTGACCTGTCGTGACCCGAAATCTGATCGCGGCCGGGGCCGCGCTCGCCCTTCTGGGCGGGTGCGCCCTGCCCGCGGAGTCCAGCCCGGCCGAACCGGCCGGGCCGGTCCAGCCTGGCGATGCCCGCCAGACAGGCGACTTCTCGGTCACCACCGTCCAGGTCGGCGACCGCTCCATCACCTGCATCGTCTGGGACGGCTACGACCGCAACGGCGGCGTCTCCTGCGACTGGAGCTTGCCACGGTGAACGACCTGGACGCGGCCCGGCTGGCCTGCCTGATCGGCTACACCCCCAAGGGGGCGATGCACTACGTCACCGCCGACACCCCTGACCGGGGGTTGTGCGGCGCGCGGCTGGAGTGTGTGCCGTTCGTGCGGCCGGCGGACCCGTTCGTGCACGACGAGTGCCGGGTCGCCCTCGCGGCGGCCCTGGCCGGTGAGGGACCCGCCGCCGCGCTGATCATCCCGCTGACAGGGGAGTGCCCGCACTGCGGCGGCAGCGTCGACGTCGACGAGCACGGCCTCGTCGTCGCCCACCGCGAGGCGATCATCCGCGCGGGCATCCTGCAGCTGGCCGACACCTGGTGCTCCGGCGCCGGCCTCCCGGCGGAGGACCCGACGTGATCGGTCTGTGCGTGGGGCAGCCGTCGACCTACTGGAACACCTTCAACGCGGGCAACCTGCGTGCGTTCGAGCTGTGCGCGGTGTGCCCGCTGCCGGCGGCCGGCGAGTGCGGACCGCAGCTGGAGCCTCTTGGGCTGATCGTCGCCGGTATCGCCTACGACGACAAGGGCGTGGCTCTCGCCCGATGCCCGAAGTGCCACTACCCGATGCCGCGCCGCAAGGGCTACCGCAACGGTGTGTGCGGCCGGGCGGCGTGCCCGGACGGCGCCAAGCGACGCAAGCGGCAGCAGGCCCGCGCGAAGGCGGGGATCCGCCACAAGCCGTCGATGTTCCGCGAGCAGATCCGGGAGCTGACTCTCGCCCGGGTACGCCGGGCGGACATCGCGGAGCAGCTGCGGCTGACCCCGCGCGGCGTCCGCGAGATCCAGTACCAGCTTGGCCTGACCGGCGAGAAGCTCGCCCGCGCCCTCGCCGAGCACCAGGAATCCACCACTAGCAGGAAGGCCGCCTGATGGCCGGAGACACCACGATCACCGTGATCGGCAACCTCACCGACGATCCGGAGCTGCGTTTCACTCCCAACGGGGCGGCCGTGGCGAAGTTCCGCATCGCCTCCACCCCCCGGTTCATGGACCGCGCGTCCGGCGAGTGGAAGGACGGCGAGCCGCTGTTCCTGAACTGCACCCTGTGGCGGCAGGCCGCCGAGCACGTCGCCGAGTCTCTGCAGCGCGGAAGCCGCGTCATCGCGGTCGGCCGGTTGCGGCAGCGCTCGTACGAGACCCGTGAGGGCGAAAAGCGCACCGTCATCGAGCTGGAGGTCGACGAGATCGGCCCGAGTCTGCGGCACGCCGTGGCGAAGGTGCAGAAGATGGCCCGCTCCAACGGCGGTGACCGCGGCCCGGTGAGCGGCGGCGCGAACGACCCGTGGGCGAGCGCCTCCGAGCCGGCGATCGGGTCCAGCGGCACCAACCAGGACCAGGAACCCCCGTTCTGACCCCTACCGCAGGAAGGGCATCCCCATGACCGCACCCGCCGTCGCCCCCGAGCACCAGGTCGAGTACGACCGGTTCTGGCGCCAGCACGTCACCATCGCCGGGCAACTCATCGACGAGCTCGTCGCACGGGAGCTGTACGACTTCCGCAGGATCCTCACCGAGACCAGGTCGGTGTACCGGGCGCTGACCGGTGTCGAGCGTCCGGACGAGCAGCCTGAGGTGATCCTCGCGCACGCCGGCCGCATCGCCGCGTTGGTCCGCGCCGGGCACCTGCGGGCGCACGCCGCGCACGTCGCCGACGACGATCCCGACGCCGCTGCGCTGCGCGCCACCCTGCACGAGATCGCGGGGCGGTGGGAAGCGCAGGCGCCTCCGGAGCCGAGGCCGACCGTCGGCGCGCCGCCGGTGTGGCTGGCAGCCGCCTGGTACGGGACGGACCACCCGGACCACGAGGTCGAGTTTCGCCAGATCTGGCGGGACTACCTGGTCGGCCGCGGCGGCCGACTCGACCAGGACAAGGTCGCCCAAGTGCTGCACGCCTACTCGACGGTGATCCGGTCGGTCTCGCTGGTCTACGACGACCTGACCGCGTCAGCGATCTCCAAGCCGAACACGCTCGCGCATCACGTCATCGACGCCGCCGAGGTGCAGTACGCCGGCATGTACGCCGACTTCCTCTGCGACGAGGCGAACCACCTCGACGAGGGCCCGGTCCGCGCTGCGCTGATCGCGCTGGCCGAGCAGTGGTACCCGGGCGCGTGGAACGACCACCAACAGGGCCTGCAGGTCATCCGCGCGCTCGACCGGCAGCGCCGCAACAAGCCGCAGGACGCCGCAGCGGCGGCGGCCTGACCCACTACAACGGAGAAGGACGCATCCCCATGCGAGACACAAAGCACCAGCCGGGCTGGCGGGGTTCGCTCCGCTGGCTGCTGCCTGGGGGCGGCGAGACGGCGACACCGCCCACCATCCGCACCTCGGAAGCGCCCGCCACCGTCCGGCCGCGCGCGGCACGCGGGGGTGGCTGGTAGTGGACTTCTGGGTGAAGTGGCTGATCGTCGCGCTGTACGCGATCAATTCGCTGATCATCGTCGGCGCGATCGGCAAGGCACGCCGGCCGATCACGCCAGGGCAGGCCGCCAGCAACCTGGTGGTTGCCGGAACGGTGGCCGTGCTGATCGCCGTCTTCTGGGACACCAGCCGATGATCGGGATCGTCGCGCTGCTCATCATCGCCGTCGTCAACATCGTCTACGCGATCTACCGGTGGCGGCGGCCGTGGAGCTGGGTGCAGGACGGGCTCATCGCGACCCTGATGTCGACGCTGACCGCTCTCCTGATCTGGATCGTCCTGTTCGGGGGTGGGCGGTGAGGTTCCTCGTTCCTGTGTTCATCGCGCTCATCATCGCCGTCGTCGCGCTGGTGCTCATCGTGCTCAACCGGCCGCGGCCCCAGCTGCCGGCCGCCGACAAGCGGCTTCTCGACACCGCCGCGTCGCTCATGGCCCGCATGGCCAACCCCACCACCCTCGACCAGGTCGACCTGCTGTCCGAGGAGTCCAAGGCCGGCGTCGTCCGCTGGCTGAAGTCCTACAACGAGAGGCACGCGAAGTGGTAACCCATCCCCACCGCCGGCGGCGTACGGCAGGCATCCTGGCCATCGCGCTGGCCGGCACGGTGGCTCTGGCCGGCTGCTCCTACCGGTCTGAGTCCGACCAGATCGTCCTCTACTACAACTCCGGCGCCGGTGAGAACACCACGTTCAAGGAGTGCATCGAGCCCGGCACGGCGGGCCCGGAGCCGGTCGACGACAAGATCTTCGCGTTGCCGACGTCGCTGCGTACCTGGAACATCCGCCCGTCCGGCGGGGACTCCGACCAGCCGATCAAGTCGTCGTCGAAGCCCGTCCCGGCCGACCCGAAGACCGGCCAGGGCAGCCAGGCCGGCCCGGAGGTCGTGGTGTACGCGACCGCCGAGTTCTACCTCAACACCAACTGCGACGGCGGCAAGGACTCCCCGGTCGTGCAGTTCTGGGAGAAGACCGGCCGGCGGTACGGCGTCTCCAACGACAGCGCCGGGTTCAGCGACGACGGCTGGCGCAACATGCTGACCAACACGCTCGTCTCGGCGGAGGAGAAGGTGCTGCGGGAGCTGACGCGCAAGTACACCGCCGACGACCTGGACGCCAACGCCAACGGCATCTGGCAGGAGATCGAGCAGCAGCTCGGCACCCGCTTCAACGAGGAGCTGCGCGCCAAGACCGGCGGCGACTACTTCTGCGGCCCGACGTTCGACCGCACGAAGAAGGACTGCCCGCCGGTCCGGATCGCCATCTCCGACATCAACTTCGCCGACGGGAAGATCGCAGAGGCCCGGGCGTCGGTGTTCGCGGCGAAGCAGAAGGCCGAGGCGGACCTCATCGCCGCCCGGGCCAAGGTCCAGGAAGCGCAGCTACTCGCGCAGGCCAACCAGACCCCGGGCTACCTGGAGCTGGAGCGGGCGAAGCTGCAGCTGCAGGCCGCTCAGGCGTGCGCCTCCAACCCGAACTGCACGCTCGTCGTCGGCGTCGAGGGCGGCCAGGTCAACGTCGCGGCCGGCAAGTAGCCAACCCGATCCACCGCGCGGCGCGGCCCCTGCCACGACGGGCCGCGCCGCGCAACCCACCCGCACAACCTGAACGAGGGCATCCCGATGACCAAGTACCACCTCGCCCCGGTGCGCGACGGACGCGCCGACTGGGACAACGCTGTGCTGCCGCCACTGAGCAGGCGCCAGCTCCACATTCTTGCGGTCATCCGGATCTACACCCTGGCGATGGGCTACCCGCCGAGCCTCGCCGAGATCGGCGCCGCGGTCGGCCTGCGGCAGCCCTCCGCCGTGCTGTACCACGTGCGGCAGCTGCGGGATCGGGGCTACGTGCGTCGGGACACGACGAAGGCCCGGGCGCTCGTTCTTGCCGAGCCCCGGGTCGTGCAGGACAGCCAGCTGAAGGTCATCCCCGGCGGTGGGGCGTGACGCCGCACCGGGCCGGGTCAGTCCAGGGCGAGCGCGGGCTCGCCGATCTTCACCAGGTATTCGCTGTAGCGGGCCGGAGGCATCGCCACGGCTGCGGGGCGGCTGTTGCGTACCACGGTGATGTGCTTTCCGCTGGCGATGGCGCTCAGGGTCGGGGTCCATGCCTCGCCGCGGAACAGGGCGACGTTGACGGTGTCGCGCTGGGAGCGGGGCGGCTCGCCGATCTCGTCCTGAATCCGTTCGTACAGCGGGAGGGAGACCAGGACGAAGGCAACGGTGTTGCGCTGCATCACGATGGTCCGCTCACCGGCCTCGACGCGGTCGAGGGTGTCGCCGAAGGACACGCGGGTTTCCTTCGCGCCTGCGATCCGCACCGTATCCACCGCCGGATCGTACCCCGTCGGTACTGCCGCAGCGTGAGCACGCCGCTCCACCGTCATCACACCCACCGGAACCCCTTCACAGATCCCTACAAGACTCGCCAAACTCTGTCCTCTAGGATACCGTCTCGACGTACCTGAAGCAATGGAAGGGCCGGGACGGATCGGAATATTTTTCGCTCTTACCGGACAAAGCGCCATCGAGGAGACAGCGTTGGCGGGCAGTCGCAGAGAACGGAAGGGAGGGCCGGCGAGCACGTGAACGTCCTTGAGTACAACCGGGCAGTCCGCGAGTCGGGCCTCCCGGCGCCGGCCCGGCACATCTGCCTGACCTTGAGTTCCCTGGCAGACCCGTCGACCGGCATCATCCCGGCGCGGTTCCAGCCCAGCTACAAGGGCCTGGCGAAGATGACCGGCATGGGGCGGTCCACCCTGATCCGCTGGGTGCGGGTCTGCGAGGACGCCGAGTTCATCAAGAAGTGCGCGCCGACAGTTCAGGCGGCGTGGGGGGACAAGGAGACGAATGACTACCTGCTCACCCTCCCGACTGGTCCCGATTCGGGACTAGTCCCAGATCGGGACCAGTCGGAACCGGCTGAAGACGAGCAGGTCACGGGTGACCAGTCCCAGAACGGGACTAGTCCCGAATCCGGACTAGTCCCGGATCGGGACCGGACTAGTCCCGAATCGGGACACGAAGTGAAGCCTTCTAACCACAACCAAAACCCAACTACTTCTTCGTCGGCTGCGCCGCCGAAGGAGGCTCCACAGGAGCCGGCGGAGAAGCCGAAGAAGAGCCGGACCCGCAAGCCTGAGCCGTACCGCGACGACGTCGAGGAGATCTGCACCTACCTCGCCGACAAGATCGAGGCCAACGGCAGCAAGCGGCCGACGATCACCAACGCGTGGCGGCGAGAGGCGCGGCTCCTCCTCGATGAGCCTCGGCCGATCGCGGTCACCGTCGACAAGGTCAAGCGGGCCATCGACTGGTGCCAGCCCAGCGACGCCGAGGCGGCGCAAGACGCGGACCGTGCCTTCTGGCGGCCCAACATCATGTCGATGCCCACCCTCCGCGAGAAGTACGACCGCCTTCGGCTGGCGGCCACCAAGCCGAAGACCCCTGGGCGCGGCAACGCCCAGCAGTCGCAGGGAGCGGGCTGGAGGGCGCCCGACCGCAGCGACACCAGCAGCTACTACGCACGCAGCAAGCCGCAAGACTGAACTGGAGACCCCATGAACGCGCTGCACCAGCGGATGCAGGAACTGGCTGCCCGGCGAGGCATCGACCTCGCCGCGCTGGCCGCCGCCGACACCGGCGAGTCGCCCCTCGGGACCGGCTGGACGGTGGACGATCCGGCCGCGGCCCGACGCGAGATGGCCGAGGCGGTGCTCGCCGCCGAGATGCGCGGCACCTTCGCCAACGCCCAGCCCGACCACCCAGAGGTGGCTCGCTGGGTGTCCGAGCTGATCGAGCAGGGCCCCGACGCCGGGGACCGGCTGCCCTGGCTGACGCTGATGGGCGCCACCGGCCGTGGCAAGACCCACCAGGCGTACGGAGCGATCCGCGCCCTGTCGATGGCCGCCGCCCGCCGCCCGGGCTCGTATCGCCCGTACCGCTGGCGCATCGTCACCCACCCCGAGCTGAGCGCCGCCCTGCGCCCAAAGTCCGACAAGAGCCACGAGTACGCGCTGGAGATCTACGAGGTCGCCGACCTGCTGCTGCTCGACGACATTGGTGCCGGCAGCCTCACCGACTACGGGCGCGAGGGGATCCTGCACCTGGTCAACCACCGCTACGTCCGGCGGCTGCCCACGATCTTCACGACCAACCTCAACGAGGACGGGTTGCGCGACGCC
Source organism: Micromonospora sp. NPDC049366 (assembly GCF_044466625.1). Lineage (NCBI taxonomy): Bacteria > Bacillati > Actinomycetota > Actinomycetes > Micromonosporales > Micromonosporaceae > Micromonospora > Micromonospora sp. NPDC049366. The sequence continues at coordinate 25,186 of NZ_JBITMV010000022.1, forward strand.
TTCGGCGACCGGGTGCCGTCCCGGATGAACGAGGGCGTGATTGTCGTGGTCGACGGCCCGGACCGGCGCGAGGCGATCGGGGAGTGGCGCTGATGCAGACCCTGGCCCCGCCGCCGGCCCTGGCCGACAGCCGCCAGTTCGCCGACTACACCCCCCGCCGCGCTGACCACGCCGAGCGGGCGGTGATCGGCGCGATCGTGCAGAGCGAGCAGGCCCTCAACGAGGTCGCCGAAATCCTCAACCGGGAGCACTTCTACACGCCGCTTCACCAGGTGATCTTCGACGCCGCGCTGAAGCTGAAGGCCAACGGCGGGGACATCAACGCGCTGGAACTGGTTGGCACCTTCAACGGCCGCACCCTCGACCAGACCCGCAACGGCGTGTACCTCCAGGAGTGCATCGCGTCGGTGCCGACCGCCGCCAACGGAGCGCACTTCGCCCGGCAGGTCCTCGCCGCCGCCCAACTGCGGGAGGCCGCCGCCCACGCCGTGCGGGCGATGCAACTCGCCGCGAGCACCCCGCTCGACGACGTCGCGCGGACGGTGGAGTTGATTCGCGAGTCGGCGGAGAAGCTCGGCCAGACCGGCAGCGCCCGGCCGTCGTGGATGACGTGGGAGGACCTCGCGAAAGACGTCCTGGACGAGGTTGAGCGGATCGGCGACGAGGCCAAGAAGGGCGTCGGCCCCGGCGGTATTCCGACCGGGTTTTCCGACCTGGACCGGCTGCTCAACCACCTCCAGCCCGGTCAGGTCGCGGTGGTAGCCGGTCGCCCCGGCAGCGGAAAGACGGTCCTCGGGCTCAACATCGCCCAACACGCCGCGATGCGCGTCGGCGTGCCGGCCGTCATCTTCAGCCTGGAGATGTCCGCCGTCGAGTGCGGCATGCGGATGATGTCCGCCGGCTCCCGGGTTCCGCTGCACGCCATCCGCCAGGGCGGCCTCACCGACGACGACTGGACCAAGATTGCCCGGTACATCGGCGACACCGGCGAGGCGCCGCTGTTCATCGACGACACGCCGAGCATCACCATGGCCCACGCAGACGCGCAGATGTACCGGCTGGAAGCGATGGGGATCAAGCCGAAGGTGGTCGTCTTCGACTACCTCCAGCTCATCGAGGTGGCCAGCCCGAGCCGGTCGCGGCAGGAGGACGTCGCCTCAATCTCTCGGGCGATGAAGCTGTTCGCCAAGAAGTGGGGCGTCACGGTCATCCTCCTTGCCCAGCTCAACCGGGGCCCGGAGCAGCGCACCGAGAAGATCCCCGTGCTGTCCGACCTTCGCGAAAGCGGCAGTGTCGAACAGGATGCCGACATCGTGATCCTCATCTATCGGCCCGATTACTACGACAAGGAGTCGCCCCGAGCGGGGGAGGCGGACTTCATCATCGCCAAGCACCGCGGCGGACCCACCGACACGATCACCGTCGCCGCCCAGCTGCACCTGTCCCGGTTCGTGGACATGGCCATCATCTGACCCCGCCGGCGGCCCGGGCCGCCCCTTCAGCTTCCGCGACCAGCGGATGGACACACCAACTGCACAACCCGAAAGGAACCACCCTCAGTGACTGCCAAGCGCGTCAACGGCCTCCGCGTCGTGTCCGACCGGGCCACCCGATCCCCGCTGCGGGCCCACAACCATGACAGCGAGGTCTACTGGCAGCAGGTCCGGCACCTCGTGCTGGAGGACCACTCCGAGACCTACGGCTGCCAGCACGACGACTTCACCGACAAGGACCGCTTCCAGGTGCTGCTGCACCTGCGGACCTGCGCCGCGAAGCCGTCCAAGCCCGCCAAGGGGAAGAACGCCGGACCGGCCCAGGACAGCCTGCCGCACCGCGTCGCGCAGGCCTCGCCGAAGGCCGGTAGCCGGCGCCCCGCCCCGGCCGTCCGCTTCGAGGCCCCGCCCCTGCCGACGGTCCGGCCCGCCCAGACCACCGTGCCCCCGGCCGCGTCCGCCCCTGACCCGACGCCCGCCCGGCCGCGACAGAACAGCCCCGCCGCTGCGCCACAGCGCCCGACGACGGCTGCCGCGCCGACCAGCCCGGCCCCGGCCGCCGCCCCGGACCCGCTGGCGGATCTGTCCCTCCCCGACCTGGTCGACCGGCTCCTCCAGATCCCCGTTCTGGAGGAGAAGCTGCGCCGGACGACGAAGCAGCGCGACGACTGGAAGCAGCGGGCCCAGGCCGCCGAGGGAGCCATCAACACGCTGAAGAGCGCGATCACCGGAACGAAGGTCCGTAAGAACGCCCGAACCCACCTGTGAACCCGGCCCGGTGCCCGGCGCTGGCCGCGCCGGGCACCGGCCCCAACCCGTCGACGGAGGCACCCGTGACCACGACCAACCCGACCACCGACACCACCCAGGCCGACCTGATCGGCCCGCTGACCGCCGCCGAGTGGGCCTCGCTACGACTCGGCTCACCCACCGACCCACTGCATTGCTGCGCCGACACCTCCGACGTCCGCGACGCGATCTTCCACACGCTGCGGATGGGCGGCGACCCCGACCAGGACCACCCGCTGCGCGCCGTGTGGCACGTCGTCGACGACCACGGCACCCTCGGCGCCGACCCCCGGCTGGCGAAGCTGTTCGCGTACTACGTGTCCGGCAAGGACGAACTGCCGTCCGACGAGGCGGTTGCTTCGCTGTACGCGAGTGACCCAGGGTTCGTCGACTCGCTGCTCGAACATCTTCCGCAGCACCTGGACCTGACCAGCCCAGCCGGGCGGGTGGTCGCGCTCGGCCGGGTCGCGCCGAAGGTGGCGTACCTGCTCGACGCCGGCAAGCGGGCCGCGGCGGTCGCCCAGCTGGCCGAACTCGCAAAGCAGCCGCCGTTCCTCGTGGCCCGGGTGGTCGACGCGTGGCGCGGCAACATCGGCATGTCCGTTGACCCGCCCACCGAGCCTTGCACCGAGGAGTGACGATCACGAGGTGACGGGCCGTCATCATCATCCCCGGCGGAACGGCCCGGTGCCGGGGGTGGTGATGACCGTCAGGTCAGACCCCGCCCAAACCAGGGAGAGAACCGTGAAACCCCGAACGATTCTGACCATGCTCGCACTCGGCGCGGTGGTCACCGCCGGCGCGACCGCCTGCGCCACCGACGACCGCCCCACCGCCGTGGCCACCTGCGAGCCGGAGCAGCAGGAAGACTGCGAGCTGATCCCAGCAGCCGACGAGGACGATGACGCCACCGACCCGTGCACCGTCGAGGAGCAGCACGAACGCGACGACGACTGCGGCTACTACGACAACGGAGGCGCGTGGCTGCTGTACCCGTGGGTGATCTCAGGCCGCCACTCGACGCCACCGCCCGGCTGGAAGCGGCCGGCCGGGTTGCGGAAGAGCCCGCCGCTCGTGACCGCGCCGAGCCCGGCGGCGGGGGCGCGGACCCCGAGCCCGGCGCGGTCCGAGACGCAGAGAACGCCCAGCCGGCAGACCACCGGAAAGAGCACCAGGACCGGCAGCGGTACCACGACCCGGCGGGGCGGCAGGTGACGGTCACGAGTCGCACCGCCGCCGAGGCCGCGACCGACCCGGTCAAGCACCACCCGGTCATGGCCAGCACGAGCCGTTACGGCTGCTGGGGGGCATGCGCGTGCGGCCAGTGGTCGTCGGGCACGTGGACTACCGTCACGGGCGTCCACCTGGAGTTCGGGCGGCACCTGCTCGCGGCAGCAGGCCGCCCGCTCCCGTCGGCTACCCGACAGCACCGCTGACCAGCACCGCCCGGCCCACCACGATCGACGCTCTACCCGGATACAGGAGAGCCCCGTGAACCGCATTCACCTCGCTGTCCCTCTCACCACCGCGCTGCTGGCCTTGGCCGCCTGCGGCGGTGACCCCGCCCCCACGCCCAGCCCGTCCGCGACGTCGGTGGCCCCGTCGCCCGTGGCGGCGGCCCCGAGCCCGACGCCCACGCCCACACCGTCGGCGAGCCCCAGCCCGACGGTCGACGCGTCGGTGCCGCTGGCGATGGGCAAGGGCATCACGCTGGCCGACCGGTACGTGACCGCCAAGGTGCACGCGTACAAGCAGCCGGTCGCGGGATCTGCGCCGAAGCCCGACGATCAGCCCGGGTTCGTGTGGGGCGCGGCGCAAGTCGAGGTATGCGCCACGAAGGACGCGCCGACCGGCATGACCGTGTCGAACGACCCGTGGTCCCTGGTCTACCAGGACAGCTCGCACATCGAGCCGAGCAGCACTGGCTACCAGCAGTTCCCCGAGCCGGAGTACCCGTGGGGCGACAAGGCCCTCGCGCCGGGCCGATGCATCAAGGGCTGGATCACCTTCCCCGTCCCGGGCAAGCAACGGCCCGTCTACGTCGAGTACGGGCCTGAGGATGTGCCCGTGCCGCCGCAGTGGACGGTGAAGTAGCCAACCGCTCGCCACGGAGCCGGCCACCCCGCGAGGGGGTGGCCGGCTCCTTCGCGTTCGGCACCACAACCTTTTTGCCCGCTGGCCTGCGCCCGCGTACGGTCCGGCCCGTGATGACCACGGCCTGACGGGCGCTCCCTTGCTACGCCGGGAGATGGGCACGCCCCCGACTCCACCGCGCGTATCGGCATCCACCACAGCAGGAGGTGATCGACGTGGCCGACAGGCGTTAGTCCCGCGCACCGTGCGCGGGCGGCCGAAGGACAGGTCGTCACATGTCCCGCACCGACATCCACCGCCCGGCCTGGGTCCAGCAACACGACCCGCTGCTGCGGCACTGGTTCGTCGACTTCCACCACCACGAGCACGGGCCCTGCGACCTCGCCGTGTTTCTCGCCTCGCCCGGCTGGACGCGGACCCGCTGCTGCCGGCAGCCCTCCGCCGCGGCCCCGAACCTCTGCGGCTGCCGGCTCTGCACGGGACAGATACACCGGAAGCTGGCTCGCCGCCAGGAACGCGTTCGCTGGCGGTCCGCCCGCCGGCAGCTCCTCGCCATGCACCGAGGCGGCCAAGATGACTTGGACACGCCCCCGATCCGACGAAAGGCCTGGTAGATGGCAGAGCACAACGCCACCCGCGAACTGCGGCTGAGCATGCTGCTGCTGGCCGAGCTCGTCACGCCGATGCACGAGTGGCTCGCCGGACAGCGTGCCTACTTCCTCGGCCAGGGCTACACCCCGGACGAGGCCCGGGCGATGGCAGCGGCGACCTACGTCGCCGTGTTCGGCCAGAGCATCCGCGGCGAGCAGGGCAAGCCCAAGGAGCAGGAGTGAGCGACACGGCCGTTCCCCCGGCGCACCGCATGAGCAGGGCCGACCGGCTGACCAACAGCGGCGGCAACGCCGAACTGTGCGACGACGGGAAGCCTCACCCATGGCAGGCCGTTTCGTTCGTGTTCGAGTCTCAGCTGCTCGACCCCGGAGGGCGAGTCCTGATTCGTCAGCCCAACACCCGGGCGGGACGGGTGTACCTGGTGTGCCTCGGCTGCCACTGCCACACCTACATCGAAACCGAGTTCGTCGGCTACTGGATCCCCGGTCCTCGAGACATCCCGTCCGACGAGACGGGCGAGGCGGCATGAAAGGGCGGGATGCGAGGGGAAGCGCGGACAAGCACGTACTCATCCACCTGGTCGAACACGAGGACGGGAGCTTTTCCTCGCGTCGTTGGGGTGTGAGCGCAGAGCTGGCGTACGAGACGGCCGCGATCCTGGGTCAGCCCGCCGTGGAGACGTTCATGGACGGCGCGACGCGGAGGCGGCTGGCACCGATGGTGACGGGCGCGTCCGTGGTACTCGACCATCGGGAGGGCTGAGGGTGTGCCGCTATGCGTTCGCGCGCTACAAGACGCACTTCGCCTGCCTGGCCGACCGGCGCACAGCGAAACATCCGCCCGGCGCCGCGCCGCGCTGCCCCGACTGCCGGGAGCCGATGGTGGACCTTGGCCGTGACTTCCACGCGCCGCGCCGGGCGGACGGGCGGCAGTGGCGCAAGCTCGCGCTGCTCGTGGCTGCCGGCCGCCGTGCCGTCGACGGAAGGTATCGCGCGGATGGGCCGCTGTTCGACAGCTGCGGCTGCGCCGGGCCCGGGCCCCGGCCGACCACCCTCGCCGACGCCAAGACGCTGCTGCGCCGGCGCCGCGCCGACCGTCGGGCCCCGGCGGTGAAGGCGCGCACCCGGATCGCCCGGCGGTCGCGATGACGTGGCGACTCGACGACCTGCACCCCCGTTAGGGGCCGCACCGCGCGGCCCCGAGAGGGGTCAGAGTTGTCTCGCACCGACAAGGACAAGCCCTGGTGGGTCACCGGGGAGTGGACGGCACAGCACACCATCGCCTGCAACGCCGGCCGCAAGCCGAGCTGCCGGCTGGAGACCACCCGCTGGAAGCCGCAGCACTGGAACTGGCGGGCCTACCGCGGCTGGCAGTGCTACTGGGAGCCGCAGGACAAGCGGCGCCCGGTGCCGCGCCCGCCGAGGTGGTTCGTGCACCACCGCTGGTACGGCCGCGACCGCCCGGCCGCGAGGGTGGCATGCGATAGGGCCCGCGCCGAGCACCGGGCCGGCGGCGAGCCTGACACGGAACCACCGACCCTGCAGCACCGGCACGGTGCCAGCTGGGACTGGTGGTGAGAAGGAAGTGAAGGGGCTCCGGTGACGCGTCCGGAGCCCCTCACCAGGCGCTCATCCAGAGCCTGACCTGTCCCGCGCCAGGTCCGCTCCAGCCTATCGCCGACGGGCGCGAATGCGGCAGCCCTCAGTGGTGAATACCGATCCCGGGGCGCGGCGCGTACGCTCGGCACGTCGGGGTGTGTCAACCTGACACCGTGCCGACGTTGGGAGGTGTTGACGCGTCGTGGCCAGATCCCTCGCTGCCGTAAGCCCGCTCGCGCGCCGTATGCGGTTGGGTGCCGAGATACGCAGACTTCGGGGTGAGACCAGCGCTGCCGAGTTGGCCAGGCGCGCCGGCCTGGACCGGACGGTGGTGTCGAAGGTTGAGGCCGGCGAGCGCCGGACGAGCCTCGACACCATTCTCTATCTGCTCGACGCGCTGGGTGTTGAGCCTGAGGAGCATCGGGTATTACTCGACGTCGCCCGCACGGGCACGGAACAGGGCTGGTGGAACGGCAAGCGTTACGCGAGCATGGGCGAACGTCAGGCCAAGACCGCCGACCTGGAGTGCGGGGCGACCGTCCGGGAGTACCAGACCAGCATGCTGCCGGGGCTGCTGCAGATCGAAGCGTACGCACGGCACCGGGCGCAGGTCGCGATCGACAAGGGCGCCGACCTTGATCTGGAAGCCACGGTTCAGGGCCGGCTGCGGCGCCAGGAGGAGATGTTCCGCGAGGACGTCACCGGCACCTACGAGGTTGTCCTCGAACCACAGGCCATCTGGCGGCGACCCGTGCCGCCAGAGGTGATGCGCGAGCAGTTGCTGCACCTGCACCAGCTCGCCACCGAATCGGCGAAGGTGCGGGTCCGGATCCTGCCGGTTGACGCCCGGCTGGCAGACGGATGGGTTCCCCGCAATCCCTTCGCCGTGTACCAGTACGCCGATCCGGGCGACCTGACGCTGGTCGCCGTCGACACGGTGGGCACCGACCTGGTGTACACCGCGCCGAAGGACACGGCGGACTATGCGCAGATGTTCGACGAGCTGCGCGCTGGCGCGCTGTCCGTTGAGGAGAGCGCGGCACTCATCCAGAAGGCGGCCGACGAGTTGGCCGCCGAAGCCTGACCCAGGAGGTCACCACCATGCCATTCGACAACTACGCCGACCCCCGTTTCGTGGGGCGTTGGCGGAAGTCCACTCGCAGCGACGGCGGCTCCAACTGCGTGATGGTCGCCGCTGTCCCCGGTGTCGTCGGGGTGTGCGACTCGAAGGCCGGCGCGGCCGGCGCGGTCCTCACCTTCAACCGCGACGCCTGGGGCGCGTTCCTGAGCACGGTCAGGGACGGCAAGCTGGGCTGACGTTCCACCCTGGAGCGCAGGGGGTCGGTGCCTTCGGGCACCGGCCCCTTTTCCTTGCGCCGGTCACTTCGAGTGAATCCCGGCGTGCCCCTTGTGACATTGATAGACGCAGTGGCATGCTGACACCGTGTTCACCGGCACGGTGTCAGAGGACACGGTGACGGTGGCAGACCCACCGGTCGGGGCGGCCCGCGCCGTCCCGACCGGTGGCCCCCTCGCACCAGGCGCAACAAGTCCAGACAGGGCGTGGCGCTGACGCGAACCCGAGGCCCGATCCAGGGCCGCGACGCCACGCCCGGCAACAGGGCGCGGGCCGGTCAGCTTCCCCCGTGGCAGATCGGCCCGCGCCCCTCCGACGCCGTGCGGCGGCGGGTGAACAGGGAGGGTCCCCGCCGCCGCGCTGGCACACACCGACGAGGGAGAAGACATGCGGATCCCCGGCCGAGGGTGGTGGCGGCGCCGGCCCACGGCGCGCCGACAGTCGGAGGAGTTGGACCGCGAGGAGTTCCGCCGCGGCCGAGTGCGCCCGCCCCGGCCGCTGCCGGCCTGGGCGCAGCGCACCCGCCCGCTTCCGACCGTCGAGCCGCTCATGACGCTCGGGCAGCGCTGCCTGTACCGCGTACCCGGCGGGCGGCAGTGATGCGGCGGCTGCGCATCGGCTACAGCTGTTGGGGCTTCCTCGGCCCCGGCGTGACGGACACCCCCGACGGGGCCCGGTCGTACCGCCGTCCCCTGCTCGAAGAACTGAAGGCCGCCGGCCATCGGGTCACCCTGCTGCAGACCAACCGAGACCTTGTTGAGGCGGGCCTCGACCTGCGCTCAGACTTCGACTTCAACGACGGGCTGCCGGATCTCGACGTGGTGATGTTCGAGTGGCGGTGGCAGCTACCCGGCCGCAACACCACCTCGTGCGGCTCGCCCGGGCACCACTGCGACCTGCACCGGCAGACCGAGCTGATCGAGCGGTACACGCTGGCCGGTGCGCCGACCGTGATCTGGGACCTGGACCGGCAACTCCGCGCCGACGATCCGCTGCGGCGGCTACCCAACGTTCGCGTATGCGAGTTCGCGACGAGGTCCACTCCCGGGGCCACCACCCTGCTCTGCCCGGTGCCGGACCGGTTGCTCGACAAGGCCGACGCCTACGCGCTGGCCAAGCTGCACCGCCCGATGCCGCTCGCGTACGTCGGCAACCAGTACGACCGCGATGAGGCGTTCGACCGGTACTTCGCCGACGCCGCCGCACACCTCCCTCACCGTGTCGCGGGGAAGTGGACCCGCGTCGAGCAGTGGCCGCACGTCAACTTCACCGGCCGCTGCCCGTTCCCGGAGGTGGACACGATCCACCGTCAGGCCCTGGCCACGGTGATGCTGCTACCGACCCGGTACGCCACGGCCGGTCACATCACTCAACGGCTGTTCGAGGCGCTGCTGGCCGGGTGCCTCCCGCTGATGCCCGCCGACGTCGTCGACGGGCATCACTTCGTGCCGCAAGACCTGATCGTCGTCGACGGCCGCGACGTCGTCGAGCGCGTCGAGCACCTTCGGCGCATCGCCGGAACGTTGGAGCACGCCGGCCACCTGTGGCGCGCTCTGCAGTACCTGCAGCCGATGCGGCTGTCCCGCCAGGCAGCCGTCCTCCAGGAGGTCATGTCCGACCTCACCGCCGAGTAGGGAGACGCCCATGGTCTTCGGCCCAACGTTCACCACCTTCGAGCAGGCGTACCTGGCCGTGCTCGGCGAGGTCGCCAACCGGCACAGGTTCGACACCGCCGGCCGCGGCAAGGACGCGTTGGAGGTGATCAACACCAGCTTCACCATCACCAACCCCACAGACCGGACTCCCTACCTGGCCAGCCGCAAGGCGAACATCGTGTTCAACCACGCGGAGGCCCTGTGGTACCTGACCGGCAGGGACGACGTTGACATGATCGGCTACTACGCGCCGACGCTGCACAAGCTGTCCGCCGACGGGATGCGGTTGACCGGCACCGCGTACGGGCCACGCTTGTTCCGCCCCACCCGCCCGGATGGCCGCAGCCAATTCGACCGTGTCGAGCAGCTACTGCGTGACGACCCGGACACCAAGCGGGCCGCCATGACGATCATGCGCCCGGACGAACTCGCCGACGCCGCCAACCCCGACGTCGCGTGCACCCTCGGACTGCAGTTCCTGCTACGGGGCGGGCACCTGCACCTGTCGGCGTACATGCGTGGAAACGACGCCGTCGTCGGGCTGCTCGGCGACACCTTCGCCTTCACCTTCATCCAGGAGTTCACCGCCGGCCGACTCGGCGTGCCCGTGGGTAGCTACAGCCACCACGTCGGGTCCATGCACATCAACAAGCTCGACGTCGAGAAGGTCCACGCGATCCTCGACGAGGCCGCCCAGCCGGTACCCCGCCGCCACTTCCACGTCGAACCGATGCCGGCTACGAGCTGGGACGACATCCGCGAAGTCGCCCGCTGGGAGCAACTACTGCGCTCCGACCACGACCGCCTAACGCCGGCCAAGCTCGCGGAGGTGCCCGTCGCCCCGTACTGGCGGCGCGTCCTCGCGCTGTTCGAGATGTACCGGCAGATCGTGCACCAGCCCGGGAAGTCCGTGACGGCCGAAGCGGTCGCCCAACTGCACCCGGGGCACTGGTGGCTCGCCGCCCAACGGTGGCCCGGCCGCGTTCCGCCGTTCGCGTCCACCCGGAGGCAGTGATGGGCACGCCGGGCACGGTCGACTGGTCGCGCTGGACGGTCATCCTGCTCAAACCTGACTGCCTGCGACGCGGTCTGACCAACGAGGTCCTGCGCTGGTGCGGTCAGATCGTCACCATCGTCGACCGGCGCATCGTCATCCCCACCGAAGACCAGATCTTCGCCCACTACGACGACATGCTCCCGCTGTCCGAGCAGCTCGGCCGGGACGTACCCGCCGAACTGCGGCGCATCTTCATCGGCAACCGCGTCTGCATCGCGCTCGGCTACGGCAAGGACGCGGCGCCCCGGCTTCGGCGCATCGTCGGCGTCACCGACCCGGCCAGCGCGGCCCCCACCACCGTCCGTGGCCGGTACGCCAGGGACACCCTGGACAAGGCGGTCGCCGAGGGCCGGCTCGTCGACAACTTGATCCACACGTCCGACGACATCGGCGTCGTCGAGCGTGACTTCGGCATCTGGTACGGACCCGAGCACGCGGACCTGCTGCGTGAGCCCTCCGAAGGAGTCGCCTGATGACCCTCGTACCCACCGACCTCGCCGGCGGCCCCCGCCACCTGACGCTGCTGCCCGCCGAGAAGCAGGCCACCCTCGACCCGTACATGGCGCAGTGGGTGGGCTACCGCAAGTCGGGGCTGTCGCTGAACCACATCATCGGCTGCCCCCTGGACTGCGGGTACTGCGTCCGCCACTTCTGGGGCAACTTCGAGGTGAAGAGGCCGCACCTGCTCGTCCCGACCGAACGGGCGATCGACGGGCTGATCAGCCACGAGGCGTTCCGCCCGCACATCACCCCGATCCAGCTGTTCAACAAGGCCACCGACCCGTTCCTGCCCGGGGTCAAGCCGCACCTGTTCCAGGTGCTGCGGGCCCTCGACGAGCGGGAGTACACCAACCACGTCCTGGTCATCACCCGGTTCAAGGTCAGCGCGCTGGACATGGCGGCGCTGGAGGACCTGAAGCACCTGAAGGTGACGCTGCTGTTCACCTACTCGGGCATCCAGGACGACCGGGTCGAGCCGATCGCGAAAACCGCGATGACCATCAACTCGATTTACACCGCGGCAGCGAACAGTCGCCGCACCGGCGTGGTGCTGTACTGGCGGCCGATCGTCCCCGGCTGGAACACCACGCCCGAGACCATCGACCACGTCCTGGAGGTCGGCGGCGACGTCGACGCGATCGTCTTCACCGGCTACTACCACAAGCCGGAGAACGCCGAGTACCTGCGCTCGCTCGGGGTGGAGGTGCCGTACGGGGACGACTACGCCCGCCGCAAGACCATGCCCGCCGAGATCGACGAGCTCATCGTCAGTGCCTGGCGGGCCTCCGGCATCAAGACCCCGCTATTCCGCAAGACCAGCTGCGGCGTGGCGTACGCCCACGGAGTGCCTGACTACAACGGGCACTGGGGCGTCAACGAGATCTGCGGCATCTGCCCGCAGCAGCAAAAGGACCTGTGCATCGCCGACTACCGCGAGCCCACCGAGCAGGACGTGCGGCAGGTCCTGCAGGATCTCGGCTACGAGAGCCAGGTCCTCGTTGAGCCGGGGCACGTCTGGACCCACGGCCTGGGCGAGCAGCGTCGGTACGCCGTGCAGCACGCTATGCGCCACCAGATCTGGGAGCTGGACCAGCCCCACTTCCTGCACGCCCACGGTAGGCAGCTCCTCGGCCACGAGGTAGATCCGCAGCAGGCGAAGAATTTCGCGGCGGTGCGGGCGTCGTTCGCGCACAGCGCGCAGTATGAAGACGACTGACCTGCGGAGGACGAGCATGAGCGGCAGCTTGAGCAACCCGTGGACAAGCGCACCCTTCGTCGCGGTCGACCTGGAAGGCACCGGCGCCCAGGACCGCGACGAAGAGGCGATCCTGGAGATCGCGGCCGTCCCGATGGTGGCCGGGCTGCCGCACATGCCCGCCAGCTACAGCACCCTCGTCAACCCGCAGCGACCCGTCGGCCGGCGCCCGTGGGTGTCGCCCGGCCTGACGCATAGCGTTCTGCGCCGCGCCCCGTTGCTCGATGACGTCACTCGGCCGCTGGCGGAGCGGATCAACGGGCGCTACCTCGTGGGCCACAACGTCGGCGTTGACTGGCGGCTCCTTCACCGACGCGTGCCCGGCATCACGCCGGCGGGCCTCATCGACACGCTCCGTCTCGCCCGGGCGTTGGGTGCCCCACGGCGCAGTCTCACCGCCCTGGTCGACGATCTCGGACTCACGGCCACCGTCCACGCCGCAGACCCGGCCGGCCAGCCGCACAGGGCGCTCTGGGATGCCGCCGCGGCGGCGCTGCTGTTGCCCGCGCTTATCCGACGCCGGTGGCGCACCGCGCCGCCCCTCGCCCTTCTGCTGGCGGAGGCGGAGGTCCCGATGCGGCTGGCGCAGCCGGTCGAAGCAGAGCCGCAGCCGGCGCTGTTCTAACCCCTGCCGGGGTTGCAACTTCCACGCGGAGCGGGCCGGTATCCGCAGGTAGGGGCCGGGTTCGCGCCAACTCTGCGCCCCGGGAAGCAAATCTGGGCGCGTCCCTTGTGACATTGAAGGACACGATGCCATGCTGACACCGTGACCGTCGGCACGGTGCCCACAGGCACGGTGACGAAGGTCCGGGACGTCGCTGGCGAGCCGGCCATCACTGGCCCGTACGGGCGTCCACGACGACCGGCACCAGCGAGACCGGATTCCGCCACGGCAACAGATGCGGGATCCCCTGCTGGCCCTGAACGCGGATTCATCCGGCGAGTCGAGACCGATACGAAGTGCCTGATCGGCGGACTCGCCCCGAGACGCCCGGCCTGATCGCCTCCCGTCGAAAGCAGACGACCAGGCCGGGGTGTAGGTGCACCACCGGCGCGGGGACCGAATCCCCGCACAGCGGTACTCCTGAGAGGAGATCCTCGCATGCCCCAGCAGGACGACAACCTGTACGAGGCTGACATCCGCAGCGTGAACCTGCGCAAGCTCTGCGGCGGCGGCATCACCAACACGATGGAGAGCTGCGTCGCGGCCGGGATCCACCCGGACAACCCGGACGCCATCGTCATCGGTGACTCGAAGCTGGGCGCCGACTCGCCGCGGCTGGTGTTCAGCCGCGGCGAGCTCGCCAACTTCGTCGACGAGTTCACCAACGGCAAGATCTGATCCGCTTGGGCTGGCCGTGCTGCGGCGCGGCCAGCCCGCCTTCAAGGGGGTAACCATGACGACCGGGGCGCTGCACTGGCACGGGTACGGTCCGTGGACGGGCCCGCACCAGACCTTCGGGCGTGATCACGATCACGAGCGCCGGCCGGGGCCGACCCCTGCCGACGCGCAGACGAGCGCATTCATCACCGGGTCAACGCCGCCGCTGGAGAACGGCCACTACCTGTTGCGCCGTGGCCAGACGAAGCCGGAGCTGACCTGGACCGACGTGCAGGGCGCGTTGGACTGGCTGGCTGGTACCTACGATCGGCAGCCGCCCGACGAGAGGCTCAGCTACGTGGACCTGGCGGCCCGCCTGGCGCACACCCGTGCGGGGCTGGAAGGCGGCGCCGACGCGGTGTGGCACTACACCCAGAGCGTCGGCGCCAACCGGGTCGCCGTGTTCGCCGTGATCTGCTGCCCGCACCGCCACCACGCCCGGACGCCGTGTCCCCTCCCACCGAACTGACCTCGATGCTGGGAGATCCCATGTCCCTCGAACTGCTCCTCGGACGCGACGACGCGACCACCGTTCTCACCGCATGGCCCGACCGTCCCTACACGCTGACGCTGCCGGACGACAGTCCGATCGGGCGGATGGTCAGCGCGCAGACGATCCGCGCGTTCCTCGACGCCGGCTGCGCGCCGGCCGACTACGTCAACATCTTCCACAAGGGCGAAGGGCTGCACCCGGCCCGCTTCACCGTCGCCGACCGGGTGGCACCGTCGTCCGTCGAGCTTCTGCTCAACGAGGGCTGCACCATCCAGTTGCGGGAGCTGAACCGGTGGTGGCCGCCGCTGAGCGCCATCTGCCAGGGCATCCAGGTGGAGACCGGCTACTCGTGCTACGTCACCGCGTTCCTCACCCCGCCCGGCACCCAGGGCCTGGACTACCACTGGGACCAGTACCTGGGGATCGTCGTGCAGCTGGCGGGCACGAAGACCTGGGAGCTGCACGAGCCGAAGGTCGACGCCCCGTACCGTGATCACTCCATGTCCACCAACCTGTGGCAGGACTCGTGGGTCGACGAGTGGCGCAACGCTGGCCCGGACCAGACGGTCGAGCTGGCCGCCGGCGACGTTCTCGTCCTGCCGCGCGGCTGGGTGCACAACCCGCACTCGCGGTCGGCCACCGAGACGAGCGTGCACCTGACCTTCGTGCTGAAGGAGCGCACCCCGCTGTGGGTCGCGGAGCGACTGGTCGGCAGCGCGCTCAACGACCTCGCGTTCCGCGCCGTCATCCCACCGGCGAACCTCGACCTCGCCCAGATGCCGAAGACGATCGACGAGGTCCGGCGACTCCTGATCGACTACCTGGGCAGGCTGGACCCGGACGGGCTGGCGCGGCCGGTGCGCCACGCCGCCGAGCACGAGACAAGCCACGCCACGGTGTGACTGCCGCGGTTCCGGGCGCCCACGTCGCTGGGCGCCCGGAACCTCGGCAGCCCACCCGTCCCCTCGGCGGGGCCTTCCACTGTCGCAAGCCCCGGTGTCGAACCGGGCAGGCCGCCGTTATGAGCAGCAGCTGGACCCACGTCCGCCTGCGTTGCACCCCGCAGTGGATGGCATCGAGACCCGACCGGGAGTCGAACCCGCGATCACCCGCTTTGCAGGCGGGGCGCCCCACCCGGGACGATGTCGGGCCACCGCTCGCAGCGGTGTTAGCGTGCGAGCAATGGGATCACCTTTCAACCCGGGCGTGCCGGTGAGGGACCTGCGGTTGACCCGCCGCGACGACGGTCTCCAGGAGCTGCGGATCGAGCTCGACGACGAGCAGGGCCCGGTCGTCCTCACGTGGACTGGTCACCTCAGCATCAGCCCGCAGGAGCCGCTGAGCGGGCAGCACGTGCAATGGGACCTGATCATGTCGTGTCGGCAGGGCGGTGTTGGCGACCCGTGGGCGACGTTGCAGGTCCTGCCGCCGCGGCCCGTCGTCGACCTCAAGCCGATCATGGGCCGGCCGTAGACGCGCCCCCGGCTGGATTCGAACCAGCGGCCCCCACGTCCGGAACGTGGTGCGCTATCCGCTGCGCTACGAGGGCAAGTAGGTTGGAAACCTGCCGGCCTGGGGGATGGAGGAAGGCTGGAGAACACTGCCTCCCCGGGCCATCCGGCCGGCGGCGTACGGGTGGAGGGAATCGAACCCCCTGAGCGTTGAACGCAACGGCTTTACAGGCCGCCCCACCTCTCCGTCGGTGGCGCACCCATCTGGGGTGACTGGCCGGTACTGACCCGGCACCTCCGGGGCCACAACCCGGTGCTCTGCCATTGAGCTACAGCCACAACCTCGGCCCGAAGGCCAGTGCCCGCGAAGGGTTTCGAACCCCTGACCTGCGCTGTGTGAAAGCGCCGCTCTCCCTCTGAGCTACACGGGCATGCACTAGGAGCGCGGGCCGTAGATCAGCACTCGGGCCCGAGTAGCGCCGAGGACCTGCTCAATCCTCGGGCGCACGATGCTCCACTCCAGTCCACCGAGTCCGCACCCGAGCGCCGGCACGGCGATCGAGCCGATACGCAATCCACGCACCTTGTCGGCCAGGTCCTGCAGGCCGGCCTCGACATCCTCCAGCCGCGAGGGCTCACGCCAGTGCCGCTTCGTCGGGAAGTTGATCACGTAGCGGTGGCGGCCCTTGCGCGCGAGGACCACTTGCACCCTCCCGGGGGCCATCTCGCCCTGACCGCAGGCGTGGCGGTAGACGGCGTAGCTGGCCGGGAACCGCTGCTTGAACTGCAGCGCCAGGCCTTTGCCCATCACGCCGACGCAGTTGACCGGGTTAACCAAGGCGTCGACGTCCGCGGCGAACAGGTCGCCCGTCACGTCCCGGACCTGGCTCGCCTGCTGGACCATGCTCGCCCCTCGATCGTGCCGACTTCTGGCTGTACTGAGCGCGGAAGGGGTGGGATTCGAACCCACGAGGAGGCTCTCGCCCCCTGCGACGCTTCCAACGTCGCGTCCATGACCGCTGGCCCCTCCATGGGCTCCGGTGCGAGGACTCGAACCTCGATCGGGCGGTTAACAGCCGCCTGTCCTGCCGTTGAACGACACCGGAATGGTCGCGCGTGCGGGGCTCGAACCCGCTTCACCGCCTTGAAAGGGCGAGGGCCTACCCATAACCGAACGCGCGTGGGTGTGTCCCGGGGAGGGCTTGAACCTCCGGCCTCCGCCGTGTCGAGGCGGCGTTCTGCCATCTGAACTACCGGGACGTGCTGGCCGGCCGCGGGGGGTGCCGCGCTTGCGCCCGACGCTCTACGCGGCGGGACCGGCCGTGGTGGCGGAGGCTGGATTTGAACCAGCGGCCTCTGGGTTATGAGCCCAGCGAGCACTCCGAGCTGCTCCACTCCGCTAGTGCCGCCGAAGGGAATCGAACCCCCGCAGTCCTGGGTAAAAGCCAGGAGCCCGGCCATCAGGCGCCGGCGGCATCGTGCTGCGCCCCGCGCTGGATTCGAACCAGCGGCCTGTCGCTTAGGAGGCGACCGCTCTATCCGCCTGAGCTAGCGGGGCAGGTGGTGCGACACCCAGCAATCGAACCTGGCACACCCGGCTTCGCACGCCGGGAAGCGCGTCCAGCGCACGTGCCGCGTGGTACGCCGGGCGGGAGTCGAACCCGCGACCTACGGAGTAAGAGTCCGCAGCTCTGGCCTCTGAGCTACCGGCGCATGGTGCCCCCGGGGAATTCCGACATCCCGACCCGCCGGTTAAGAGCCGGCTGCTCTTCCTCTGAGCTACGGAGGCTTGGCGGAGGAGACACGGATCGAACGTGCACCGGGTTGCCCCGCGACCGTTTTCGAAACGGCGGCCGACGCCTGCCCTCGGCTGGCTCCTCCATGGTCGGGCTGGCCGGATTTGAACCGACGACCTCTCGCTCCCGAAGCGAGCGCGCTGCCAAGCTGCGCTACAGCCCGTTGGTCAGGACGACAGGAGTTGAACCTGTGCCTCCGGCCGGGTCCGGCCGGCGCGCTGCCACCTGCGCTACGTCCCGTGGCGGGGCCCCGGCTATGCCCTTACCGGGGCCCCTCGATGTGTTTACGACACACACAGTTGTTCACCTGGCCCGCCAGCACGTTTAAGGCCACCCCGAGCCTGAGGTTTCCGCGCTCTGCCATTGAGCTACCGCCGCATGGTTTGGAGCGGCGGGCCGGACTCGAACCGGCATCTCGGTAACGGTTGGTGGTGGTCGGTCGATCTGGCGTTGGGTGGGTTGCTGAGCCTGGAGCGATAGCTTCAGCCTGGTCGCTTCGGGTCTGCCTCTTCCGGTTGGGCTACCCCGGCATGGAGAGCCGGGGGGAGGGGTTGAACCTCCACTGGAACCTTCAGCGTGATGAGCCTGAGACTGCGTCTCAACCTCGTGCGCTTTACGCGCTACCCCCGCTCCGTGGGGGTGTCCTTGGGGCTACCCGGCGAGCAGGTAGCCGAACACGGCCTGGCCGGCCTCCCGCTCGACCGCGGCGGCGGCGTTGGCCTGCTCGCGGGCGACCTTGACCGCCTCGATCAGCTGGTCGACGCGCTGCCGCAGCTGCTTGACCCGCTCGGCCGGCATGGCGCCGGACAGCTTCGTCGTGGTCCAGGTGCCGATTGGAACGTCCTCGGAGTACGGCTGCACCTGCGCCGGGTGGCGGTCGGTGGCCTCCGCGAGGACGTGGTTGCGCATGACCTTCTTCATCTTCTGCGTCCGGGCCGGCGCCGACCGGAAGCATCCGCGCTCCGGGTCCAGCGTCCATTCCTCGGCCGGGTCCAGCGTCGGCAGCTTGTCGACGAAGGACCGCCAGTGCGTGAGCTGCTTCTCCAGGAACAGCAGGTACGTCACCGGCGCGGCCTCGATCAGGGTCTGGCCGTCGACGATGACGTCGGCCTTGGCGACCGCGTTGCTGGCGTCCTGCGTGAGCTGCAGGTCGAACAGCCGGCCCAGCGCGCCGGCGGCGTCTTCGACGACGCGGGCAACGTTGATCTGGACCCGGGTCGACTCCTCCGGGAGCTGGTCCCGCTCGTCGTCGGAGAACGGCGCGTACCTGCGGTGGATGCCGGAAAGGGGCTGGCCCTTCTGCACCAGGTGGTACGCGTCGGTGATCGCGCGCTCGGCCTGCGGCTTTGCGCCCTTCACGAGCGCGTTGATCTGGTGGAGCTTCGTGGGGGATGCCACCGGGTGTTCCTCTCCGTGTCAGCGTGCGGGCAGCGTATGGCGAGTCGGAGCGGCCGGATTCGAACCGGCGGCCTCTGCACCCCCAGTGCAGCGCGCTGACCTGCTGCGCTACGCCCCGAAGTTGTGTCGAGAGCGCCGTTTACGGCACCTCGGTTGGTGGGTGAACGCGCCGGGCCAGGGGCATGCCCGGTAGGTGGTCGGCGTGGCTACCGCTCTTCACGTTCTCCCAGTGCCCTCGGCAGGACTCGAACCTGCGACCTCGACGTTCGTAGCGTCGCGCGCTATCCATCTGCGCTACGGGGGCATGCGTGCCGCCGGGTGGAGTTGAACCACCGCATCTCCCGGTTATCAGCCGGGTGCCTTCACCAGACTTGGCCACGACGGCATGGCGGGGAAGGAGGGATTCGAACCCCCGGCGGTGTGACCCGCTACGCGCTAGCAACGCGCTGCCATCGACCAGACTCGGCCACCTCCCCATGGCGCCCCGTGCCGGGATCGAACCGGCGGCCCTCCGCTCGACAGGCGGATGCTCTCCCACTGAGCTAACGGAGCATGGTGGATCGACGGGGAGTCGAACCCCGCACGCGAGGCTTGCAAAGCGACGCTGTGCACCAGCACTCGACCCAAGGTGCGCGGCCGGAGTCGAACCGACGTCTCCCCAGGTTGGTTGTCCCCAGGGCGGCGGGCCCACCCCGCCTTCGAGCGTCCCGGTCGCCGCGCCGCGTCCGCGCGCCGTTGCCGGGTTCCGCGTTTCGCCTCGGCGGCCGTCCCGCCGGACGGTGCTCTGCTGGGCCGCGGCCGGCCCGTTGGTACCCGACCGGGGATTCGAACCCCGAACCTCTCCGCCCTGAACGGAGCGCCTCTGCCGAAGTTGGGCTAGTCGGGCAAGGTGGCCGCCGACGGGACTTGAACCCGCACCGGTCTCGACACATCACGGGCCGGGCGGCGACCGGGTGTGCACGCCCGGCGTCACCGCGCGGGCCGCGAACCTGGCCAGTGAGCCGGACCTGCTCTGCCAGTTGAGCTACGGCGACCATCGAGAGCCAACGTCCGGACTCGAACCGGATCCTCTCGCTTACGAGGCGAGTGCACGGCCGGTCGTGCTGCGCTGGCGTGGCCGGTGGGTCCCTCGCGTGCCGGGGCGGCGCCGCCGTTCGCCGGCGGATCACCGTCAGGGGCGCTGTCCCTGCCTTCGGAGCACGGCGTCCCGATCCGCGAGGGGCCCATCGGAGTTGGGGCCGACGGCCGGAGTCGAACCGGCGGCCCTCCGCTTACAAGGCGGACGCTCTGGCCAGCTGAGCTACGTCGGCGTGGTGCCCTCGACACGATTCGAACGTGCACGTGACCAGGACCTCGACCTGGCGCCTCTACCAGAATTGGGCCACGAGGGCGTGGCTCCCGGACAAGGATTCGAACCTCAGCCTCGACGTCCAGAGCGTCGTGTCCTGCCGATTAGACGATCCGGGAATGGGGCCGGCGGCCGGTGGCTGTCGCGAGCACAGCCGTTCGCCCCGTCGGTCAGCACGGGGACCGGCGCGCCGGCCGGGGATCAGCGCTGCATCGTGCCCAACCAGGTGGGGACCGACGGCTGCAGCAGCAGCTGCATGCCCGCCTCGGCGAGCGTCAGGTCCGCCTTACGCTGGTTGCACGAGTAGCACGCGCTGATCGTGTTCTGCCAGGTGTTCCGGCCGCCACGGGCACGGGGAACGATGTGGTCGACAGTCGTGGCCACGCCGAGGCAGTAGCCGCAGCGGCGGTCGTCGCGGCGCAGCACGCCGGACTTCGACCAGGCCGGCCCGTTGGTGTACCGCCACCGGGTGACGACGTAGCGGACCAGGCGCAGCACCTTCGGCATCGGGAACACGCCGATCAGCCGGTCCGGCTCGGCCTCGTGGATCTCGGCGACCTGCCGGAGCAGCATGCGGATCGCGTGTTTGATCGGGACCCGGTGCAGCGGTCCCAGGTCGGCGTTCAGAACGAGAACGGCGTCCACCGGGTCCTCCTTCCGTCTCGTGGCCGGTGGTGAGATTGACAGATGATCTGTCAATGGAGCGGCTACCGGGACTCGAACCCGGGACCTCGACGTTGGCAACGTCGCGCTCTACCAGCTGAGCTACAACCGCATGGAGCCACCGCGGGGAATCGAACCCCGGACCTTCTCCGTACCAAGGAGACGCTCTGCCAAGCTGAGCTACGGCGGCACAGGTACCCCGAGCGGGATTCGAACCCGCACTGATCCGAGCTTGAATCGGACGCCTGCTACCAGTTGGGCTACCGGGGTAGGGAATGAGCGGGTCAACAACCCCCGCCCTTGATGATCCACTCGGCAGGGGTTAAGTTGCGGTAGGTACTGCAACGTGATCCGCGTACAACTCGTTACACCCCTGGGGGCAGAATGGCGCAGAAGCAGATCGTCGAGTGGATTGACGACCTCACCGGCAGCAAGATCACGGACGGGCCCGGTTCGCCGACGGTGCCGTTCAGTGTCGACGGCGCCGCGTACGAGATCGACCTCGGCAAGGACAGCCGCCAGGCGCTGCAGGAAGCGCTCGCGCCGTTCATCCGCGCGGCACGCAAGGTTCCCAGCAGGGTGACCGGCTCACGGATTCAGGCCCCGCCGCGCCAGCCAGCGAAGATCGATCCGACGCAGAAGCGGGACATCCGCAACTGGTGGGCCGAGAACCAGAAGACCGCGAACCTGCCGAAGCACAACACGAAGGGCCGCATCCCGGAAGTGGTGATGTCCGCGTACCAGGAGCACGGCGGGAAGCGTGTGCACCCGCCGGTGCCGATGCCGTTCGCCAGTTGAAGCAGGATCTCCGACCGGGCCGGCAGGACGGGGACTTGGCTCCCGCTGCCGGCCCGCCCGTTTGAGCGGCGACGGGGAATCGAACCCCGGTCGTCTCGGTGGAAGCGAGTCGCTCTGCCATTGAGCTACCGCCACAGGTGGTGCTGAGTAGGCCGTACGGGGCTCGAACCCGTAACCTCTGCGCTGAGAACGCAGCGAGCTGCCAGATTGCTCCAACGGCCCATGGAGCTGGCGGGGATCGCGGTCGCGCGCCCGCGAACCCGCCAACGTGTCCACCCCCGGGGTCGAACCGGGATCCTTCCGGGCTTCAACCGGACGCTCTGCCATCCGAGCTCGGTGGACGTGCGTGTGGAGAAGACGGGACTCGAACCCGCGGCCTCCGCCCTGCCGAGGCGGCGCTCTCCCATCTGAGCTACATCCCCATGGTCTGGGCCCGGGGAGTCGAACCCCGTGTCTCCTGCTCCCAAGGCAGGCGGGTTGCCGTCTCCCTCGGCCCAGAGGTGTTGCCCCCGGCCGGCGACGCGGGTGCGCCGCCGGCCGGGGTCTTGCATGCCATCCACTGTGGAGTTGAGAAATCGCGTGACCGCCGGCCGAAGTCGGGGTCGGAGCATGGGCGACAGGACTCGAACCTGCAACCTTCGGTTTTGGAGACCGGCGCTCTACCAGTTGAGCTACGCCCATATGGAGTTGTCCCAGGTAGCAGAAAAGCCGCCTACCCGTTGGCTGGGTGGCGGCTTTCGCGTCTGCGAGCGCTAGTCGCGCCACCTGCCCAGCTGCGTGTTCCACTCGATCGCGTGCGCGTCGACGACACGCCCGAACGAGGGCAGCACAGCACCGTCGAGCGGCATGTACCGCTTCGACTCGCTACCGGCGCTGCACAACATCTCGGGCTCCCTGTTCGGGTGGTTGACCTTGCAACTCAACGGTAAGCGCGGGAAGCGCGACGGGGCAACACCGTTTTCACGTCACCCGCGCGCGGTCGGGGTCAGCGGATGCGGATGGGCATGATCAGGTACCGGTAGCCGGGCAGGACGTTGCCGCCCCCGTCTGCCGGCTCGATGACAGCCGGCTTGTTCGCGTCGACGAACCAGAACGCGGCGGTCGGGGCGCCGAGCTGAGAGAGTCCGTCGAGCAGGTACTGCGGGTTGAACGCGGCGGTGAGCGGCTCGCCGGTGAACGTCGCATCCATGGCCTCGCTGCCGCGCGCCTCCTCCGGGCCGCCCGCGGAGACGATCAGGGTGTCGGCAGTGAAGTCGAGCAGCACGGGCGTGGCCCGCTCGGCGACCAGCGCGATTCGCTTGACGACCTCGGTCAGGGCGGCCACGTTGACGCGAGCCTCCGCCTTGAAGCTGGACGGGAACAAACTCCGCACGGGCGGGTAGTTGGCGCCGTCGAGCAGCCGGCTGGTGGTGCGCCTTGTACCGGCGACGAGGCCGACCATGCCCTCACCGTTACCGGAGCCGGTGAGGGCGAGATGGACGTCCCCGCCGACCGGGCCGAGGCTCTTCGCGCTGTCGTGCAGGTTCTTGGCGGGCACGAGCAGGTTGAGGCTGGCGTCCGGGTCCGCCGGGGTCCAACGCATCTCGCGCAGCGCGAGCCGGTACCGGTCGGTGCCGAGCATCGTGAGGACGTCCCCCGCGACCTCGATGCGGATGCCCGTGAGCAGGGGGAGGGTGTCGTCGCGGCCAGCGGCGATGGCGACCTGGGCGACCGCGGTGGCGAACTCGGCGGCGGCGACGGTTCCGGAGCTCGGCGGCATCGCGGGCAGTTGTGGATAGTCCTCGGCCGGCATCGTCGGCAGGCTGAACCGGGCGCTGCCGCACACCAACTCCAGGTGCGCGCCTGCGGAGGCGATCTCGACGGTTTTCGCCGGCAGTGCCTTGACGATCTCGCTGAGCAGCCGGCCCGAGACCAGTGCGGCGCCGTCACTCGCGCCGTCGACCTCCAGCGCGACCTCGTTGGATGCCTCGTAGTCGAACGCGGACAGGGTCAGCCGGCCGCCGTCGACACGCAGCATCAGGCCGGCGAGCACGGGAATCGCCGGTCGGGCGGGCAGGCTCTTCGCGGTCCAGGCGACAGCGTCACCCAGGTCCTTGGGGTTGACCTTGAACTTCACGGTTCCTCCGTGTCGGTGGGCATGTAATGCGTTGTTGCATGGAGCACGTTACGTCTCGATGCGGCATTGGTCTACCTGCGCGTGGATCGGGCATGTGGATGCTGTTGCTGGGGCCTGCGTCAGGCCGCCTCTGCTCCATCCGGGAGCCACACTGCCCGGACACGCTTCTTCCGTAGCTCCCGCATCAGCCCGTCAACGTGCCGGCCCTTCCACCCGAGTCGCTTCGCGTATGGCGGCACGTCGACCACGATCCCGTCACGCACGATCGCCCCGAGGGTGGCCCGTCCCAGCGGCGCCCAGATGGTCCCGGCCGCCACGGTTCGGGGGAGCACCAGGTCCCAGCCCCGGGCGCCGAACTCCGTCGCCTTCTGGTAGGTCCATCCGGAGCCGAAGGTCGGCGACCAACGGCACGCGATGCGCAGGATCCGGCCGCAGTCCCGCGCAATCAGCAGGTTCCGCTCCTCGAAGCCACCGGGCCCGTCCCACCGCCGGACCTGGGGTTTGTGCTCACGCACGACGATGCCCCGCGCACGAGCGAGCGCGACGCCGAGAGTGTCGATGCCCTCAGCACCGCCGGAGACGACCACGTCAGGCCGGCGTCGCTCGAACACGCCGAGGATCTCCGACCGGGCAACGGCCAGCGCAGTCCGGTCGGAGAACCAGGTGCTGCCGACGATCGCGAGGACGTCGGTGGTCACGACGTTCGGCCGGCCGGGCTGGTTTCGAGCCCAGCGGCGGTGCGTACCCTCTCGTCCCGGTCCGGGGCGAACAGGTCGTACACGGTCACCGGGTGATGGAAGGTCACGTCAGCGAGGGTGTCCAAGGCGAGCCGCGCCCATGGCCTCCGCTCGCGAAGCCATGCCATCCCAGCCTCCCACCGCGCGGTGGAGTCCTCGTTGTCGTACCAGCGTTCCTGCCAGTCGGTGATGGCCCGCTGCTCAGCCTCGCTGCAGTCGTCCCACGACTGCATCTGCCGGCCCGGCCAATCCAGGTGCGTCGTCGGGTTGGGAAAGTCCTCGTAAACGGAGTGCGCCGTGACGATCGGCTCGTCGTCGCGGGCGCGCAGAAACTCCACCACCTGCTCCCAGCCCGCCGTCAACAACTCGCCGTCGGGCTTGTCGCCCCGGCGGAACCGCCGACGGAACATGCCGCCGGCGAGACCCTCCTCGATGACGCTCGCCAGCCACGACCGGTGCCGGCCTTCCACCCAGACGTGCCCCGGACCCCACCCGGCGAGCTTCGCGGCCAGCCGGATCGGGTCTGAGCCGGCGGCGATGGCGGTGTTGAGCTCGACGTTGCGGGAATGCAGCTTCACCCCGGCTACGTGCAAATCGACCCCGTCGACGTTCAGGCGGGTACGCAGGGATCGGACCAGCAAGCGACGGTGTTCGTTGCTGACAGCCAACCCGAGCAGCGGCTGGCCGGGCCGCCAGGCACCGTACGCCGCCTTGTTGGCGCGTTCCTCGGCCTGCGCCGCGCGCAGCCCGGTGTGCAGGTAGTTGGAGCCATGCTCGCCGTCCGGAACCTCCGGCACCATCGCGAGGATGCGCGCGATCCGGTCCACGACGTCGGTATGCTCGAAGTCCCAAGCGGCAATGGCGGGGCCGCGGGCCAGGTGCTCCAGCCACGCAAACTCGCTGCCGGGCAGCTCTGCCTCGCCAGATGGAGAGTGGAAGTAGAGACGGCTCACGCCCTCGTCCTCTCGTACGAGTCGGTCACTGCGCGTCGGCCTGCCGGGAGATGGTGTGCGGGCCGAGGATGGTGCAGGTCAGCAGCACGGTGTGCCCGTGCCAGTCGCCGTAGGCGCTGTCCGGGGCGGCGGTGCCGTACTCGTGGCAGGGTGCCCCGACGTGGTTGCCCTCGTGGTCGACGTCGCCGTAGGTCCAATCGGTGAACCCGACCTTCGCGCCCACCAGTTCGGCCCATGCGTCCAGTTGCTTGGTCTCGTTGAACCGGAACTGCAGGTGCAGGGTCGGCGGGGAACCGTTGACGAGGACCGCCGCGGCCGGCGGCGGCAGCCTGCGGTCCCGGATCGCGGCCTCGATCGCGGCGACCACCTCGAAGCGCTGACGGAGGACCTGGTCCGGGTCAGGCGGCCAGTGGAACGACGCCATCGTCACGCCGCCTCGTCCGCAGTCAGGTTGGCGTGCCGGACCCGCTGCAGCCACGCCTCGATCGGCCGCGGGTCCGGCTTGTCGGGCAGCGGCGTGCGCGTGTGGGTCATTCGCCGAACGGTGTCGTCGAGGAGGCCCTCGGCGACCCACAGGGCGCCGGCCGCGACAGCCTCGCCGAAGGACATGTACCACTCCGGGTCGGCGAGCCGCAGGGTGAGGTGCCCGGTCTCGTACAACTGCAGGCCCTGCTTCATCACCCGCGCGAGGTGGCGGGCGTGCTTGGCCCGCCTGCGCGGGTCCGGCGAGCCCTCACCGCGGTCCCGCAGACGCCGGACCTGCTCCCGCGCGTACCCGAGGTACGCGTCCCGCACGCGGGGGGCGCTCAGCAACGTCGACCGGATCGCGATCAGCTCGTCGCCCAGGCTGGTGCGGTTCTCGTACAACGCGTCAGGCAGCCAGAGCAGCTCGGTGATCGTCGGGTTGACGGTGAGCAGGAGTTGGGCGGCCTTCCGCGCCTCATGCAGGGTGATGTCCGGGGTCTGAACGATGCTGGCGTCGGTGATGACGCCGAGGTCCAGACCGAACAGCGCCTGCGTGGGCGCGGCGAAGATGCCGAGCCGGTCCGTGTCGGAGCCCGGGCGAGCCAGCCCGTACGCCTGCGACCCGACGATCCCGGACAGGAGGATGTGCACTCAGTTCTCCCTGGACTGGTTGGTGATCCCAGCGGCGTGCAGCGCCGCGTTGTAGCAGAGCCGGGCGGTGCGCCACTCCGGCGTGTCGGGGGCGAAGCTCCGCATGACGTTCGCGACGGCTCCGCACACCTGGTGGACGTCCGGCTCGGACTCGGCCCGGAGCAGCTGCAGGGTCAGCCCCTCCTCCTCGGCGAAGAGGACGATTTGGAGCCAGCCCACCCACCGTTGGTAGGTATGCGACCACCATCGCTGCGGCATGGCCACCGGGTCGCCGTGGCCCTCCCGGTCATCGCGGTGCCACACGAAGCCCGCCCGGTAGTGGTCGCGGTAGCGACCGAACACCACCGCCAGGTCGGGCGGCTCGGCCATCCGCTCCCCGGTCACTTGCGGATCCCCTTCCGCTCGGCCGCGAGCACATCGGCGATGGTGTGGCCGTTGACGGTAAGCAGCGGTGCCTGCTCTGCGGCGAGGCGTAGCGCGGTTTCGAGGTCGAAGCGGTGGGTGTCGAGCCATTCGTCGACGCGCTCGCTGGGCTGGGACTCGAAGTCCCACGTGCCGTCAACGCCCAGGCACATCCGGCCGTGGGTGACAGCCCACCGCTCCTCCCCGCGATACTCGACGACGATCGTGAAGTGCCGCGAGTTGCTGTCGTCCCCGGGCAGTCCGCACACCTCGTATCGGGTGACCCGGGTCTGCACCGGGGGCAGGACCTGCCCGGCGACCGCCGTCACGCCAGGTCCCCGGACGGCTGGTCGGCCCAGGGCAGCGGCTCCTGGTCGACGGGGCCGGACTCGGACATGACCTCGATGCAGAACGCGCAGCGGAGGTCGCCGTCCACGAGGGCGACAGCGGTCCGGTCGATCCCCTGATGCGCGTTCGTGCGGCAACCGCGGGCCAGGTGCTCCCGGTCGAGCAGCCGGAGCAGTTGGAAGGCGAACGTCCGCAGCTGGTCCGTGGTGACCTCCCGGTGCAGGCCACGGTCGACAAGGACCTTGTCCGACAGGGACAGCCGCACCATGTGCGGCCCGCCGTTGTCGTCGGGCCCGAAGGACAGGCACGCGCCGAACGCGAGGTCCCAGCGCACGGCGGTTGGTTCCTGCTCGGCGTACGGCAGCGTCCAGTCGCGGCCGTCGTACTCGGGCTGGCCGGTTGTGGCGGTCATCGGGCGTCTGCCTCCGCGTCGTCGAGCTTGCTGCGCCGGATCTGGTTGTTGACCGTCAGCCCGGCCGCCCACGCGTCGTCGGTGTTGTCGGCGAAGATCAGCGCGCTGCGTTCACCGAACGCGCGCAGGCAGGGCCAGCAGATCCGATCGTCGAGGAAGGTGGGCAGTAGACCGCCCCGGAGCGCGGGCATCGACAGGGTGTGCCCGCACACGGTGCGGAACCGCTTGAACAGCAGCTGCTCGACCACGTCGCCGCGCTGCGGCTGGTCCTCGTCCGGGCCGACGACGTGAACGGCGCCGCGCTCGTGTGTCGCGACGAACTCCAGGATCCGCCCGTGCTCGTTCTTCTCGGCGAGGAGCTTGGCGACCCGGGCGGCCGGGGACCAGGTGGACGGCCGCAGCCACGGCATGTCGTCGGTGAGCGATCTGCCGGGGGAGGTGTCGGTCATCAGAAGCTTCCTTCGGCGACCTGGAAGACGGTCAGGCCGTTGGCGCGCCACATCCGGACGACCTGCTCGCGGTCGTCGAACACGCCGAGGACGTCGTACTGCTTGCGGATGTGCTCGTTGAAGAACTCCTGCTTGACCACGGAGTCGCGGCGGCCGTCGCCGAGCCGGCGCATGTACAGCGCGAGGTACGGCACCTGGACGTGCCGGTCCAGCCAGGTCATGGTGTCGGCGCGGGCGGACTCGTCCCGGCCGGAGCAGAAGATCACGCCGTAGCCTGCGGCGTGCATGGCGCGGACGACGAGGATCACCGGTCGGTTCGGTCCGTCCTCGAGAACCCGAGTCATGTCGTACGGACTCCGGTCCACCTTCAGCGCGACGGTGCCGTCGATGTCGACGAGCACGACCACGGGGGTGCCGGGAACCGGTCGGTACGGGACCAGGGTGTCGACGATCGTGACCTTCGGCCGCCGCCGCGTCGCGGGTGTCTGCATGGCGCTCTCCGGAATCCGAATAGGGGAGAGGAGTGTAACGCATTGTAGCAGGCAATGCGTTACGATACGTTGCATGGGTAGGCGCCAGGGAACTTCCGCCGCGCCTCCGCTGCACGGACGCACCACCACCGTCCTGGCCCTCCGGATCACTCAAGGAGTAGCGGTGAACAGCGACATGCTCCGGGCCCAGCTGGCAGCAGCCGAGGACCGCAGGGCGCGAGCCGCTATGCGGCTGGCGGAGGCACAGAGGGTGCTCGACAAGGAGGCCCGGCGCATCAGCCTGATCACGGGACACATGACGGCCGGGCCCGGTCACGTCTTCACACCGAACCCCGACCTTGACGCATGGCGGGCTACTTTTCCCTCCTGTCGGTTCTGCTCCCTGGACATCACGGCGATCAAGACCGCCAAACCATGCGCCGGGGACCAGCACGTCTGCCCAACTGCGGTGACCGAGGGCGCTACAGCGACCGCCTACCAGGTCTGGGGCAGGGAGGGGTGGTTCTGCGGCCAGAGCGGCCGATTCCTGCGCGGCTTCCGAGCCTGGGTCTGCGCGGCGGGTCACCGCACCGAGCAGCAGCACAGGCAGTGCCCGGCGCCGGCGTGCCCCTGCCGATTCCTGATTCTCCCGTCGGCCCGACGGAGCAAGCCTTGACGGCCCACGCCGACGGGACGCTGCCGAGCGACCCGGTTGCCGGCACCGCCTAGCCCCCTTTCCGTCATAACTAGCGTTACGAAGGTGCCATGAGCGAGCTAGAAACGGTGAGGTCCGTCGATGGCTTGACGGACGCTGTGAAGGTCGCGCTCGCCCTGATCGAGCTGAAGCGCAACCCGAACACCAAGGAGGCGTACAGCCGCGACTTGTTCGGCTGCGCCCACCCGGACCCCACCTCCTGCGAGCACCCCGACCCGAAACGGCAGCCGAACCCGTACGCGTGGCTGCGGTGGTGCGCCGCGCGGAGCATCGATCCCCTGCGGGTCCACCCCGTGCAGATCGAGGCTTGGCAGCGTGATCTTGAACTGCGGGCCCGCGAATCCGGCAGCACCAGGGCGCGCCGGCTCGGCGCCGTCCAGTCGTACTACAAGCTGGCCTTCCGCCTCGACAAGGTGCCCTTCAACCCCGTCGACAAGCTCGACCCCAACCAACGGCCGGAGCGACGCGCTGGCGGCACCACCGGCACCGCGCTCGATGGCGAGCAGCGCCTGGACCTCATCGACGCGGCAGACAGCTCCAGCGTCCGTGACGCCGCCCTGATCGCGGTCGCGCTCTACACCGGCCTGCGCGCGTCCGAGCTGGCCGGCATCAACATCGAGGACATCTCCGTGCAGGGCCGGCGAATGGTCATCACGGTGAAGGGCAAGGGCAGCAAGCACCGCCGCGTCTGGCTCAACGCCGAAGCCCGCCAGCGGGTGGAACGCCTGCTCGCCCAGCCGCGCCCGGACACCGAGCAGCTCCCCGCGGTCGCCGCCGGCGGCCGGCCCGAACCGCGCCCGCTGTTCCTCGGCAAGCGGGGCAAGCGGATGAGCCGCCAGACCATCTACGACGTCGTCGAGAAGCTGACCACCGGGCTCGGACTCCCCCAGCGCATCGGCGTGCACGACCTGCGCCGCACCTTCGGCACGAGCGCCAACAAGGTCACCGACCTGAACACGGTCCGGATCGCGATGGGCCACGCCGACGTGAAGACCACCACCGTCTACATCCATGGCGACCCGAGCGAGCACCCCGGCGAGCTGATCGGCGACCAGGACGCCGAGCTGCGCCGCCGCCGCGCCGCCGCCACCGTCAGCGAAGACGAGGACTGACCTATGGACGATCAGGCACGCTCGGCGGCTGAGGAGGTTGTGGCCGCCGCGATCACCCTCGTCGCGACGACCAGTCCCCGCGCGATCCAACGGAGGGACCAGGTCGGCGACCGTATCGTGGTGCGCCGCAGCGCGCTGCTCAAGCTGCGCGAGGCCATCGAGGTCGCGCACCCGGGCTGCGAGGGTGCTGTGCGCCGCGAGCTGACGAAGCTGGGCATCATCTCGGGCCGCTGACCTGCAATAACGGCGTGAGAGCGTCTGTGAGCGTCGCGTGGGCGCGTGGTCCCTGCACCATGCGCCCACGCTCGTTCGTGCCGCAGCGGCGACGGCGAATTTGCCACCCCGGGCCATGATCGCGACGCTCCCCGGCATGGCCATGACCGAGTACGCCGGGCAGCAGCGTTTCGTCGCTGGCCGCCTCCGCTACCCCACCCCGCCCGAGCCTGGCGCGATCGTCGGGCCGAACACGACGAGCGAGTACATGGTGGTGCTCCGGCAGGACGGCGCCGACACGCTGGTCGGGTTTGCGACCACCGAGGACCGGGTCTCGGCCATGCGCCGAGCCGTCATCGAAAGCGACCCGCGCAGCCTCACCGAGTACCGAATGGTCGACTGGTCGAGCGAGTATTTCCCCAGGTAGCGCAGGCAGCGTGACCTCGCCGCAGCACCCCGGCTACCTGGCGCTGCTCGCCGCCGCCGAGGGACCGCTCCGCGCTGTGGTCGAGCACCACCGGCCGCATCCCGTGATGTCCGGGTGGGATGCCGACCGCGTCGGGTACTGGCAGTGCCACGGCTGCGACCCCGACCGCGGTTTCGAGGACTACCCCGATGGGCCGTGCAGCACCATCCAGCTGATCGCCGAGCAGCTCGGTGAGCCCATGACCGAAGACGGGATTCAGCCGAACCCACCCGCTACCGCCCATCCGTAGCCGATCATCGGCGTGTGTGGGAGCACGTCGACATCCCCCGCTGTTGGCGGCCCGGTCGACGGCCGGTCCCTGCTCGTGCGGGTCGACGAGGACGGCTACCCACCTGAGCGGATCGGCCAGTCGTGGCTGTGGGTGGAGTACGGCGGCGAGCTGCTCGACGCGGACGTTGACGGCGTGTACGAGCTGGAACCGGTCGCCGGCAGCGGCCCTCCATGGCTGTACGTGTGGGTACCGAACGGCGGAAGCGCCAGCGTGAGCAGCTGACGCGCCCCGTGCCGGAGCCGACACCTCGAACTTGCCCGCGCTGGTCATGATCGCCACCCTCTGCGCCATGACCACGCCGACTCCCCCGGCGTCCACGTCCGCGAACGATCCGGACGGGGACGTCGTCGCCCGCATCGACGCCGCGGTGAGCAACGCCCGC
Organism: Micromonospora sp. NPDC049366; assembly: GCF_044466625.1. Lineage (NCBI taxonomy): Bacteria > Bacillati > Actinomycetota > Actinomycetes > Micromonosporales > Micromonosporaceae > Micromonospora > Micromonospora sp. NPDC049366. Next base: position 57,108 of record NZ_JBITMV010000022.1, read on the forward strand.
GACGACGTATGCGCCTGCGGCTGCGGCGTGACGCTGACCTCGGACGCGGCGAGCCTCTACTTCGCTACCGAGGCGTGCCAGCGCAGCTTCGCTCTTCAGCAGAACGCCCAAGCGGCCGGTGACCACGAGCTCGCCGAGAATCTTCGTGCGCAGCGTCGGGGGACTCCGCCGCCCCGAGTGGTCTCCTTCGACGACGTGCTCTTCCCCCGGCGCGAGCGGGTAGCGCGCTGGCTGCGCGCCAACGGCATTCCCGCGCTCAACGTCGCGGCCGGCGACCCGATCGTCACCACGCCCACCACCGTCACCGTGTTCGAGTACATCCGCAACGAGGACGGTGCGATTCTCGTCCTTCCTGGCCGCGACGCGCAGACCACTGCTCGGACCTACCCGCTCGTGGAGCCATGGCCGGATGGGCTGGAGTGGGAGCACCACTACCACGAAGAGCAGCCTCCAGGCGGTGAGCCGCCGTCGGCGGCCGACGTGCCGGACAGCGAGCCCAGCATGACCGTTGACGAGGCGGTCGCGCTGATGGCGGTCGACGAGCCGGTCGACGCGGTTGCGCTGCCGGACGAGCACCCGCTCGCCTACCGGGTGCTCTGCTCGCGTTGCCGCCGCCGCGGTGCGCCGTACGGCTACGGGATCCACGCGATCGGGGTAGCTGAGCCCGTCCGGGAGATCCTGGTGTGCGAGCACTGCGGTGCCCACTCGGGGGGTCGACCGTTCACCGCGACCGTCCGGCGGTCGCAGCGCCGGCAGGGCCTGTCGTTGACGCTGAGCGTCCTCGACGAGACCGTCAACTGGGTCATCCCGGATGGCCGCCTGACGGCGTACCGGGATCTGCGCGGGGTGTGGGACCAGATGCACCACCAGTTGAGCGAACAGGTGGAGAACCCGCGCCGGCCGTGGAGTGACCCGCAGTCGAATCCGCTTGCGGACGTCCGGGAGGTGGCGGCTCAGGCGTACGCCGTGGGGCAGCGCGGGCCGGTATCCGTCGCGCCGGTTGGTACGCCTCTGGGCGGGCCTGGCTGGGTGGACGTCGGCTACGTCGACGCCGACGGCGACGGGGTGACGTTCGGCTTCGACGGCGCCACCGCCGACGAGCACCGGCTCGCGTTGAATGGCTACCACACTGCGCGCTGGGTCAGCGCGATCGACGTGGGCAGGCAGGGCACGCACGCCGAGTGGCTTGCACGCTGGCGGCGGCTCAACGACGCGTTCTTCCACCGGATGCACGTCCACTTCGCGATCGTCGGCGAGCAGGCCAAGCAGCTCAGCAAGCAGATGGAACGACTCTTCGCCGCCGCACGACCGGAGCCGAACGACCCGATGCTGCGCGCGATCGAGGCGAAGAAGCACCGCAACACCGGGCCGCAGCACAGGCAGCGCGCGCCGAAGAGGATCGACCCGCGCCGGGGCCGCCGGTGAGCGACCCGGACGAGGACTGGCTGGTCGACGCGGCCGGCGCGACTCAGCTGGACCCATGGGACTGCGTCCGCGAACACCCGGACGAGCCGTGCGTGCGGCCGGGCCACAACCTGCTGCCGTGCCAGTGGAAGAACCCCGCGGAGTGGCCCTGGTGAGCACGGATCACGAGGGCGCGGGCACCGAACCCTCCTAGAGCGCCCGCCGATCCCCCAGGTGCGCCCTCGTGGCGCTGGATCACCACCGACGATAGCTGCTCCGCGACCAGCGGGATCGGAGATCAACATGACTGAGCACGCATGCGTGCTGTGCGCCGTGTACCGGCGCGACGCCGAACCGAGGCCGTACGAACGCGCCCAGGTCGACGAAGGCTGCCGCCGGCGGCTGGACAGCGAGATCGTCGAGGTGCGGGACCTGTTCTGGCGGCTGGCGAGCAAGGAGCCGGTGCTGGTCGACGTGCGTGTCTACGAGCGGCTTGACAGGGACGGGGAGCCGACCGGCGAGTACCGGTACGCCGACCCGACCGCCGCGGTGGGCGGCATGGCGCCGACGCCCGCCCGGTCGAACCAGCCGATCGTGTCGGGCTCACGCGAGCGGTCGCTGCCCGTCAACACCGACGTGATCGACCTGCTCGCCCCAGCGCGCCCGGCCACGGTGCACGACACCCTCGTGCCGGCTACGCGCGTCGAGCACGGCGTGGTGACCCACCGCCGGACCGTGCCGGGCCCGGACGGTCCGCAGGTCGTCGAGGCATCGTACGAGGTCCGCTACACCAGGCTCGTGCTCGACGAGAACAACCAGCCCATCATGGTCGCAGCCGGCGATCAGACCGGCCAGCTTTCCGTCGCCACGGTCCTCGACCAGATCGTCCGCGACTGGCGGGACACCCTGTTCCCGGGCCACCAGCTGCCGGTGCCGACGGTTCCGGGCCTCGCCGGGTGGCTGCTCAACCGCTCCTCGGCGGCATGCGATCGGCACCCGGCCATCACCGACCACGCCGTCGAGATCCGCCAGCTGCGTACCGCCCTCTACCGGGCCCTCGGCGAGGGTGAGCCGCTCCCCCAGGTCATGTGGGGCGTGCTCTGCCGCACCGACGGCTGCGACGACGTCTCCCAGCTCGTGCGCCGACCGGAGAACGAGTACATCGAGTGCGACGCGTGCGGCCGGCTCTACACCGAGCAGGAGTACCAGGAGTGGACGCGACTGCTGGCGAAGCAGGTCCGGCCGAAGGGGCGGCGGCGTGCTGGCGGGCTGCCCGACTGGGCGACCGTCACGGCCGCAGCGGCGGAGCAGGAGCGGCAGCGGTGACGCCAGCCCTGCTGCGCTGTGCCATTCGAGGCTGTGGCTGACTGGCGGTACCGGCCAGCGGTGCTGCACCCGACGCACCGCCCGGAGCCGGACGGTGAGCGCCTGGTCGACGACGTCCGCTACTGCACGGTCTGTTCGTGGGCGGTCGAGACGAACTTGCGGGGTGTGACGCGGACCGGCCGCGCCGGGTGCGAGGGTCCGCGCGACGTCGGGCTGCGGTTCCGCGTACAGGTGGTCGTCGGGGAGATTGTTGACGCCAGGTGACGACTCCACCAACGACGAAAGCGCCCTCTCGTCCGGACCACGCGGTCCGGACGAGAGGGCGCTCATGGTGCTGGGCTACACCCAGCCTCCGGTCATGAAGTGCAGTACCAGCCAGGCGAGGAAGGACAGTAGGACGAATCGGCGCAGCTGCGTCCACCCTGAGCGGGGCCGCTCCGGCTCGCCGGGCTTGCGCCGCTGCGTACCGAACCAGGCCCACACGTGCTCGGAGAGGGTGTCGCCGGGCTTGGAGTTGAACAGGGCCATGCCCTCGATCGCGAGGAACGCCGCGATCCAGATCAGCCAGGCCCACGTCCAGCCGGACAGCTCGATCGTCACTGCACCTCCTCGTGGAGGTCGGGCCGGTGGGTGTGCTTGGCCTTGTACCCGGCGATCCAGGCGAGGCCGGCTGCGACCGCGAGCGGCACCGCGACGGACACCTGCGCCGGCAGGTCCCCGACGATCTTCGGGGTGATCAGGTAGTAGTCGAGGATCCAGCAGAGCAACTCGGCCAGGGCCACACCGGCACCGGCGCCGGTCGCTGCGGCCGTCACCTTGGTTTCGACCTTGCGCTGCGGGGCAGCGTGCTGGGGACCGTCGAGGGTCATCCTTGTGCTCCTTGCGTTCAGTAGCGTGGTGGCGTGGATGTCGAGCGCGGCGAGCCGATCCGGATCTGGGAGCACCCAGGCGCCCGGCGGACCCGGCGGTGGCAGAGCGGCCACACAGCCGCCTCTGACTGCGTGCACGTGGCGATCGGGCAGCTGCCGCCGCCTGATGGCCGCTGGTTCGCCGAGCGCGGCATCGAGACCCGCGCCTACGGCAGCGAAGCCGCAGCCCTCGTCGTGGCGGAGCGGCTGAGGGCCGGCCGTGATGACTGGCGCGAGGTTCCGGCCGAGGTGGGTGCGGACCTGCAGCCGCCCGGGTGGCACCGCAGCGGGCAGAACTGGATGCCTGACGAAGCAGTGCCGCCGTCGTAGGCCCGACTTGGCCTCACTTGGTCAGAGCACGCAGCCGAGCAGTGGCAGGCAGATCAGCCCGCCGTCTTCCGGGTCGGCAGCCGGCGGCTGGGTCGGTGCGGGCGTCGGCTCCGGAGTCACCGGCGCAGGGGTGTGCGGGCGGTCCGGCTGGCCCCTCGATGGATCGGGCGAGGGGCGTTCGTGCCCACCGTTTGGGCCCGGAGCGGTCGAGCGGCCCGGATCGGTCGACGGTGCGGCGTCTCCGGTGCAGCCGTAGCGTCGGCGCAGTTCCTGCAGTTCCGCGTCGCGGGGGAGAACCCGGTCTGCCAGGGTGCAGGCGTCCTTGCGGAGCTGGCGCAGCTCCGCGTCTTGGCGGGCCACTTCTGCGTCGCGCGCCTTCCGCCGTTCATCCAGGTCGGTGGCGAACTCACGCTCCAGGGTGCCGACCCGGGCGCGGGTATCCTGCTCGGCTTCGCTGCGGACGGTCTGCCCGATCAGGTAGGAGGTGAGGTTGGTCAGCGCGAAGGCGAGCGTCACGGCGATGAGGACGATGCGGAAGCGTCGCCTGAGGCTCTCCCCCACCAACGGTTCGTCGGCGAGGACTGGCGACAGCTGTCGCCGCTTACCCCGATGCATCGGGTACCTCCCGCCGTCCGGTCTCGAGGTCGATGCCGTGTCGCAGTAGGTACCGCTCGTACCGCAGTGTCTTCTCGTGCTCTGCGGTCCACGCCTCCTGCCACTGGCGCGTCAGGTTGCGCTGATCGTCCAGCTCCTCGTCGAGGCGCTGCTCGAAGCGGGCCTGTCGGGAGTCCCCGACCTCGGTCTTCTTGCTGCGCAGCGCGCCCCATGCGGTGACGAGGGCGACCAGCAAGGTGACTGCCTGGCCAACCCAGAGCAGTTCGACCGGCGGCTGCGATCCACCGGCGCTAGCGGCGGTCACCCAGAGCAGTTCGACCGCTGCCCGGGCCCGGGGCGGCAGGGCGTCGGTCCACACTCAGCCACCCCCCACCTGCCGCGGTGTTGCGCGCGCGGCGAGGATGGCCAGCACGGCGACGACGAGCACGGACGCTGGTGCGCCCCAGGACAAGATCCGGCCGTGGTAAAGCCACGAACTGGCCAGGCCGGCGGCCCAGCTCATGTACCAGACGGCGTAGAGCCAGAGGCAGACTCGCAGCAGTTCCCCGCCGCCGCGGTCCGACCGATAGGCGGCCAGCAGCGACGTGATCGTGAGGGCGGTGAGGAAGACGCCTTGGAGCCTCATGCCCCCGATGGGAATGAAGCTCCGCAGCACGTCGTACGACGGTCCCCGGTAGGCGACGTCGCCGGCGAGCAGTCCGACGCAGTCCCACGCTGCCTTGGCGATCACGACCGCGACGATGGTGCGCCAGGGCACCGAGGGTGCCGGCAGACGGGCGATCGGGATCGTGACCATCAGGCGGCGAGGCGGGCGGCCAGCTCTTCGGCGACCTGCTTCGCCTGGTCAGCGGGCATCGCGTCGACGACGGCCTGAGCGACCTTCTCGGGAGTGAGCTGCGCCAGCGCCGTGGTCGCGGCGTCTGCGGCGCCCGCCCGGGCGGCTGCCGCGATCTGCTCCAGCTCGGCGGGGCTGATGCCGGCGGCCTCGGCGATGCGGGCGAGGGTCTTGCCGGCCCAGGCGCCGGAGGCTTCTGGGCCCTTGACGAGCACCCAGGCCACGTCCTTGATCATCTGCACGACGCTTGCGGGGTAGGAGCTGGGGCCCTTGCCGAGCATGGCCGCGTGCAGTTCGTTGATCTTGCGCTCGGCGTCTGCCGACATGTCGTCCTCCAGGAGTCCGATCGTGGTGAGGTAGCGACGGAACAGCGGCGTCTGGTCGCGGCCGGCCTTGATCGCGTCGCGGAAGAAGCTGAAGTGGGTGTGCCAGAGGTGGGAGCTGTCGCCGCTGGTGCGGCGGCCGAGGCGGTCCCAGCGCCGGACGGTCTTGCCGTCGGGGCTGTAGATGATCTCCCTGATGTCGCGGGTGTCCGCCGCGTTCGCCTGGCACTGGGCGACACACCAGGTGGAGAAGGACCGCAGGTCGTGGTTGCGCCCGGCGACCGCGACCTTGAACTGGCCGACGTCCAGCGCCGCCGCGTCCAGAGTCAGACCGCTGCGGTCCCGCGACGACTCGACCACCGAGTAGTCGTTGGAGACCACCCGGTCGGAGCCGCAGTGGTAGCCGCCGCGGTGGGCGGAATCGCCGACGATGCCGACCTCGGCCGGCTCCAAGTCCTGGTCGCGGACGGCCTTCTTGTCGACGTTGAGGTGTGCGAGCAGCAGGCTGCGGACGGCCTGCAGGTTGGTGGGGGCCCGCGTCATGGGCTACTCCTCGACGGGATTGGGCGCAGACGACCGAGGGCGCCCCCTCGCGGGAGCGCCCTCGGTGTCGGCTGGACGGGAAAGAGGCCCGGCTACTGCGGCGTGGCGATGTACCGGGACGGGTCGACCTGGTCCTGCTCGACCGTGTACCCGTCGGCGACGAACGTGCCGTAGGCGATCTCGTCGACGACGCTGGCCAGCCCGGTCACCGGAACCACGTTGGCACCGGGCAGCACGACCGAGCCGCTGACCGCCACCTCCCTGGAGACCACGGTCTGCTCGCCCTCGACGATGACCTGGAAGTGGATCTGCTCGTCGGGCCGGTACGCGGTCTTGCTGAACTGCAGACGGACGGACATCGGGACTCCTGTCGATCGGATGGGAAGGGGCACCGCTCGCTCCTCTGGTTGCGCTGCGCTGCGCGGCGCTGGTCAGGCGTCGAACTCGATGAGCGGTGCGACGTGGAAGAACAGCGAAGTGTCGGTGGCCGGCGGGACCGTGCCGGGTTCCGTCTCGTACCGGTACAGGCCGACCGACACGAAACCGGACGCGGAGTAGATGCGCTCACTGCCCGACAGCAAGGGCAAGCTCATCCCGGAGGTGGCCGTGGCGGCGTACCGGCTGGAGTGCACAGCCGCCATGTACGTGGAGCCAGGCGCGACCGGGATAGGCGCGTTCGGGCTGGCCCACAACACGTCGTGGTACTGGCCCCGGCTGCTCGGTTCGGTGTACTGCTGGACGGCCAGACGAGCGTCGGTGTCGTCGTTGTAGGCGACGATCCGTGGGGTGATGGTGGGCGCGGTGGGAGTGACCCACACCCGCATCCCAACCCAACTCCCCGGTGCCGTGACGGAGAACCGGGTGGCGACCGTGATGTTCTGCCCATCGGCACCGTCCGCAGCGCCCGGCGTGTCCATTGGGAACGTTTCCCGGACCGCCGGTTCACCGCCGCCCCACCAGTCGTGCGGGGTGGGCATCGTCAGCCCGGCCATCAGTGTCGCCGGCGGGGCACCCATGTCGGTGAGCATGTTGATGGTGGCCTGCTGGATCACGCTGCTGACGTTGTCGCCGCCCTGCTGGTAGACGTTGGCGTTGTCGAGCCCCAGCGCCCAGTTGACGGTGCCGGTCCCGAAGGCAATGGCGCCGTTGCCGCCGGGGTGCACGACCAGCCGGTGGCTCGCCGTGCCGCCGCTGGTGTACTCGTCACCGGCGTCGGTGAGCAGCAGACCGGACGGGATTGTGTAGGTGGCGTCGGAGCAGTAGATCGCCTCGGGGTGCGGGTCGGCCAGGTACGCCGCGCCGGGGCTCGACGTGCCGCCCGGCCCGTAGGTGTCCCACTCGAAGCCGAGAATCTGGCCGGGGCTCGACCAGGACTGGCCGACGCCCAGAGCGGCGACGGGGGTGTGCCGCCACAGCGGCGTCGCCGAGTAGCCGCCGGCCTGGGGCACCACGAGGCTCCGCAGATCCGGCCCGTTGACCACGAAGATCGTGCCGGTCAGCTCGTTCTCCGGCCGCCCGCCGCCCTTACCGGAGCCGGCCGGGTCACGCCACGCGCCCGTCCACTCGGGGCGATCGCTGCCGCGACCGCCGATGGTCGACTTCTGGCACTCCCACGTGCGCGGCCGGCCGTCGCTGTCGGCGGCCGACCCGACGCACCGCCAGAACACCTCGTTGCCGGCGCACGAGAAGATGCTGGTGCCCGCCGCCTTGGCGGCCTCCCAGCCGCTCCTCATCCCGTCCGACCAGTATTCGTTGTGGCCGACGAACATCGCCGCGTTCACGTTGGCGAGCAGGTCACCGTCCGGGTCGCCGGCCGCGTCGAGGCACGAGTACCACTTCGCGTCGATCCCGTTGCGCTCCAGGAACCGCAGCATCGGGTACTCGCCGGTGAACCAGGTGCTCCACTCCACCGCCCCGTAGTTGCGGCCCGGGTCGCAGGCCCCGCGGTTGATGATCGGCCGGTTGTAGGAGATGAAGCGGGCGGCATCGTCGTTGTACTGGTACACCGACGTGCCGTAGTAGAGGCTGTTGCCGGCGTACTGGCCGGAGCCCAGCCCGCCCCACGCGTTGTACGCCTGCCAGGTGCTGTCCGCCGGCATCACCATGAGGTCCGCGACGCGGTCGTCGTCACGCAGCACGAACAGCACATGACTGGCGCCGCCGCCGGTGCGGTCGAGCCGCAGCACGTACATTCCGCTCGGCGCCCACGCCGGCGGTGTCCACTCCAGGGTGGTGGCCCACGCGGCGCAGTCCGCGGACAGCAGCGTCGTGCTCGGGTCGGCGTCGGCGGGCGCGGGCTGGCTCTGGCTGGCGGCGAGCTGCCCGGAGGTGGGCGTGAGGTTGGCGTACAGGCGTGCGCCGTTGCCGCCGTACCAGCCGAGCCGGTAGATCGACGCCGTCCACCCCGCACCATCGGACTGGCCGATCTTGAAGGCGACGGTTTCGGACTTGTCGGCGGAGAACCCGTCGCAGAAACCTTGCAGCGAGTCGACGCCGCCGAGCGCGCCGACGGGCAGGTCCCACACCGCGCGGGGGGTGCCCGGCAGGGCGTTCTCCGCGGCGACCGGGTTGGCACCCCGGCTCACCTTGAGGTCGAGGTAGCCGATGTTGCCGAGGTTGGTGGTGACGGCGGCGCGTACGACGGCCACGCCGGTACCCGACGGAGCCGTGTACGTCGGGGTGGCGGTGCTGGCGCCGGTCAGCGATCCGCCCCCGGACTGCACCGACCAGGTGTAGCTGGCGATCGTCTCCCCTGCGGCGAGGTTCGTCGCGACCACGTCCAGGCCGACCGTCTGACCGGGCAGGACCGGACGGTCCGGGCCGACCAGGGTGATGCTGCCGCCGGAGACCACCGGCACCGCAAACAACAAGTCGACGTAGTAGCTCGACGCGTTGTACGAGTCGCCGGGGAAGCCATCCCCGTTGTAGAACCTCCCGTTCCCGACCGGGTCAGCGGTCGAGGCAGGCGCCGTGAGGTTGCCGTTCGTGCGACCCGTGGCGAAGAAGCCATGCCGAGACGGGTAGGCGATCTGGGTGCCACCACCGATGTGCACAGCCGCAACCAGGCGGGCGCCGGCCGTCACCGGGTACGGGGTGATCGGCACGGTGTTCCAGGCCCCACCGGTCGGGTTGGTGAAGGTGGCGCGCCGCAGTTCGGCGCGGGTGACGGCGTCGTACAGCACGAACTGCGCGACCATGCCCGTCGGGATGACGGTGGGGAACAGCCACCGGCCGCCCAGGATCTCCCCATTGGTGGTGGGCGTGATCAGGGTGCCGAGCGTCAGGGAGGTGCCGGCCTCACTCCAGTTCGGGTTGTCCGGTGCCTCCATGCTGGCGCTGAACAGGAACTCCGTCTGGGCCGGCTGCTCGGTGGGGCCGACGTCGATCCACTGGCCGCCGTAGCGGACCCGCTCGGTGATGGTCGAGTCGACCCACTGCCCGCCCAGGCGGGCCTTCGCGACGGCCATCAGGCGCCCACCGGGATCCACACCGAGCCCTCGGCGACGCTGCCGAGGGTTGCCGGATCGACGGGCCCGACGTACACGGCGGCGTTGGTGGAGGCCACGTACGCCGAACCGGTCCACCGGTAGCCGTTCACCTTGCCCGAATGGTCGTGGGCAGTCGGTGCCTTGCCGGCCAGGGCGGTGTCCAGGCCACTCACCTGCGAGGTGGTGTGGGTGTGCGCGGTAGGGGCAGCGCCGACGTCGGCCGCGTCCAAGACGACGACGCCGGTCTCGCCGTTGACCGACGCGACGCCACCGCCCCCGCCACCGAGCGAATCGACGTACTGCTTGGTGGCGGCGTGCGACGGTGCGGTCGGCGTCGGGACGCTCAGCGGGCCAACCATCGTGTCGCCTGCCCGCGACACGGCGTACGCCTGGCTGGCCGCTGGAGATCCGTCGGCCAGCAGCAACGACCCGAGCATCTGGTCGCCGTTGCGGTCGACGGCGTCGACCCGGCCGGCCATGAGCATCCGGGGCCCGCCGCCGGCCGACGCCCACATCCACTTGATGTTGTCGGGGCCGCGCAGCGGCGGGATGGTTCCGATGGCCCTGTTGCCGCCCGTGGACGACAGCACCGACGTGGTCGGCGCGCCGTCGGCGTCCAGCAGGTCGATGTACTGCGTACCGCCGGTCTCGGCGTTCCAGAAGGTGATGGGAGCACCACCGCTGGCCTGCACCACGTTGGGCGTCTCGCCCACCGTCGTGAGCAGCAGCGTCCAGTCGGCGAGGCTCATCCCGTACCAGTAGCGAGCCAAGATCTTCTCCTTACGCGACGGGATACGTCATGGTGTTGAGGACCAGCGGCCGGTTGGTGGCGATCGGCGTGGTGCCGGGATTCATCAAGATCACTCCGGCGTCGCTGATCGAGTAGGTGAACACCGACTGGTTCGAGGGGCAGATGCCGCCGTTGCTGAACCCCGGCGCAGGCGGGCGGAAGCCCGGGGGGACGCTGCCCAGCACGTACTCGGTGCCGGCATTGAACGGGGCAGCGGGCCGCCAGACGGTGAGCGCGAACGTCACGAGCCCGTTGCGGCGGCGGAGCCGAGCCGCGGTGAAGGTGAGGCCGGACGCCGGTGTGATCACACCGTCGGCGTCGTCGACCGTGCGGATCCACTCGTCCCCGGTGGAGATGAACCCGGACCCGGTCGGGTGCTCCCAGATCCGCCGGCCGGCCTCATGGCGTGGACGCGAGTCGGGAGTGCAGCGGATCTGCCCGTCGGACCCGAGGTACCAGGTCCGGATCGTGATGGTGTTGGAGGCGAGGGTGGTGGCGTTGTGCGCGACGCGAACCTCACCGATCGGGTGGTCGTAGAAGCCCGTGGGCCCCGCGTTGCGCTGCGGCGACGGCGCGATGGGGCTGGCCGCCGGGACGCCGGTGATGATCGCCGGTGTGATGGTGTAGTCCGAGCGGTTCAGGCGAAGCACGATCAGGTCGATGCGCGGCTGGCCACTGGTGTTCGGGGCCAACTGCTCCAAGGTCAGGTCGGTCGGCCCGGAGCTGAAGATGCTGCCGCGGACGGTCGCGTAGATGTTGGCGCGCATGCGGATGGTCCGGATGCCGCTCGGGTCGGCGTAGATGGGCGGCGGGTCGGTGGGATACCCGTGCACGCCGTCCGGGGTCGCCTTGTGCGTGAGCAGTTCGTGCTCGTAGTTGGTGATGGACCCGCCGTTGTGCCCCGGGCGGGGAAGGGAGGACGATGCCACTGGGCTCCTTTCACGCCGCGGGCACGGAGGTGCGCTCCAGCCGGGCAAGGCGGCGGCCGATCTCGCGCATCTGGTGGATCCACTTCGGGTCGGTCGAGGCCTCCTGGCCGCCGACCATGGCGCTGACCAACTCGCCGGCGGTCGCCCACGCCTGCAGGTGCACCAGCCGGACCAGGTCGCTGACCTGCTCGCCGGGGCCGACCTCGACGGACACGCGGTCTCCGAGGCCGTAGTGCTCGCCGTAGCGCTGGTCCTCGGTGTCCCAGGCGGAGGACTGCAGTCGGGCGGTGGCTGCCTCACGGGCGAGGACCTCGTCGCCGGCCTGCTGCAGTTCTTCGGGAGGGTCGTTGCCGGGGCGCGGCACGGGCACCTCGCGGCGCCCCCACACGGACTCCAGCGCGGTGTCGGTGCGGGTCATCAGCAGCCGGTCGGCGCCTTCGCCCTGGCCGCCGACGATGGCCGTGGTGGTGCTCGGCGCGTTCTCCTCGTAGGCCAGGTACCGCAGGTTTCCCAACCCGAAGCCGAAGCGCACGCTGCTGGTGAGGTCGCGCGGGCCGTAGGTCTCGAAGCGGATATCGGTGCCGACCTGACGGGTGCGGAAACCGAGTCCGCCCCCGGCGAGGGCGATCGACCGCATGGCGTCGCCCAGTTGGTCGAGGCGGAGCTTCCCGCTGACGCTCGTGCCAACCCCGGTCGGCCCGGCCATCACAAGACGCGGGATACGCCGCTCCGCCCGGGCGCCCGGCCCGGCGCTGACGTTGGCCAGGTTCTGGAGTACGACCTCGGCGTTGCCGCTGTACTCCCAGTAGTCGACGGCCTGGTCTTCGGGCGCCTTCGTCGGGTCGGGGTAGGCATTGCGCGAGACGACCAGGGACAAGTCGTCGGCGAACTCGACGGTGAGCTTGCCGATGCCGGCGTTCTCGCCGTCATCGCTGCGCTCGATCAGGCGCCTTTCCCAGGGGCCGGCCATGAAGATCTTGCCGTCGCGAACGACGACGATCCGGTTGCCCGGTTCCAGCTGCTCGCGAATCCACGGGTGTGCGGGGCAGGTGAACTGTCCGGAGGAGACCTCGTTGAACCGCAAGGTGACGTCGACGGTGTCCCAGCAGTAGATGGGGTCGCCTACGACGTTGAGGAACCGGTCCGTCACGAGCAGGTGGATCGGCGGGACGGGCCGCGGCGGGGTGAGGACCTGCCCGACGTGTGCGGGGCCGAGCTGCGCGCTGAAGTCGTCGTAGGTGAACGTCACGGGCCCGTTGACGGTGCTGCCCGTGTCGATGAGGCTTCGCAAGCCCACTCGGCCTGGGGTCATCCAGACGTCGGAGGCGGTGGTGACGTGCCAGACCGTGGGCTGGGGCTCGGCGGGGTCCCAGATACGCATCCGCAGGCCGAACCCGGTGGCCTGCGCGCGGACCCGCAGCTTGCCGCCGACGGTGTGGGTCAGCCCGGCGATGGTCGCTACGGGCGCGAGGCTCTGCTCCTCGGCGTTGATCCGCGCTGCGATCCGCGCCTGCACCGTCTGCGTGGGCGTTAGCCGGACCTGGAACATGATCAGGTTCTGCAGGTCGGCGGAGCGCATCATGATCGCTGGTGTCAGCGGTGCGCCGGCTGCGAGCTTGTCCGTGGAGACGGTCACCGTGACGTCGGCGTCGACAGTCTCGGCGCCGATGGACGAACGTCGGGAGAGTCCGGCTGACGTCACCGAGTGGATGCCAGACGAGCCGGTGGTCGCGTGATCGGCCGGGTTCGGGCCTTCGCTGGTCCACGGCTCACCCGTCGTGGCAGTTCCCCACTGGGATTCCTGAGCGGCCCGGTTGAAGTCGTCGCGGATCAGTGCCACAGCCACCTCCCCGTCACCTCTCGATGGCTGGGCGGGGGTGGCTACGCGGTCTCGTAGCGGGGGTAGTACGACAGCTCGACCTGGGAACCGAGGCCGGAGCCGTTGACTTCGAAGTTCACGTCGTTGACGCCCGGCAGCAGCGCCCACAGCGAGGCGCCGGGCCAGTTGAGGGAGCCGACGAGGTTCTGGCCCGCAGGACCACGGACCAGGGCTCGGTCCGGCGTGATCGTGATGGTCGCGACTTCCCCGGCGAGCAGGGTGTAGGTCAGCGTGAACGACTCGCCGGTGGTCCGGTTCGTGGCGACCAGTTCGGTGGCGGGGCCGGTGATGCGCCAGCTGGGCCACGTCGCGATGTCGCCAGGGTTGTTGATCGTCGACTCGCCCAGCACCTGCGCGCTGGACACCGTTCGGTAGGGGTTCAAGTACGACTTGGTGGTGCTGACGTACTCCCGGCGGACGAACTGGACCTCGGTGTCCCGCCAGTAACCGTCGGGACAGAACAGCGTCAGGGTGGGGTTGGCGAACCGCAGGTTCTCCCCTGGTTCACCGCCGAACCCGTCCTCCAGGAGACACTCGATGGCACGGGCTCCACCGTCCGGGCGTGTGATCGTGAGTAGGCCCGGGCCGCGGTACTTCGTCATCGTGAAGGCCCGCATGAGCCGGCGGTAGCGCTCGACGAACTCCATGTGGGTGTCGCCGTAGACGTGCAGCGGCCAGGTCAGGCGGCGCGGCTCGGCGCGCTGGTGGCGGACGCTGACGCCACCACGGGCCAGCGGGTCCGTCACGATCGTGACGGGGTTCGCGCCCCACCCCGCGATCTGCGGGCGGGTCAGCCATCCGTGGACCGTGTGCGGGCCCGTCAGGTCGATGGTGTCGCCGTCGGGGGTCGTCCACGTGGCCCGCATGGTGCCGACCTGCGGGGTCGGCGTGCCGGGGCCGCCGGAGCCCGGCGGAGGAGGGGCCTGGATGGCTCGTGCGAGGAGCGGCAACCTTGCTCCCTCCCCCGCCGGTCAGGCGGTATTCAGTTGGGTCGACCTGGACGGCCTCGTGCGTCACGGGCGTTGGCCCACGCGTTGAGGCGCGGAATGTCCAGGTCGGTCTTGGCGAAGTGCCAGTGGTGGGTTTCGCCGCGCGGTTCGGCGTGGTTGTTGCGCACGAGGGAACTGATTTCGCTCCACTGGGTGTCGGTGAATACCGGCTCCGGCTTTCCGGTGCCGTTGTAGACCGTGGTCACGCCGGGCGGAAGGTATCCGCCCTGGTCGTAGGCCCAGTGGATGTGCGCGTTTGGCATTCCAGCAACACCGTGGTTGGCCAGCAGAGAATCGCTGTACTTGTGGTGCTTGCCGTTCCAGATGTTGCGGTACTTATCGCCGAGCCAAATCAGTTCCCGGGTGCCGGAAAAGTAGTTGTCGTGGATCCAGTTGAAGACGTCCCGCCTCGGCGGCAGGTCGACCGCGCGGCCCTTGTCGCCGTCGGCCGCCGTCATCGCGTGGTACGACAGGTTCCCGGACGGGGTGCGCGAACCAGCCCGGAAGCCGGAGTAGAGCGGCAGTCCGGGGAACACTGCCCGGAGGAGCCGCATCATGTCTGCGGCGCCGATGCCCCCGGTGCCGCCGCCGTTGTTGGCGATCTGGTCGAGGATCACCTTGCGGACCTCGTCCATGCCGGGGATCCGGGTCATCGCCGCCGTGACGTTGACGGGCCAGGTCACCGAGCCGCCGGTCGCGAAGCCGGGGAACATCTCCCGGGGCAGCACCCGGTGCCGGATGGCTTCCATGAAGCCCTGGCCGTAGTAGTCGACCGACGAGACGGGCTGCACGAACTCCCGGTTCGACAGCCGAGCGAACACCGAGTCGGACGTCGACGTGCCCGCGCCCCAGACCCGACCGTCGCCGGTGAACTCCGTTGCGGCACCCAGCCCGTCGCCGCGCGGCGGGAGACCGCCGCTGCCGCTGCCCTGCGGGTACTGGCCCCTGGCTGCGGCCTTCGCGCGGTTGTACTCCGCCCATGCGTTCTTCGGGTCGATGCCGTGCTTCAGGGCGTACTGGGCGACCTGAAGCATCTCCAGTTCCTTGTAGACCTGGTCGAAGTTCTTCGTCTCGATCGAGGTCTTGACGTTCTCCGGAATGTCCCCGTACGCCTTGATCAGCTTCCGGGCTTCCGTCTCGTCGAGCCCGAGCTTCTCGGCTTCCTTGATGAGCGCGGCGATCCGGTCGTTGTGCAGCCGGGTCGCTTCCTCCATCGGCTTGCCGGCTTCGATGTCGGCCAGGTACCGATCGCGGACGGCGCCGGCCGCCGCCTCCAGGGCGTCCCGGTTGCGCAGGCCAGCCGCCGTGTTGGTGCTCAGCGAGGTGGTGCCGTTGTTCTTGATCGCCTCGGCGAGGTCGATCGTCTTCGACCGGAGGTTCTCCTCCGCCTCGATCTCGCTGACGACCGCGCTGGTCTCCAGCTCGATCGCCTCACGCAACGCGTCGGCCCGCTCCTTCGCCGTCGCCTTCGCGTTGCTGAAAGCGTCGACGAACCCGGTGAGGACCGCGATCCGGCGGGCATTGACGTCGTACTGAGCCGCCAGATTCCGGTACACGTCGAGGGATGCGGGCCCAACAATCGTCCCGAAGATCTTGCTCAGTTCGTTGGCGCGGCTCTGCGACCCGCTCATCGCATCCTGAGCCGCCTGAGCGGTCTTCGTGGCTTCGGCGTTCTTGACGATCGCCTCGCGCAGCTGCCGCAGCCGCTCCAGCCGCTCGCTGGTGCTGGTCGCTGCCTCGATCGGGTCGGTGAAGAACTGCTTGCGCCACTTGTCGCCGACCACGTCGATCTCACGGTCGAGGACCGCGAGGACCTTCTCCATGTCCGCCTGCGAGCCGGTCGCGGCGGCGGAGAACTCGTCGAAGCCGACGCCCAACTCCCTGAGCGTGACGACTGCTTCCTGCAGCTCCGGGTTCGACGCGACGATGCCGGCCAGGGCGTCCTGCGTGCCCTGCGACGCCGCCTTGCCCGCCTTGGTGGCCTCGTCGTACGCCTGGCCGAGCTCACCGAGCGCGACCTTCAGCGTGTCGACCTTCTGGTTGTATTCGATCGTGGCGGCAACGAGCCCACCGACGACGATCGTTGCGGCGGTGACAGCTGCGCCGACGGGTCCGCCGAGGAACCCGACCAGCGAGTTCAGGCCACGCTTGGCGAGGCCGGCGGACGCGTTGATCCGGGTCAGCGTGGTGCCGAACTGGCCGGTGGCTGTGTGGGCCAGCGCCATCTGCGTCCGGGTCGCGAGGACCGCGCCGTTGAGGGTGCGGAAGACGGTGGTCCCCCGGGCGACGACGGCGTTGACGGTGCCCTGCACCAGGCCGAACAGGCGCTGTGCGCCGCTGACGACCAGCATCGCTGCGGCGAAGGTGCCGATGATGAACACGAGCGTGGTGAGCACGCTCATGGGGATGGCGTTCAGCGCCTCGGTGAAGGCAACGAATCCGCGCAGCACCAGCTCACCGACGGGCGCCGCCGCGACGATGAACCGGCCGACGAAGGTGACCAACTCGCCGATCAGGTCAACGACCCGGGGTCCGTTCTCCTGGATGTAGCCCAGGAACTGCTGGAACGACGCGTTGGTCCGCAGCGTTGCCGCCCACTTCGCGAACCGCTCGGTGAGCGAGACGAGCCCGCCGCCGATGTTCTTGTTGAAGGGCGACAGCGCGACGATCAGCCCGACAAGACCGGTCGCGACGTTGCGGCCCGTCAGGTACAGCTGCTGCAGGGTCGGCACGGCCTCGTCGCCGATGTAGCCGAAGAACTCCCGCCAGGTGCTGTCGGTGGTGAGGAATCGGGTGGTGGCGGCGAACATGTCGCCGACCGCGCCCGCGACCTCACCCAGCCACCGGCTGAAGACCGGCAGGTAGGGCAGGACGTTCTCGATGGAGGCCTGCACTCCCGGCAGCAGGTTGTCCGCCGTGGAGGCGCGCAGCCGCCGGAAGTCGTCGCCGAGACGGAAGACGAACCCGGCGAACGCTGCCGCGGTGGGCGACAGCTTCGACAGGGCGTCGTTGAGGTTGTCGTAGGCCTCGCCGCCGGCGATGCCGGCGCGGGTCTGGGCCTGCTCGGCCTGCCGTGCCGCCGACGCAACGGCGTCGTTGGCCTGCGCCAACGCGAACGCCGCCCGCCGGCCCTGCTCCTGCTGGGCCTGCCGGGCGTCGGCGAGCCGTGTCTCCGCGTCGGAGATGCGGCGGGCGCCGTCCAGCTGTGCCCTGAGCACCGCCTCGTGCGCCCGCGCGACCGTGCGCTGCGCGTCGGAGACACGCTCCTCCGCGTCGGCGATGCGCTCACGCGCCGCAACGACCTGATCCGAACCTTCGACGCCCTTGCGGTTCGCTTCAGCCTGCTCGTCGGCGAGCTGCTTGCCCTGCCGCTGCAGTTCCTGCATCTGCAGCAGCCGCAGTTCGTACGTGACGCGGGCCTGCTCCCGCTCTTCCTCGGTGGCGCGGGGGTTGAGCAGGAACTTGTCCAGCTCAGCCTTGGCTTCCTTGAGGTCGAGCGCGGCCTGACGCTGGTTGAGGGAGTTCCGCTTGACTGCAGCGTCGAGGTCGGCGTAGGCGTCGAGTGCGTCCTTGTATGCCTGGGTCAGCGCCTCACGCGCCTCCCGCACGTCGACCTGGGCCCTGGTCAGGGTCCGTTCGGCGTCGGCCTGCCGCTCGATGGCGGCCTTCGTCGCCTCGGCTGCGTCCCGGCGGGCATCACCGACGGCACGCTCGGCGTCGGCCACCGCCCGGGCAGCCCGCCGAGCGGCCTCAGCGTTGTTGGCGCGGGTGTTGGCCAGGGACCGCTCCGCAGCGGTGATGGCCTGCAGCGCCGACTCCTGCTGGGTCGCGGTGCGGGCGAAGCTGGCCTGCGACTTGCTGTTGTCGTCCTCCAGCTGCTGCATGGACTTGACGGCGTCACCGATGCCGCTGAAGCCGAGAACCAGAGTCCCGATGGCGGCACCGGACGCGGCGGCGGCCGTGCCGATGAAGCCCACCGCGGCGGCGGCAGCTGCGGCGGCCGGCACCAGCACGGTGCCGAGAGACAGGCTGCCGGCGACGAGCTGCTCGACCCGGGACAGCGACAGCCGGGCCGCGTCGCCGATCGCGTCGACGTCACCCTTGCCCGAGGTCTTAACGTCGATCCCGATCTGATCGCCGTCGAGCCTGGTGGCCAACGTCTCGATCTGCGCCAGCTCTGCGGCTGCGGCTGCGGCGTCGGTGTGGACCTGGATGGACGGGTCGCTGGCGGCAAGCTCGACGAGTGCGGCCTTCAGCTCGGCAATCCGCCGCATCGCCTCTGCCTCGTCGATGTCGACGCCGACGGTGTACTGCGACAGGTCCCGCAGGTTGTCGCGGATCACCGCGATGGCCAGCAACCCCTGGGTCGGGTTCACGGGCAGGTCGAAGTCGGGCAGCGACTCCAACGCCGACCTCAGCTGAGCGGCGATCTTCCCGGCGAAGGTCCGCCCGAACGCCTCTTCGGCGACCCGGGCGGCCCGCTCGGCGTCCCGCTGCGCCTCCCGGACGGCCCGCTCGGCGTCGCGCTCCCGCTTGGCCTGGGCCCGCTGCTCGGCCCGCTGTTCGGCGACAGCGTCGGCCTTCTCCTGTGCGGCGGCGGCGTCCTTGGCCGCCTTTTCAGCGGAGGTGACCATCGAGTCGTAGAAGCCGTCGATGACGGTCATCGCCCGGTCGGCGTTGACGCGCAGCTCGACGGAGTCGGACTCGGCGGCGATGCGGGCCAGGGCCTTGCGGACCGTGGCAAGGCGCTCCAGCGCCTTCTCCTCGGTGATGTTGACGCCGACCTGCAGCTCGGACAGACGCATCAGCTCACGGCGCAGCGTCTGCAGCTTCTGCGCGGCCGGGTCCACATCCGCGTCGACCTCGGCGGCCGGCAGCGCGCTGATAGCGGCCTTCAGGTCCTCGTTGAGCTTCCGCGCGAAGGCACCGGCTCGCCGGTCGATGCCGTCGAGGAACGCCTCCGCCTCTGCCCGCGCCGCGGCGGCGTCGAGCTTCAGCTGGATCGTCGGGGCGTTCTCTTCCAGCCGGCGCAGGTCCTCCCGTAGCCGGCGGACCCGTCGGAGGATGTCGGCGTCGTTGACGCCGACCTTCACCTCCTGGTCGCGCAGCTTCTCCAGCCGCGTGCGGATGCTGGCGATGGCCCGGTCGACGGCCGACGAGTCGGCGTCGATCTCCACCTCTGGCAGCGACTGGAACGCCGCTGCCATGCGCTGCTTGAGGGTGGTTTCGAAGTGGTCGCCGAAGGCCTGCGCCGAGCGGCTGCCACCGCGACGGGCCTCACCCTCGCCGCGCTTGCTGCCCTCCTGGACCGCCTTGGCGAACGCCTGCGGGATGGCCTTCTCCGCCGCCGCGCCGACCTTGTCGGCGAGATCCTTCGCGCCCTTCTCCAGCTCCCGGTCGATGTACTCGAACGACGGGACGATCTGGATGTAGGCGGTGCCGATCTCGTACGCCACCGGTCCACCTCGCTTTCAGGCGGGCCGGCCGCGTCGTCGCGCTCAGGCCGGAGGGCTGTCGCCGTGCTGCACGTGCGGCAACATCCGGGCGACGAGGGATCGGTGCTTGGCCTGCCGCTTGCGGGCCTTGGCGCGGTCGAGGGCGCTGACCGGACGCGGGAGCGGTTTGCTGTTGCCGGGCTTGCCGCCCTTGAGGGCCACGAGCACCCGGATGACCTCGTTGACCAGGTCGTAAAGGTCGGTGAGCCGCTCCATCTCCGGCGTCCACTCCGAGAGGCGCTGCCGCGGCGGCGCGCTCTTCGGGTTGGTGGCGAGCACCTGCTCCGCCCAGGCGTCGTCGGAGGCGAGCGCCTCGACGAAGTGGGAGTTGCGGGGCAGGTGGTCGATCAGGTTCAGCAGTCGGCGCCAGCGGCGCGACCGCCACTCCGTGCCCAGGTCGGTGCCCGGGTAGAAGCGGGGTAGGTCTGCCTCGATGGCCCGCCCGTACCTGGCGATCAGGCTGGCGAGCCGGCGGCTTCCCCCGGGCTCGTGAGCCCGTAGTGCTTCACGTACCGCTCCATCAGCTTGTTCATCTTCCAGCCGGGCATCTCGCTGGCGAAGAACGCCTCACGGTCGTCGGCCGGCAGGGCGAGGGTGATGAAGTACACCGGGTCGCGCTGGGCGATGAGCAGCCGCTGCCAGTCGATCTCCTGCGGGTCGCTGAGCAGGTAGCGGCGGCCCTTGTGGCGGAACGGAAACGGTCCCTTGGAGTCTTCACGCTCCAGGCTGTCCAGGTCGAGCGCGACGTTCGGCTCGTCCGTGACGGCGTCGGGGCTGTTCGGGGTCTCGTCGGTCATGAGCTGTGGGCTCCCTCTGCTGGGTAGGGCTACTTGCTGCTGCCGCCGCCGGCGGCCTGCTGCTTCTGGGCGGGGGTGGCGTCCGGCTGACGGGCCGGCTTCGCCGCGGGCTTCTCGGTCCAGCCGTCGAAGCGAAGGGCGACCGCGTCGGCGGGCGAGTACGCCGCCCGCTCCTTGCCGTCCTTCTCGAAGGTCTTCAGGGGGTAGGCGCTGCGCTGGCGGGCCATCGCGGACTCCTCGTGTTCGGGGTGTGGGCTGCGGTGGTGCACCGGGGCGGCCCGAGCCCACAGCGGGCCGCCCCGGCGGTCGTGGGCATGCGAAGAGGGGGCGACGGTGATCCGTCGCCCCCTCGATCGCGTGCGTCAGCTGGTGGCCTGGGTGATGCCCATGTCCGCGAGCAGCGCGAGCCAGCCCGGGCCGCCGAAGATCCAGCGGTGGCTGTAGCCGGCGTCGCTGTCGTCGAACCCGGTGAAGGTCATCGGGTACGAGATCGGGTCGTCGCCCTCGCCGTACTGCTGCTCGCCGAACTCCGTGATGCGGGCGTTCGGCATGTACCTCGCCAGGTAGATCTCGCCGTCGCTGGACTGGTCGACGAAGAGCCCGAGCACGTGGTAGTAGCGCGGGTTCGGCAAGGTCGGCTTCTCGATCGACACCTCGCCGGTCGTGACGGCGCCCTTCAGGTTGGCGGTGTCGACACCCGTGTACAGGCCGATCGTGAGCAGGGACGTCTGCTGTGCGACGACCTGCATGGTGATGGTGTCCCGGGTGATGTCCTCACGGGTCGGCTCGGTCGAGCCGAAGGACTGCACCTGCGACGACTCGGTGGTGCGGCCGAAGGTGGCACCCGCGGTGGACATCCACCCGAGGTCCTCCCACTCGGTCGGCAGGGTCACCAGGTCGGCGGTCGCGCCGGTGGTGAGGGTGGTGAGCAGCGCTGCGGACTTCGGCGCGATGAACACGGAGCCGTCGCGCGCCTTGCGGATCAGCTCCTGCTTCTTGTCCCGGAGTGCGGAGTACGGCATGCCGTGCCTTTCTGGGTCGAGGCATGAAAAAAGCCCCGACAAGGCGGGGCGGAGGGTGGAGTGGGCTTAGCTCGCGGCGTAGCGCCGCGAGACGACCTGGTACGTCGCGCCGATACGGCGCACGTCCGGCGCCCACGGCCGCTCGGCCGGGGCGCTCGTGCAGGTGATCCGGTCGAGCACCACGGGCCCGATGGCGTGTGGCTGGCCGGTGAGGAACTGGCGGACCCGCTCGGAGAGGGCCTCCGCGCCGCTGTCCCCGCCGTACGTGGCGGCGAAGACGTCGACCTCGACGCTGGCGTAGTCGTTGAAGCGGTCACTGCTGCCGCCGCGGCGGTAGACACGGATGAACGGCAGGACCTGCTGCAGGTTCTCCGGCGTCTGCGCGCCGGTGTGCCCGGCCCCACCGGCCAGCGGTTCCAGCAGGGCCGCGAGTGCGCGCTGTACGTCCGGGAACCGGCTCCAGGGCGCGGTCACTCCGGACTCAGCCGGTGGTCGAGGGAATGCAGGAAGTCCAGCGTGCGGCCCAGGATGTGTTGGCCTTCGGTGACGACCACGTCGCCGTTCTTGGTGGTCCGGACGCTGCCGAACTCGACCATGTTGGCGTGTGGGGCGCTGTTGGACAGGCGGGCCGCGATCCGGGTCAGCGGCCACTCCGGGGTGATGCCGTGCACCACCTTGACCTCGACCTCGAAGGAGTCCTGGTAGTGCTGGTGCTCCTCGTTGCTGCGCAGGCCGGTGGACAGGGTCTCGGCGAACGTCTTCGCCAGGTCGGCGTGGTCGGCGACCATCTGCCGGCACTCGGGTCCGACTGCGATGGCCTTCACGGTCTTGCGGTTGAGCTGGAACCTGAGCAGGCGCGCCACGGGACACCTCCCGTCAGCCGGTGACCTGCCGCAGCAGGATCACGACGCCTGCGCGGCCCCAGTCCTGCGGCTTGCCGGCTACCTCGTAGACGCCGCCGCGTACGCGGATGCGGTCCGTGGGCAGCACGTCGGTGCCGGGTGGGGCGTAGACGGTGGCGTCGCTGTCGACCTGCATCGCGGCCACGAGGTTCTCGGCGCTGGGACCGGGCGCGAACAGGCAGCCAGGCACGATCGTTTCCACGTCGGTGCCGGGCAGCGGATCCCCGAAGCCGTCCTTGGCGGGCGGCCGGATCACGGCGATGGTTACCTGGTCACCACCAAGGGCCATGGCGCAAGCCCTTCTGGTACTCGATGCTGTCGCCCCAGGTGTTGCTGGCCAGGCCCGGGCGGCCGATCACGACGCTGACGGGCAGAGCGCCCGCCTCGGCGGTGCCGGGCGTCATCAGCGCCAACTCGCTGTCGCTGACGACGAGCAGGCCGGCCGCCACGGTGGTGTCGTAGGTCCTCGAGAACGGACCGGTGGTTTCAGCGCGGAGGCCGTCCGGGTTGCGCAGCACGCGCAGCACCATGTTGATGACGGCCATCGCGGGCGCGTCCGCGCTGAGCTGCCCGCTGGCCACCCGGGCGGCCAGGTCGGGGAACTGCCCCCGCAGCATCTCCGACGCACGGCGTAGCAGCGCGGCCGTCAGGGTCTCCTGCGCGGGCGTCATGGTGCCGTACAGCTCGCCCACCTCGCCGACCGTCGCGAGCGGTGGCGGACCGTCGATCGACCGGGCCCGCACGAAGTACCGCTCCACTGCGGTCGCGGCTCCGGTCGCCCGGAACCGGGCTTCCCAGACACCAGCGACGGTCGGTAGAAGCGTCACCACGTACCGGCCGGGCTCGGTGGGCGATTCGGGCACTGGCGTGTCGGCAGTGACCGGCGTGCCGGCCGGGTCGATCCAGGTCACCGACACGGTGGCGTCTGCGGCGCTGGTGAAGGCGACTTCGACCTGGTCTCCGACGTCGACGACGCTCACCGGCACCCCTTTCCGAGCTGCCCCGCCCGGGGGTCAGGACGGGCCTGACCCCCGGGCGGGTGCGAGCTACTCGGCGTCGATCGCGCCCGCCTTCTCGGCGGCGGCGATGATGTCGTCGCGGGTGGCATCGTCGGCGAACTCCAGGCCGGCGGCCTTCGCGAAGGTCTGCCAGGCGTCGAGGCCGGAGCCCCGTCCGGACCGCGGCGGAGCCGGGACGCGGGCCGGCCCGTCACCCGAACCGGCCGGGGCCGGGGTCGGGTCGGGTGCCGGCGCGAAGGTGGGCGCCTGGCCGCCCTCCCATGCCTTGGGATTGGTGATGAGCCGAGCGATGTCGGCGGGCACGTCGTCGTCGGGGCCGTAGACCCCGCCGTGGACGTGCACGTATCCCTGCAGTCGTGCCATGTCAGGACCGCCGATCAGAGGACGTCGGCGACGAACAGCCGCCGGCCGTCCTCGATGACGGGCATGCCGACTGCGGCGACCTTGGTCCAGGTGCGGACCGGGTCGCCCTCCTTCATCACCACGCCGACGAGGCCGGGCAGCTGGGTGAACTCCAGGCTCGGGTTCTCGCCGGAGGCGAGGGCCAGGCCCTCGGCGGTGATGCCCCAGGCGGTGTAGCCGACGGGGCCCTGCGGCAGGTAGATCATCCGGTCGGTCGGGATCGGCCGGGCGCTGGCGCCGTCGACGTCGATCTGGGTGTTGTACTCCACGATCTGCGGCAGGTCGTGGGCGTCCAGGATCGCGTTGAGCTGCTGGCGGGTCAGGATCGGCGGGATGCCGTTGACGTTGCCGGCCATGGCGCGCAGCGTGTCGTTGCGCAGCAGGTGCCCCACGACACTGCGCGAGGTCAGCGCGTACGCGGGCTCCTCACCGGCGGTGTCGGTGTAGGTGTCGGCCCACGACCGCATCTCGGTCAGCGGGTCCGAGTCCGTGTAGTTGCTCCACACGGTTCCGGCGGTGACCTTGTTGCCGGCCGGGACGCCGAAGTCGGCCTCGATGGTGAGCCCGTTCTCGGTGATGGACACGATGCCGTCGGTGAGGACGTCGCCGCGGGCCAGCTCCATCCGCAGCAGGGTCGCGCGGGTGTTCAGCTCGGCCTCGTTGTAGACGGCCTCCACCAGGCGGGCGGTGTTG
This sequence comes from Micromonospora sp. NPDC049366, assembly GCF_044466625.1. Classification (NCBI taxonomy): domain Bacteria; kingdom Bacillati; phylum Actinomycetota; class Actinomycetes; order Micromonosporales; family Micromonosporaceae; genus Micromonospora; species Micromonospora sp. NPDC049366. The sequence continues at coordinate 81,797 of NZ_JBITMV010000022.1, forward strand.
TCGCCACCGGAGCGCACGCGCTCCAGCTGCAGCTGCTCCTCCTCGCCGATGACGGTCTTCTGGCCGACGGGCGGGAGAGCGACGCGCTGCCGCTGGAAAGAATCACGCTTGCCGATGGGCGTTTCGGCATCGAATGCCCGGAACTTGGCCGCACGGTTGGTGCGGAACAGCGTGTTCCAGGCCACCTCGATGTCGCCGATGGTGCGGTCGGGCAGCCACCGGTTCAGGGTCAGGTTCGCCGGACCGGGCAGGTTCCGGACGTAGCCGGTCAGGACCGCCGGCTCCACGAGATCGAAGTCGATCATTTTTCAGGGGCTCCTCAGCGGTACTTGATCCAGCCGGCCAGGTCCGCCTTCGCGGCGGCGTCCAGGCCGTGGTTGGCGGGGAGCTTCGACTCCAGGACGAAGCCGTGCTCCAGCAGCGGCGCGCCCCGCTTGGGGCCGCCGGTCTTCATCCGCACGCTGTTGAAGAGGTGGCCGGCGGCGACCTCCTGGCCGTTGGCCAGCGCGTTGTTGTAGGGGCCGTAGAGGCCCGTCGCGGTCACCCGGGCGAGGACGGTGCCGGACTTGAGGACACCGTTCGGGAAGTGGGTGGCGGCGGTGAACAGAGCGGGATCGAGGGTGATGGTGCGGGTGGCGTCGGCGCCGTGTGCGGACGCGAGCCACGACCTGTCCTCCACCCCGAAGGACTCGGTACGGACAGTGATGTCCATAGTGGACAGTTCCTTTCAGCAGGAAGATGCGTGTGCGCCCAGCGCGCGGAGAGATGGCCTGCTACGCGGCGGGCTGGTTGGTGCTCGTCTGGCCGTGGCGCTGCAGGGCGAGCAGTCGGCCCGCTTCCAGCCCGGACGGCTTCGTGACGGTGGGGGTCCCCTGGCCCATGTCGAGCCGTGCGGCCGGCACGCCCGTGGCGGGCGCGGCGGCGGGGGCGGGAGTTGCCGGGGGCGCGGCCTGCGCCGGAGGCACGGCCGGGGCGGCCGGGGCGACGGGGGCGGCGACGGCGGCCCAGGCGTTCACCTTGTCGGTGTCGACCCGGAGCCCATCGGCGGTGAGGAACTGCTTGCGGTCCAGCGGGGAGATCAGCGCGGTGATCTGCGCCGTGTCCAGCCGGCCGTGCAGGGCCGCGGTCATGAACTGCTCGACCAGGGCGGCCCCGGACTCGTCCAGCGCGGCCCGACGGCCTTCGACGCGGGCGGCCTCGACGGCCCGCTCCTGCTCGCTCATGGCTGCCTGGCGCAGCTGGTCGGCCTCGGCGGCCTTGGCCTTCAGCTGCTCGTAGTCGGACATCGAGTTGGCGCGGGCCTCGTGCTTGCGGGCGTGGTAGCGCCAGTACGCGGCCTGCTGCGCGTCGTTCATCTGCGCCAGCGGCGTGTTCTCCGGGAATCCGTGCTCACCGTTGCCCGTGGCGGGCGCCGGGTTGGGCTGCGGAACCGGGGCGTTCGCCGGCGGCGTGGGCACCGGCGGCTGCGGGGTCGGCGCGGGCGGCGCGGGTGCGGGCGGGTTGGTCGCTGCCGGCGGCTCACCGATCGGCTGCGATCCGCCCATGACGGGCCAGATCGGCTGCGGACCGGTCTCCCCCACACGCGGCTTGCGCCAACCGATGGCGGCCAGGCCGGTGCGGGCGTGGATGGGCAGGCTGATGTGCATGATCTCCCCATGTCGGGTTGGTCGGATAAGCGCCCATGCCGGGCATGAAAAAACCCGCCTCTAAGGGCGGGTGGTCTATGTGTTTGCGCTGGTCAGGTTGCGTGGTCACCTCGGCCGCAGCGGGTGCAGTACCAGCAGCCCGGCACGCAACCCCGGCCCAGGCCGGCGGCGAGGCGGTGCCCCACGACGAGGCAGATCAGGTCCAGCAGCAGCCGGACCATTCGGACCCGTACGGTCATCCCCGCTGCTCCGCGCTCGGCTTCCAGCCGTTGCGGGTGCGTTCGCGGATCACCCAGTCGCAGATGCGGGCGCGGGCGGCGGCCGGCCAGAGACCGGAGGCGACGGCCATGTCGGACACGTCGACGGCGGACCCGTAGACCCGGCCGCGGTTGCCGGCCTTGGTGGGGAGGCCGCGCGGGGCTTCCCAGGCGGCCGACCAGGACTCGCGCTTGCGCCACCGCTTGCGGCCGTACGCCCGGCGCTGCAGTTGCAGCACCACGGGGTGCTGCTCACCGTCGGGCAGGTACACGGTCTCGGTGACCTTCGCGCCAACGTCGGCGTACGCGTACCGCTTCGGCCCGAGCAGGAGCGTGCGCGGGTCGATCTGCAGGTTGCCGCGCTGCCAGCGCGGGTCGGAGGCGGACGAACTGTCGCGGCGGGCCCAGAGCTTCCACCAGATCCGGCCGGCGAACGCTTCGAGCTCGATCACTCGGGACTCGTAGCCGGTCGGGTTGAGGCGCCGTTGCAGCCAGGTGCCGAACCGCTCGGTGTGCAGGTACAGGGACCCCCACCAGAGGTGCAGCGCTGCGGCGAGGGTGTGCTCCGACCCGGCGTTGCCGACCTTCAGGGAGAACCCCACGATCCGGATGTCCTTGTGGCCGACGGCGACCTCACCGCCGATCGAACCGGTCGACGACTTCGGCAGCGGGCCCGGCACCTGCCGGGGCGCGCCGAACCCGGCCGCATCGGCTTGGGCGTCGTCGACGCCGTCGGGCTGGCCAGCGGACCACGGCCCGGTGTAGCGGTCGCCGATGTTCCATCGCTGCGCGTTCAGGCTGCCCTGCGGCTCGCCGCGTACCCCGCACCGGTCGCACACGACCCACCGGGCGGGGGTGTCGTGGCGGCTGACGGCCTGAGTGCCGTCGACGACGGGCCGGTGCCCGAGGAGCCGGCAGGCGAGCATCAGCCGGGGCAGGCTGTGCACCCAGAAGCCGCGGTGCAGGCGGGGTGAGCGCTTGCCGTCACGCTCGCGGTAGTTGATGGAGAACGCGTACATGGCTCACCGCACCTGCGCGTGGCGCCGCTCCGCAGCGGTCCACTGCTGCAGGAAGGTCCCGTTGGTCACGGTGGCCGGCTGGCTGAAGTGGTGGGTTACCTGGTCGCGGGCGGCGACGTGCTCGTTGAGCCGGTTGCCGATCACTTGGTCGAGCTGCGTGACGACGTCCGTGATGAACTCCGCCGGCATCGTGCTCTCGACGATCTCGACGCGACGGTCGACCACGAGGCCGTCCTGCGCACCGCAGTGCAGCGCGAAGGCCCGGAACCTCTCCGCGGCCTTGTCGGCTTCGCTGTCGGTGGCCTCGGCGGCGAGGCCCTCCCCGTATTCGTCGAGGACGAGCGCGAAGCGGGGAACGTCGTGGCCGTCGGCGACGTCGTCGGGCAGGTGCAGGACCTGGATACGCATAGGTAGTGGGCTCCAAGCTGGGGACGCTGGGGATGTGGAGAGGGCCGGCCGGCGTGCATCCCCTCACCCCGGCCGGCCCGGTCTGTGGTGGCCGGCTACACGCCGGCCATCTGGGCGCGAACCTCGTCGATGATTCGGTCGAGGTAGTCGATGGCGGGCGCGAGTCGCGTCTCGCCTGCCTCGTACCTGCGGCGCGCGTTGTCGGCTTGCCTGAGCAGGCCTGGTAGCCGTTCCTCGGGCGTGAGGATCCGCCCCAGGCGGGACTGCTCGACCGCCTGCCGGGCGCTGCGCCGGGACTTCCGCGTGCGGACGCTCTGCGGTGCTTCGGCGAGGATCGGGCCGAGCTCGCCGTCTTCGGTGATGACCGCGCGCACGTACTTCAGCGCGCCGCCCTGCCGCTTCCCGCCGCCGGTGCTGCCAGCCGCCTTGTACAGCCGGTCCAGGTCCTCGCGGTTGAGCTGGAACCCGGGGTCCGCGGCGCTGCCGACGGGCACGACGATGCAGTGGCAGTTGTTGTGGATGGCCTTCAGGTCCCGCTTCCGGTAGATCCGGTCAGCGGCGACGATGCACAGGCCACACGAGCCGCCCTTGGACAGCTCGGGCCGCAGCACCCGCCGCCACCCGATCGCGTCCGTCTCCGGCACGCGGCCCATCACCACGTACTCCTGCTGCTGCGCAGCCAGGGAGATGTCCGTTTCCGCGAGCGCCCGGGCCCGCGCCAGCGCGGCCTCCCGCGCACGGGCGAGGTGCTCGCCGTTGGACACCCGCCACCGGTACTCGGCGGCGACCCGGGAGTACACCTCGACCATGTCCGCCGGCCGGGCGACCTGCCGCAGCCGGTCGCGGGTGCGAATCACAGGCAGGTCGTCCACCGGTTCGGCCGGCGCCCGGTCGGGCCGGGATTCGATGCTCTCGCCCGGCTCACGGAACAGCCGGTCTACGTCCAGGTCGCCGTCGGGGATGATCTCCTCGTCGGCGACCTCGTCGATGACGTCGAGCAGGTCCTCGGTCAGCTCCCGCCGCAACCGGGTGACGTCCACCGCGCCGATCGGCCGGTACGGCCGCCCGGTCATGGTGGTGAGCACCCGCGACAGGTACGCGTCGGTCACTTCAGCCATGCGCCGCTGCGCCGGCTGGACGATCCGCAGCGCCTGCAGCGCGGCGAGGATGACCTCCAGCCCGTCGTACCAGTCGTGCAGGGCACGGAACGCGGCGACCACGCCGCCGGCGGCCAGGTCGACCAACTGCTGCCGGATCGCGGCTTGGGTCTGCACCAGGGCGTAGACGGCGGCGAGTTCGGCTGCGGTGAGCTGACCGTCGGCGGTGGGCATGTCACCTCACCCCCGCGTTACCTCCGGAAGGCCGGGGCAGGCCCTGCAACGGGTCCGCGAGCGGGTCGGCCGGCGTGGGCACCTGCGGCGCGTTGGCCGCCGCGGCGGCCGGCGTCGGCCGCTGGCCGGGCCGGCCCGTCGGCGGGCCCTGCGGCGCCAGGTCGGTGCCGGCGAGCGCGGCGGCCTGCGCGGCCAACTGCGCCTCGAACAGCATCTCGTCGGCCCGCTCGACTGCCATTCGGTCGATGTCACCGGGCCGGAACTCCCAGATGGTCGCCATGCGGGTCCGCCACGGGATATCAGTGGCCTTGGTAGCCGCGTCCGCGCGCTCTTGAAGCGACAGCCGCTGCGGGGAACGCCAGAGGACCTCCAGGCTCGCGAGGTCAGCGCGGTCGCGCTGCCCAACCTCCTCAAACGCGAGGCTCATCACCCACGCCCACGGGTGACTGGTGCGAGTGATCCTGTCTTCGCACTTGAAGACCAGGTCCTCGCGCTGCGCGTTCGCGCCCTCCGCGCTCTGGTTCTGACCGGACGGCATGAACTGCGACATCGGGGTCTTCGACACCGCGCTGAGCGTCTGGATATCGTCCTTGGCCTCCTGGAGGATGCCGTCCAGGTTGACCTGCCCGGACTCCCAGATATCAGCGCTGGCCGGCAGCAGCCACAGCGCCGCCGGGTCCATGGTGAAGACCTCGGAGTAGTCGATCGTCTGCCCAGCCTTCGGGTGCCCCGCCGGGTAGGTCGTCGGCACGCCCTTGACCGCGCGCTGCTTGTACGCCTGCAGCGTGCTGATCGTCATGCGGTGCAGGATCACGTTGTTGATCCGGTTGAGCAGGTCGATGTGCTCTTCGAACTCGCCCCGGCCGTCCTCGTTGAGGAACCGGACCACCGGCATCCGGCCGTGCGTCAGCTGCTGCCCGGCCGCGCCTCCCCGCTCGGTGTCCCAGTCCCAACTGCGTGGGTCGAACGACAACATCAGCGACGACAACGCCCGGCCGGGTGTCCGGTCAGTCGGCGCCCACCCCACCATTCCGAGCTGGTTGCGGCGGGTCGCCACGAACACCTGCCCGGGCAGGTACACGTACGCGCGGTCGACGCCTTCGACGTCGTCGTGCACGACCTTCAGCGCCGCCTGCAGCCGCCACGGGATCGCAGGGTCCGGCTCCCCGACCATCGTGCGGGGATCCTCGGCGGTGATGACAGGCGCTCCGGTCTCCGCGTCGACGGGCCCGACGATGACGTAGGCCTCGCCCATCGTGAGCATCAGCTTGTGCAGGTCGGTCGAGCGGACGTCCATGCCCGCGCGCTTCCACAGCGCCGCGGCGTCGGCGTCACCGGTCTCGTCGTCGTCGACGGCTGTGCGGAACCCGGTCGGCGTCATCCGCTGCGCGACCGCGTTGACGATCAGGCCGGCGAAGTTGCTCCGGCTCTGCTTCAGGAAGATCCGGAAGGATTCCCGGGCGGCTTCCAGCCCGTCGGGCAGCGGCGCCTCACCGCGACCGAAGTCGAACAGCAACTGCAGCCGGTTGCGGCGCTCACGGTCTGCGAGCTGGCTGAACAAGCGGTGCAGCCACCACCCTGGGGAGCGTCGCTGACTGACGTCGATCGCCACCGACACCCCCTCTCGGGTCAGCCCCTACGGGCGGTCCGGTCCTGAAAGCGCAGCTCGACGAAACGCTCCAGCGCCCGGGCACACGGGCGATGACGGATCGGCCGCCCGGCGTGCCAGCGGGCCGAGCACAGCGGGCACCAGCCAGGCACCTCGATGCTGTCGTCGGCGAAGCCGGGGTGGCACTCGATGAGGCGGCGGCGGTCCCACCAGCTCAGCGCGATGTCCCACGCCGCCGGCAGCGGCACGTACATGTCGAACGCGTTGCGGATCCCGTAGCGCGCGCTCTGCAGCTCGTCGATCAGCGCCCACCACAGCCAGTCGCGAGGCCGGCCCGCCCCGTACGCCCGGCCCCGCTCGGCGAGGATCCGGCCGCGGCGGCGGTACTCCCGGTAGCGGCGAAGAACGATCACCCGGCACCTCCGTTCAGCGGACGCGCACGGGCACGAAGCCACCATCGTCGCCGCCGACACCGGCCGCGACGCAGTCGCCGCGCGCCTCGTAGCTGAGCACGGCAGCCATGGCCCCATCGATCTTCTTCGAGCTTTTTGGGTAATCCTTCGAGATGGTGATGCCCGCCCGGCCCACCCGGCGGCGAGCATTAAGCAGGTGAGTGCGCAGGGTCGACGCCCGGGCCTTCGCGTCCTCGTCGTCGAGGGCGTAGTCCGGCGTGTAGCTGACCGATAGGGCACGTACGGCCTCGTAGAACCGCTCCAGCGCGGACACGATCGCCCGGGGCCGGTTGGTCCACCACTCCAGGGGCTTGCCCTGGGTGGCCTTGACCTGCATCTGCTCCCCGTACTCCGCCGTCCACTTGTCGCAGAGCTCCTGCATGTACGGCGGATCCATGTAGAACGCGGCCACCCGGAAGCGGGCCATGGCCTTCGCCACCGCCGCGTCGACCGCGATGGTGTCAACTCGCCAGTCGTCGCCGTGGTAGTCGGCCGGCTTCTGCCAGAACCCGAGCAGTTCCAGGTGCCCGTCGGAGATGCGGCAGCCGACGAGCGCGACGGCATCATCCCGGACGGCGCCGTCCAGGCCGAGGGTGACGAGGTCCCCGTCGACGAGATGCTTGTCCGGGGAGGCACACGCGGCCCACTCCTGGGCGGTAAGCCACGCGTCGCTTGCGCTGGTCTGCGCGTTCAGGAAGTAACGCCGCGAGTCCGCGACCTGCTTACGCGGGTCGTAGAACTCGTCGATGATCGCTTCGATGTCCTGCCAGGCAATCGCCTCGCCGAACGCCTCTTCGATCGCCTTGCGCAGCTGGTCGGCCTTGGTCAGGTCGCTGCACTCGCCCCAGCGGTGGTCATACAGCAGCCGGTGCCGCCGCGTGCGGCCTTCCTTGATCGCCTCGGCCAGCTCGAAGGTGCTCTCCGCGACGCTGTTCTCCCCGGGGGCGAACATGGTCGTGGTTTCGAGGTACCAGGTGCCCTCGGACTTCCGCTTGAGCAGGTTACGGGTGACGGTCTCGTACATCCGCCGCAGCTCAGGCGTGTTGTAGATGTGCGTCTCATCGAGCGCCACGAATGTTTCGAGCCCGCCGTCCTTACTGGCAGAACTGGCTGTACTGGGGCGAATCTCCCCACCACCGGGCAAATACACCCGAGTCAGGCCAGCGTCAACACCAGGGACCTGCGAGAGCGGGCACTCGTCGTCGGTGAGGTTGTAGTAGATGGAGTCGTAGATGTTGCCGGTCTGGCCCTCTTCCGTGGCCATGATCCGGACCATCGGGTACGCCACCGGCTTGCCCATCGGCTCGCCCGGCTCGTACCGGTACACGAACCCGAGCCCCCACGGATCCCGGTAGACCTCGCCGCCCTTCGCCCATCCGGCGAACCGGCACGGGCCGAGGGCCTCGAACAGCGCGAACCGGGCGGCCAGCCCGGACTTGTCGCAGCCCTTCGGCCGCGAGAAGAACACCGAGTCGTAGGGCGAGCGCCCGTTCTCGTCGAGCGCGTAGCAGTCGACGACGAAGCCCATCATCTCGTCGCCGTGCACGATCGGCAGGCCAATGACGCCGCCGCGGCCGTGCCGGACGAAGAACTCCATCCAGGCGTTCGCGAGCCATCCCAAGCTGCGCGTGCGGGTGGTGCCGGGGGCGCGCACCAGAGTGCGCGGCACGGGTCAGCCCGCCGCTACGCGCGCGCGCCGCGAGTCGATCCCGATGACGTTCCCACCGCCCTGCGCGACCGGCGCCGTCCCGGGCGTCGTCTCCTCGTCTGTCTCGTCGACCGGCTCGACGTACCGGATCAGCAGCTTCCGCCGCGCCTCCCGCGTCGTGCCCATCTGGTCCTCGCGCCGGCGGATCTCCGTGCTCTTCGTCGAGTGCACGACGCCGCCGTGGTACTCCATCCACCAGTCGTTCTTCATGTACGCCGTCTCCAGCGCGAACACCCAGTCGGACGGCTCCCAGAGCGCGCAGTGCGGCATCTTCCGCACCTGCTCCCACCACGCCTCCACCTCGGGCAGCCACTTCGGGCCGCCGCGCCTCGGCTTCGGCAGGTCCAGCGACGGACCCTCGTACGGCAGGTTGACGACCTCGGTCCAGTCCCCCGAGGGGGCGCGGCCGTGCTTGTTGGCCTTGGCGGCCGGGCCGGGCTTGGCCATGCTGATCAACTCCCATGTCGGGAAGGGAGCAGCAGCACCCCCATGCCGGGGACGGCCGCTCGCGAGAAGTGCAGAAGGGTCAGAACTCGACGACCGGCGTGGGCGCGATGAGCGGCACCTCGTCCAGGGCGTCGCCCTCGATCACCACGTGCAGCACCTGCGGGTCGTCGGACACGAACATCCGCGCGACGCGGATGCCGTGGGGCAGCCGCAGCGCGGTGGCAAGCTGCGGAATCGAGATGCGGAGCTGCGCTCGCCGCGACGTCTCGGGCGCCAGTTCGCGGGTCAGATCCAGGCAGGTCGAGCAGTCGCGGTGGGCTTCGACGACGGCGGGCTGCAGAAGGATGCTGCGCATCGCCGTGGCCGGATCGGTCCGCAGGTCGGCGTGGACTTCGTCAGGGTCGAAAGGGCTGTACCTCTTGCCGTCTCTCACCACTCGACCGCTCACACCGACTCGCTTGCGGGCCGGAGGACCTCCAGCCAGACGGGTGGCTCGGAGTAGCGGTCGCGGCGGCACGCGATCGTGGCCGCGCGACGCACCGCGCTCTCCGGGTGCCATTCGGTTTCGTCGAGCAGTGCGTCCAGTGCGCCCATCGCCGGGCCTTCGCCGGAGCCGAGCGCGGCGCGGCCGTCAGGGTGCGCGCAGGCGGTGGAGTGGCCGATCGACCAGAGCCGGCCGTCCCAGCCGAGCAGCACGCCGCCGTCCATCTTCCCGTCGTCGACCAGGCCAGCCTGGCTGGCGATCTCGCTGATCGCGCACGCGACGGCATGTGCCCACGCGTTGACGTCCTCGCCCGGCTGTGGCACGCCGTCGATCTTCAGGCTCGCCGCGATGCAGCCGGGCAACCCGCCGGAGCCGCAGACGCCGATCAGCACCTCGCCACCCTCACCTGCGGGCATGCGCAGCAGCTTCCGGATGCCGCCGATGATCGGACGCTCGTAGACGTTGGTGGCGCTGTCGGCCGCCATGTAGACGGTGCCGTTGACTGCGGCTGCGACTACGGTCGTCACCCGCACCTCCTTGGGGATGGGTCGGAACTACAGCAGTCCCGGGTGCTTCTCCGGTGGCCGGCGCTCACGCGGTCGGGCCGCGGCGCCCTCTCGCCCGCTCTTCGAGCTGTGATGTCCCGGGCAGAGCCACTGGAGGTTGGCGAGAGAGTCGTCATCGCCAGGGGTGACGTGGTCGCAGTCCCGGCCAGCGAGCGGGCACCGGCGCCCGTCGTCGTCGACGTGTTCGCACCGGCCGCCCGCACGGTCGCGCACTTCGGCGCGGAGCTGCTCCCAGTTCGGTGGCAGCCGCTTGCGGCGGGTGCTTCCCGCCCACTTCCCCGACATCGCCACCCCCTCGTCGTGCCGAGCCGGCGCAGCGTCAGGCAGCCGCCGGGAGGTGGAAGGGAGTACGCGGCGGGCAGCTCTCCTGCGGGGCCGCCCCGGTGCTCGGCGCCTGCCGACCCTCGCGCGCGTGCGCGCGAGAAGGAGAAGGAGTCGCTCGGAGCTGGGTCGCGGACCTCTTGCTGCCGCGCCGCGAGTTTGGGTTGCGCGCGGTGTCACGCTCGGCGTCGAGGATGTCCCCGAGCCGGTAGAGCAGGTTGCCGTTCGGGAGGCGCTTGACGGTCAGGTGCTGACGCGCTCCATCGGCGTTCAACCACCCTCGGGCGTGCCACTTGCCGATCGCGTCGGCGCTCACGCGCGTCACGATCGCGGCCTGGGCGCGGGTCAGGTAGGCGTCGCGGTTGATACGCATCTGCACCTCCCCCGCGTACGACGAAGCCCCAGACCATCGCTGGCCTGGGGCTTCACCCGCCGTGTGGATACAGATCACCCGTGCGGCCACGATGACACGAAGATCGTCAGGGGGCAAAAGCACCCGAAAATTCGGCACTCGAAGTTTTCGAACCTGCACGCGCCGCGAGGCCCAGAACGTACCGGTGCCCTCGCGCATGCGCGCGGGGGTCCCCCCCTACCCCTACGCGGGCACGAGCCGTGATGATCATGGGACATGCGGCCTGACCTGCGGTTTTGCAAGATCGATTTGACAGACCGGCCGGTCGTTTGACACCTTGGCGGCTCAACGTTGTTCGGACGGTCCGAACGACACCCGACCGATGGAGGCACACACCATGGCTCGCACCGCTACCCGCACCGCCCGCACCGCCACCGCCACCGCCAAGGCGGCCACCCCGACGCTGGCCCGCACCGCCGACGGGGGCGTGATCCTGACCGGTCTGCCGTTCCACATTGACGGGGTCGGCCGCACGTTCCTCGTGATGGGCGGGAAGGGTCTCGGCTGGACCCACGACAAGGCGGCGGGCGGCTGGGTGTCCGCCACCCCGGGCGCGGCGGCTGAGTGCCTGGCCACGTGGGCGGACAAGAACGTGGAGATCATCGATCTCACGGGGCGCGCCCCCGCCAAGGCGGCCACCGCCAAGGCGACCGGCACCCGCACCGCCACCGCCAAGGCGGCCAGCGCACCCGCCAAGGCGGCCACCGCCAAGGCAGACGCCACGCTCGCCGAGATCATCCGCACCGCGCTCGCCAAGGCGGACGTTCCCGCCGACGTGGTCGCCGAAATCATCGGGCACGCGGAAACGGTCGCGTCCCGCACCGCCAAGGCGGCCACCGCCAAGGCGACCGGCACCCGCACCGCCAAGGCGGCCACCGCCAAGACGACCGGCACCCGCACCGCCAAGGCGGCCACCGCCAAGGCGACCATGCGCGCCAAGATGGACGACGACGGGGCGCGGCGATTCGGGTTGATCGCTGGCATTCCGGTCAAGGCTGCCGCAAAGGCGGTGCGGCAGGCTATCGCTGCGGACGTCCGCAACGGGGGCGTGTGCGCCGGGGCGGCGTGGCACGTGATGACGGACCGGGCCGCCCGCGCGATCATGGTTCACCGCGTGGCGGATGACGCGCGCCCCGCCGGGGCGGAGATTGACGCGATCGTTGCCGGGGCGGTGGCCACGCTCGCCTGACACACGGGGGCGCGTCCCACACGGGGCGCGCCCCCGCTAGCGCTACCCACACGGGGGCGCGTCCCACACGGGGCGCGCCCCTTTTTCGTGCCCGCTGGCCGCCCCTCCAGCCGCCCGCTGGCGCGCCCCTCCAGCCGCCCGCTGGCCGCCCGCTGGCCGCCCCCACGCGCGCCCCTCCAGCCGCCCGCTGGCCGCCCGCTGGCCGCCCCCACGCGCGCCCCTCCAGCCGCCCGCTGGCCGCCCCTACGCGCGCCCCTCCAGCCGCCCGCTGGCCGCCCGCTGGCCGCCCCTACGCGCGCCCCTCCAGCCGCCCGCTGGCCGCCCGCTGGCCGCCCCCACGCGCGCCCCTCCAGCCGCCCCCACGCGCGCCCCTCCAGCCGCCCGCTGGCCGCCCCTACGCGCGCCCCTCCAGCCGCCCGCTGGCCGCCCGCTGGCCGCCCCTACGCG